>NZ_CP012154.1:2642500-2986734 GCF_001187785.1 Wenzhouxiangella marina
CTGCAGTTCCAGCAAGCCGGCCTTCTGCGCTTCCTGGAGCAGATGGTTGAAGCTCTTGAAGCCATGGTAGGACTCGCTGAAGCCAGGCTTGCGGCGCTTCAGTGCCTGCTTGACCATGGACCCCCAGACCTTCTCTTCCGCATCCCGGTCGGAGAACAGATCCTCGGTCGTCTCCAGCACCAGATCGAAGGCCTCCTGCTGCTTCTCGTCGACCGCGGGCTTGGCCGCCGCCTTCTTCGAGGCCTTCTTCTTCGCGGCCTTCTTCTTGGCCGGCTTCTTCGGCTTGCGGATCAGGTCGTCGTAGAAGATGAACTCATCGCAGTTGGACATCAGCAGGTCCGAGGTCGAACTCTTGACCCCGACGCCGATCACCGTCTTGTTGTTCTCCCGAAGCTTCGAGACCAGCGGCGAGAAATCGGAATCGCCCGAGATCACCACGAAGGTGTCCACATGGCCTTTCGTATAGCAGAGGTCGAGCGCATCGACCACCATGCGGATGTCCGCCGAATTCTTGCCCGACATGCGAACGTGGGGGATATCGATCAGCTCGAAGGCCGCTTCATGCATGGCCGCCTTGAACTCGCGATACCGGCCCCAGTCGCAGTAGGCCTTGCGCACGACGATATTGCCCTTCAGGAGCAGGCGCTCGAGCACCTTCTGGATGTCGAAGGCGTCGTAGCGGGCGTCGCGAACGCCGAGGGCGACGTTCTCGAAGTCGCAGAACAGGGCCAGATTGCGGGTGGGGATGTTGCTCATGAAGCATCCGTGAAATGGGAATGTCGCTAGGGTACACCAGCCGAGGCTCACCGATCAGGGCAGACGGGGATTGCCTCGGCGCATCAAGCTCCGGGACTGACCGAAGCGGCAATCAGCTCAAGGTCGAGAGAAAGTCGTTCAGCCAGCCCTGAATCGAGATCAACGCGTCCTCGAGACGGTGGTCCGCGTCGATCAGATAGAGGTCGGCGCGGGTCTGCTCGGCAAACTTCACACTCCCCTGCCAGGGGCAGATATCGTCTCGCCAGCCATGAACCACGGTGATCCGATCGCAGCGCGGCGCATAGGACTCACGCACCACGCCACCGGGCATCCGATCTTCCATGAACAGGGCCGGCGCCATCAGGAACAGGCCGGCCACCGGCACGACCTCGGCCGCCGCCAGGGACACCAGACCGCCCAGGGACGAACCGACCAGGACCGGCGCCTCGTCCAACTCTGAAATGCGGGCTTTCAAACGCTCTACCCGCCCGAAGGGATCATCCTGCAGATCCGTGTAGTCGATCGCTTCGACAGAACATCCGATCCGTTCGGCCACCGGCGCCAGCACCTGGATCTTGCGGCTCTGCGGACTGGACAGATGGCCGTGGGAGAAAATCACGCGCATTTTGAAAACCTTTTGGTCGCAAAGCAACGAAGACCAAGAATCTTTTGGTCGCAAAGCAGCGAAGCAGCAAAGAAAAGCAATAATCTTTTAAACGCCAAGGCGCGAAGACGCTAAGGCAAAAAAGCGGATTAACAGCTCATTGGTTTTCGCTTTCCCTGGCGTCTTAACGTTACCAGAAGTTTTATTCCTTTTATTTTTTCCTTTCCTTGGCTGCTTAGCTGCTTCGCGTTCTAAAGATTTTCCGTCTTTGCTGCTTCGCTGCTTTGCGTTTCAAAGATTCCGCCCTTGACCTTAACCCAACTCCTCCCGACCCTTGAAATGCTCCAGGGCCTCGGGGTTGGCCAGGGCCGAGGTGTTCTTGACCGGCCGGCCATGGATCACGTCTCTGACCGCCAGTTCGGTGATCTTTCCGGACACGGTTCGGGGAATGTCCGGCACCGCGAGGATCACCGCCGGCACGTGGCGGGGGGTGGCATTGGCGCGGATGGTCCTGCGGATTCGATCGCGCAGCTCATCGTCCAGCTCGACACCCTCCCGCAGCCGAACGAACAGCACGACGCGCACGTCACCCTCGTAATCCTGACCGACGCAGATCGACTCGATGACCTCATCGAGTTTCTCGACCTGGCGGTAGATTTCCGCGGTCCCGATGCGCACGCCACCGGGATTCAGCGTGGCGTCCGAGCGCCCGTAGATCACCAGACCACCGCGTGGCGTCAGTCGCGCGTAGTCACCATGGCTCCAGATGCCCGGGTGGGTCTCGAAGTAGGCGGCGCGGTAGCGCGAACCGTCCTCGTCCTTCCAGAAGCCGACGGGCATGCAGGGAAATGGCTGGGAGCAGGTCAGCTCGCCGGTCTCGTCGACCACGACCTCGCCATCGTCGTTGCGGATCTCGACCTTCAACCCCAAGCCCCGGCACTGCAGTTCGCCCTTGTAGACCGGCAGGATGGGGTTGCCGAGAGCGAAGCAGGACACGATGTCCGTGCCACCGGAGATGGAACTCAGCTGCACGTCCGACTTGATGTCGCGATAGACGTAGTCAAAGGACTCGGGTAGCAGCGGCGATCCCGTCGACAGGATGGCCTTGAGGGCATCGAGCCTGTGGGTCTCGCGCGGTTTGATGCCGGCCTTGTCGCAGGCCGCGATCCACTTCGCGCTGGTCCCGAACACCGACACGCGGGCCTCGTCGGCCAGATCCCAGAGCACATTGCCGTCCGGAGCGAAGGGCGAGCCGTCGAACAGCACGATGGTCGAGCCGACGGCCAGGCCGGAGACCAGCCAGTTCCACATCATCCAGCCGCAGGTCGTGAAGTAAAACAGGCGATCGTCCCGGTGCAGGTCCGTGTGCAGCATCAGCTCCTTCAGATGCTGCAAGAGCGTCCCGCCCTGCCCGTGCACGATGCACTTGGGCACGCCCGTGGTGCCCGAGGAATAGAGGATATAGAGCGGGTGATCGAAGGGCAGCTGGGCAAATTCGATCTCGCGGGCAGAAGCATCACGAAACTCGTCCCACAGGATGGCCTTGGGCAGGCCGCCGAGATCCACGGCCTCGGCCACGTAGGGCGTGACCACGATGCGCTCGATCGAAGGCATCTTCTCGGCCAGCTCACGGACCCGCGCCAGGCAGTCGAAGGTCTTGCCGTTGTAGCGGTAGGCGGCCGCGCAGAACAGCACCTTGGGCTCGATCTGACCGAAGCGATCGAGCACGCCCTGGACGCCGAAGTCCGGCGAGCAGGACGACCAGACCGCGCCGATCGAGCTGGCCGCCAGCATGGCGATCACGGTCTCGGGAAGGTTCGGCAGGTAGCCGGCGACGCGATCGCCCTCCCCGACGCCCATCGCGCGCAGCGCCGATGCCACTTCCGCCACCCGCCGATACAGTTCGGCGTGGCTGATCTGGCCGTGGATGCCGTCTTCGCCGGCGTGGATGATTGCCGGACGGTCGTCGCGATGCTTCAGGAGATTCTCGGCAAAGTTCAATCGAGCCTCCGGAAAGAAGCGCGTGCCCGGCATCGCCGGCCAGGCTTCGGTCACGCGCTGACCGCGTTGCTCCGCCACCACCGAGCCGAACTCCCACATCGCCGTCCAGAAGGCCTCGGGCTGGTCGATGGAGAAGCGGTAGAGCGACGCCCAGTCGCGAACGCCGGGATCGAGCTGCTGCCCGATCACCTGAATGAAGCGGGCCATGTGCGTGGCGGCCGCGCGTTCCGGGGCCGGTGTCCAGAGGGGTTCGGTCATGGTCGAAGCGATGCCGTCGGGCGCAATTGGAACAGCCGGCAAGGGTAACCAATCCGGCTGGATCAGTCACCTGTACCTAAGGGAAGGCCTTCGAGGAAGGAGCGAGTGGATGACCCCGATCAGGGCTCGGCGATCACTCGACTGGAGTTGCGCATGAACATCCGATAGAGCACGGGGATCACGAACAGGGTCAGCAGGGCAGAGACGGTCAGCCCCCAGACCAGGGTCACGGCCACCGGCCCCCAGAGCAGGGAGCGGCCGCCCAGGCCGACCGCCAATGACATCAGGCCGGCGATGGTCGTGGCCGTGGTCATGAAGATCGGGATCACACGCCGGCGAGCGGCATAGATGGTGGCGTGCAGAGGCCGCATGCCCACCGCCAGGCGCTGGTTGGCCGCGTCGATCAGGACGATGGCCGCGTTCACGGCGATGCCCGCCAGGGCGATGATGCCGTAGAGAGTATAGAGGCTCAGAGGATTGCTCGAGACGAGCAGGCCGAAGACCACGCCGGTGAAGGCCATCGGCACGGTCAGCAGGATCAGCATGGGCTGGAAGTAGCTCTGGAACTGGGTCGCCAGAATCAGGTAGATCAGGCCCAGACCCAGCAGGAAGAGCACGGCCATGGAGTCCAGCGACTCGTTGATGTCGTCAAGCTCGCCGGTGAAATCGAGATTGGTGCCGGGGAACTCGGCGCGCACCTCTTCCCAGGCCGCCCGAATCCGTTCATTGACCTCCACGGTGTTGGTCAGTTCGGGGTCGATGTCGGCCTCGACCGTGACCGCCCGGCGCAGATTCCAGTGCCTGATATTGCCCGGCGCGCTGCCGGTCTCGGCCTCGACCAGGGCGCCCAGATGGGTCTGCTGACCGCCCGGCAGGACGACCGGATCATCGAGTACGCGGGCCGGGTCCTGCAGGGGGGCGCGATCGGCCTTGACCCGCAGCTCGAAGCGATCGCCCGCCTCGCGCGTGAAACCGACGACTTCGCCATCGACGTGCAGACGGAGCAGTCGGGCCAGCACGGTCGGCGGCAGACCGAGGCGTGCCAGGGCTTCGAGATCCGGATCGAGCACCAGCTCGGAGCGCCCCGGGGTCCGATCGTCACTGATGTCCCGCGTGCCCTCGATGTCGGCCACGATCCCGCGAACGCGCTCGACGGCGCGATTGAGCTCATCGAAATCGTCGGCCCTCACCTTGACGTTGACCGGCAGCTGCACCGGCGGCCCGCCCGAGAGCTGCAGGAAGGCGATGGACGCCTCGCCCGGCGTGGCCAGCACGTGCTCGCGCATGCCCTCGACGATCTGATCGACACGACGCCCGCCCTTGACCGAGTTCAGCGAGACCAGCACCTGCCCGAACTGATCGCCGAACAGGGGCTCGATGTCGGTGAACTGGATGCCGGCCAGGCTGACGACGGCGCGCGCTTCGCCGTCCTGCAGGCGCTCGCGGACGCGGGCTTCGACCTCCTCGACCTGCGCCAGCGTGTCCTCAAGGCTGGCGTTGCCCGGCATGTCGACCTGGACGTAGAACAGGCGGATCGGGTCCTGGGCGAAGAACTCCGTGCGAACCTTCCCCAAGCCCACCGCCAGCAGGGCCAGAACGAAGGCCAATCCGGCCAGGCCCATGTAGGGCAAGGGGCGACGCATGACGCGCACGAGCGCGCGCACGTAGCCACGCCGCACGCTGCGGTTGAAACGCACGCGCCAGTGCTTCGGGTCTTCCGCCATCGGCCGGGTCTGGCTGTGGACCATCTGGGTCGGAAGGATCCAGAAGGCCTGGATCAGGGAGATCAGCAGGCCGACGGTGACCACGAAGGGCACGACGAACATGAACTTGCCGACGATGCCGGGCAACAGCATCAAGGGCAGGAAGGCCGCGATGGTGGTGAGCACCGAGGCCGTCAGGGGCACACCCACCTCGCGCAGGGCGCTGACGGCCGCGCTCATGGGCGCTTCCTGCTGGCGCAGGCGATGCACCAGGGCCTCGACCATGACCACCGACACGTCCACCAGCATCCCCAGGACGATCACCACCCCCAGCAGCACGGTGATGTTCAGGGTGAATCCGAACGCCGCCAGCACCCCGAAGGTGCCCGCCACCGACACCAGCAGACCGCCGGCAACCAGCAAGGCGACCCGGGTGGCCAGGAACAGCCAGCAGACCGCGAGCACCAGCAGCAGGCCGACCACGGCATTGTTGCGCATCACGTCGATGGCTTCCCGCGTGGCGATGGTCTGATCATCGGCCAGCACCAGCTGATGCCCGCTCTCGGCCAGCACCGGATTGACCCGCTCGATGTAGTCGTTGATGTCGGCGATCAGGTCGAGGGTGTTCGAGCCGGCCCGCTTGTTGATCGACAGCATGATCGCCGGTCGCCCCTGCCAGCTGACCCGCTCCTCGGGAATGCTGTGGCCGATCCGAAGCCGCGCGACTTCGTCCAGACCCACGACCCCGCCATCGGGCGCGGTGAGCTTGAAGTCGGCCAGGCGTTCCGGGTCGATGAAGCGCCCCTCCGATCGCACCAGCCACTGTCCGCTGTCGGTCCGCAGCTTGCCGGCGAACACGTCCTGGTAGTTGGCAGCGGCCGCATCGGCCAGCTGTGCCGCGTTCAGACCGCGATTGGCCAGGGCGCTGGGATCGAACAGGATCTGCAGCTCGGGATCGTCCAGGGCCTGGGCCAGGATCGAATCGGAGGCCGGCAGGCGCTCCAGGTCCTGGCGCGTCCGTCGGGCCAGCTCGCGCAGCGCCTCGTCCTGGGCCTGACCGACGACCAGCACGATCGCGGTCGGAAAGCCGTTCGACGAGGTAACTTCGAGGATGTTCGGATCGCGGGCTTCCGGCGGCAGTTCATCGTTGACGATGGCCTGGACCTCGCGGCGCAGATCGGCCACGCGCCGATCGAAGTCGCGCTCGGAGATCTCCTGGAAACGGATCAGGATGTTCGAGGCGTTCTCGCGGCTGGTCGAGACCACGAAGCGCACGTCGCGAAGGCGGCCGATCGCCTCCTCCAGGGGATCGGTGACCAGACGCTCGACATCCTCCGCCGACGCGCCGGGGAGAATCGTGGTCATGTTGATCCAGTTGAAGTTGATCTCCGGGTCCCGCTCCCTGGGCATCAGCAGGAACGACGCCAGGCCCATGACCAGCACCACCGCCATGGTGACGTTGGCCAGCGGATGGTTGGCGTAGACGCGCTGAAGCATGAAGACCTGCCGGATCAGGGCAAGCTGGCGTCAGCCGACTCGAGCCGGACCGGGTCGCCCGGCTGCAGGCGCTCGCGACCTCGGTCGATCAGACGCAGGTCGGGGTCCAGCTCGATCTGCAGCCCTCGCCCCGCATCGGCGCCGGGCAGGGCCAGCCAGGCCGCGGACATGGGGCCACTGGCATCGCCGGTGGCAAGGACCAGCACGCCCAGCTCGTTCCCACGTCGCTGGATGAATCTCGCCGGCAGCACCGGCCGTGGATCCAGCCATTCGATCTCGCCCTCGCTACCGGGGGGCGCGCCCTCCCCCAGGAATTCCAGCCGGACCTCGCGCTGGCGGGCCCCCGGCGTGATGATCGGCGAGACGCGCAGCAAGCGCAGTGGGTGGCGTTCCGAACCGATCAGCAGCTCAGGGTCGCTGGCCTGGCGCAGGCCCTCGACCTGGTCGACGGCCAGACCCGCGACCACTTCACGCGCGTCCGTGGCGACGATTTCGAGCAAGGGCGTGGCGGGTGCGGCCAGGGCGCCCACGCCGATCAGGCGCGCCGCGATGACCGCCTCGTAGGGGCTGGTCACGGTCGTGCGCCCGAGCATCAGCTCGGCCCTGGCCAGGTCGACCTCGGCGGCGGCTCGCTCGGCCTGCGCCTGGCGCAGCCGCGTTTCGGCTTCGAGCAGCTGATCGTCGGACACGAAACGCTCGGGCGCCAGACGCCTCGCGCGCTCGGCACGCAGCTGCGCCATGTCCAGGGCCGCGCTGGCCAGATCCAGACGGGCGCGCGCGGCATCGCGCTGCAGCTCGTAGTCGGCCCTATCGAGCTGCAACAGCAATGCACCTCGATCGACGCGCTCACCGACGCGCACCGGAATATCGATGACCCTGGCGGTCAGTTCCGAGGCCAGCACGGCACGATCGAGACTCTCGACGCGCGCGCTCGCCTGACGGACCTGATTGACCGCGATGTCGGCAAATCGAACGACGCTGACGGGCTCGGCCGCATGGACCGAGGCCATCAGAAAAGCGGACAGAACGATCGGGATGCGAAACAACGCCATACTGAAAACCTCCACGGGCCGTCAGTTTACTCGCATCGATCCCACCTCGCCGGGCTGCAACAGCGGTCCGGCATCAAGCCGGGCCCACCAGACGTTCCAGCGCCTGGCGATCGAGGCGAAACACGGTCCATTCGTCCATCGGCTTCGCGCCGAGGGCGCGATAGAAGTCGATCGCCGGCTGATTCCAGTCCAGCACACTCCACTCCATCCGCCCGTAATCGCGCGCATGGGCAATGGAGGCCAGGTGCAACAGGAGCGCCTTGCCCAGGCCCTTGCCACGTTCGACTTCGCGTACGAACAGGTCTTCGAGGTACAGACCCGGCCGACCGGTCCAGGTCGAATAGTTGGTGAAGAACAGGGCGAAACCCAGAGCCTGGCCGGAGCGCTCGGCCAGCACGGCCTCGGCCGTGGGTGAATCGGCGAACAAGGCCCGGTGCAGGTCCTGCGGCGTGGCGTCGACCTGATCCGGGGCGCGCTCGTAGTCGGCCAACTCGCGCACCAGCTCGAGCAGAGTGTGTTCATCACCCGGACGCGCGGGTCGAATGGTCCAATCCATAGCTGTCATTGATCGATTCCATTGAAAAGAATGTGTTGACGCTCAAACAATAACGATTATCATTCAGTGAAACGCTGTCGGAGATTCCAGCCATGCAAGCCAGCCGGAAAACCATCACATTCGCCATCCTACACATGAGCGTCGCCTTCAGCGTGGTCTATCTGCTGACCGGAAGCTGGGCCCTCGGCGGCGCCATCGCCCTGATCGAGCCAGCGATCAACACGGTGGCCTACTTCGTCCACGAGAAACTGTGGGAGCGCTTCGGCACCCGGGGCAAGCTGCCGATGGAGTCGCTCGGAGCCTGAACTGCCAGTGAGCCTGAACTGCTAGGATGACGGCTTTCGCCTCAGGCTGCCGTCCATGCGCTCTCGTCGATCCTTCCGTTCCGTGCCGGACTTCCGGGCACTGGCCCTGCTGGTGATGGGCCTGCTGTCGTGCAGTGGCGCGCTGGCGGCCTCCCTGGCCGGGTCGGTCGAGCTTCTGGATGCCGATGGGGAGCGCATCGACGATGCGAGCGAACTCCTGGCGACGGTCGTGTACTTCACCCCGAACGACCCGGCCCTGCGCGCCGTGAGCCCGGGACAGGCCCTCCTGACCACCGAGCGGCGCCAGTTCGTCCCGCGCGTCCTGGTGATCGAGACCGGCACGACCGTGCGCTTCCCGAACAGCGACCCGATCCTGCACAACGTGTTCTCTTCCTCGCCCGGCAACCGCTTCGATCTGGGTCTGTACGGGCGCAGCGACGGCGAGACCCATCGCTTCGATACCCCTGGACTGGTGCGGGTGTTCTGCAACGTGCATTCCTCCATGTCCGCCCACATCGTCGTGGTCGACACGCCGCATCACCTGCGGCCGGACGGCAACGGGCGATTTCGCTTCGACGATCTGCCGTCGGGCCCCGGCCGCTTGACGGTCTGGCACGAGCGCTCGGAACCGCTTCTGCTCGACATCGATCTCGATCAGGCAAGCGTCGAGCTGGAACCGATCCAGCTCCAGCTGACCGTTCGCCAGATCGAGCCACAGCGCCAGCGTCTGCGTCGCCGCGGCAGGTACTGACCTCAAGCTTCGGCTCGGCCCTTCGCGGACTTTGCGCTAGACTTAGCGCAGCCTATCGTCGAGAAACTCATGCGTTCACTGGCATCGCGCATCGCCATCGTCTCCGTGGTCCTCGTTGCGCTGGCCGTCGTGCTGGCCATCGGCGGCGCCACCATCCTGGCCCAGCGAGTGGCCGATTCGGCGGTCAGCGACTCCTTGTCCGCCAGCCAATCGGTCCAGCGTTACCTGCAGCAGACCACGGCCCGCGAGGTCGCGTTGACCACGGACCTGGTCGCGGCCGATCCGCACTTCACGGCCTATCTGGTCGAAGCCATCCGCGGCGGCCTGAGCAGCGGCAGCGGCATCGACACCCGTTCCCTGCTCGATCAGGTCGATGCCCGTCGTGCCGAGATGGGCTTCGACTTCGCCATGCTGCTGGATGAAAACGGCGAGGTTCTCGTTCGCACCGATCGCCCGCTGCGGGGCAGCGAATCACGCGCCGATCATCCGATGGTGGCCCAGGTCCTCGACGACCTGATCCCGGAGTACGGCCCCTGGCAGGAGGGTGATCAGCTCTACAACGCGGCCGTCGTTCCGGTCACCACGGCCTTCGAACTGATCGGCTTCCTGGTCACGGGGATGGTGATCGACACCAATGTCGCCAACCAGATCAAGCAGGTCACCGGGGTCGATCTGGCGGTCATGAGCCTGGATCAGGGCAGGCTGCACCCCGTCGCCAGCACCCTGAACAATCAGCGGACCGAAGCCCTCGTCGCGCTGCTGGGCGATGGGGCCGGCGCCCCGCTCCGCAACGGCCAGGCCATCGAACGCCTGGACGTGGATTTCGACCAGGAGCAATGGGTGGCCCGAGCCGAGCCGATCGAGGATGGCGCCGGACAGTTGCTGGGCGCGGTCATCACGATCGACTCGCTGGATGCCCGCCTGGCCGGTCATCGCAGCGTCCGCAACGCCCTGATCGGAGCCGGCGTGGCCGCCGTGCTGATCGCCCTGCTGCTGTCGGTCCTGATTGCACGACGCATCGCCGGCCCGGTCCGCCGGTTGGCCGAGGTCGCCGATCTGGCGGCCGAAGGCGACTACGACCAGGACATCGACGTCTCCGGCCGGGATGAAGTCGCCACGCTGGGACGAGCGATCAGCCGCCTGCTGGCCGACCTGCGCGAACAGAAGGAGATCGCCGGCTACGTCACCGAACTCTCTCGCCACCTCGAGCACAGCGAGCAGCAGCCGCCGGCCGATTCGAACCCGGAGCCCGAATCGGAGGCGCCGAGCCAGGGCGATGCCATCGTGCTCGCGATGGAGTGGCGAGAGGGCGCTGACACCAGCGAGTGCAGTCCCATCGATGGATTGCGAGGCTCGGTGGACCTTCTCGGCGAACTGGCCCGACGCCATCGTGCCCGGATCGTCCCCGGCGGCGGCGCCCGGCTCTATCTGGTCTTCGATCAGGGGGATCCGGCCAGCCTGATCCATTGTCTGACCGAACTGGGACAGGGCCTGAACACCCTTCCATCCGCACCATCGATGGCCCTGGCCAGCGGCGAGTTGATGCGGTCGGGGCTGAGTCTGGGTCAACAACGCTCGAGCGTCATCACCGGCAAGCCGGTGTTTCATTGCGAGCGCCTGCTGCGCGAGGCGGGCCCCGGTCGCATGCTGCTGTCGCCGCCGGCCTTCAAACTGCTGCGCGCGAGCCTGGAAGCGGCCGGCGCAAGGCTCGATCTGACCCGCGGCCAGAGCAGCGAAAAGCGCTTCTACCAGATCGCCGACTGGCCGACCGATGACGATCCCGATGCCACCCTGCCTGGCTCGGGGCCGGCGCTCGCCAGCAGCGGTGGGCCAGCGATCCGGCCCGGCCAGGTGCTGGGGGATCGCTACGAAATCCTCGAGCAGCTGGGCGCCGGCGCCATGGGCACGGTGTACAAGGCGCGCGACCGCAAGCTCGACGATGTCGTGGCCCTGAAGATGCTTTCCCCCGCCCTGGCCGCCGACCCGGCCAATCTGGAGCGGATGAAAGCCGAAATCCGCCTGGCACGACGGATCACCCATCCCAGCGTGCTGCGCACGCATGATCTCTGGGAGCTCGACGGGCAGCCGGTCATCTCGATGGAATACGTCCGCGGGATCGCCCTGAACCAGCTGCTCGAGCGTTCCGGGCGGCTGAAGCTGGCGGCCGGACTGCGCGTCTGTTCACAGGTGCTGCAGGGCCTGGAGGCCGCGCATCAGGCCGGCGTGCTGCACCGCGACATCAAACCCGCCAACATCATCCTCGATCAGAGCGGCAATGCCCGGCTGATGGATTTCGGCATCGCCCGCCAGGTCAGCGCCGCCTCGACCAATCTGACCCAGCCCGGCACCATCGTCGGCACCGCCAACTACCTCGCCCCGGAAGCCGCGCTCGGCAAGGAGGTCGATGAACGCAGCGACCTGTATGCGATGGGCGTGATGATGTTCGAAGTCTTCACGGGCCGCTTGCCCTTCACCGGTGAGACGGCGATGGAAGTCTGCATGGCGCACATCAAGGACGCGCCGCCGGAACCCCATGAGCTCTGGCCCGACATTCCTGACGCCCTGGAGCGGATCATTCTGACCTGCATGGCCAAGGAACCGGCACAGCGCTATGCCAGCGCCGAAGCCCTGCTCCGACAGCTGATGATGATGCGCCGCCAGTCCGCCGCGGCCAGCGGCGACCGCTGAGACCCGTCGGAGCCAGGCCCGAGCGGGTTCAGAACAGCCAGCGCCACTCCAGCATCAGGCGCATGCCGCCGGCATCCGGGGACGCTCCGGAGGCCAGCGCAACGGGACGATTCGCATCCAGCCAGGACCATTCGACGCCCAGGCGGGAACGTTGACCGACGGCGCGAATCCAGGCCAGGGTCCAGGCCTGGCCGCGATCGTCGAAGATGCCCCAGGAGGCGCGATCGATCTGGTCACTGACGCCGAAGCGATCGTGCCGCAGGGACCATCGCCCCAGATCGTTCAGCCAGGATCCCATCAGATAGACGGCGTCGAAGTCCGCGTCCACCCAGGGCTGGCCAGGAAAATTCATGCGCGTGCGCCCACGCGTCGCTTCGGCGATCAGTTCGAAGCGCTCGCTGAGCTGCCAGAACGCGCCCAGCAGCAGGAATTGAGTGCGCCAGGCGTACTCGTCCTCGTACAGGCGCCGGTCGCCACGATTGTCGACCCAGGCCAGCTGGACATTGAACGCTCCGGGCTGGTCCAGGCGCGCCCGCAGGGCCCAGCCGGGCCGGTCGTCGAAGTCCTCACCGAAGGCCGTGGTCCGGAACGCGCGCTGGTTCTGCCCGAAGGCCCCGTCGCTCTCCAGCGAAAACACCGGGGGCAGGGCCAGGTCCTCGCCCAGCACACTCAATCGGTCGTGCATCGTCCAGCCACGCCAGACCAGCAGGGTTCCGAGCGTGTCATTGCCGCCGAAGACCGTCGCACCCAGCGACCACTCCCTTCCCGAATCGAGAAAGAAGCGCTGCTCGGCATCCAGGCCGATCGGCCGGAACTCTTCGGCGAACCAGCTGTTGATGGCCGAGTAGTTGAGGGTGTAGGGCGAGCCCCAGAGCGGATCGACGTTTTCCTGGGAGCTGGGATAGAAGAACAGGCCGCCACGGACCATCAGCTCGGAACGGTCGCTGGTCGCTCGTTGATAGCCGAGCCAGGCCTCGGTCAGGCCGACGGCCGGACCGGGCACCTCGTCCTCCTCGAGCCGAGCCAGGGCGTGGACCCGGCCGCGCCAGCTGCCGGTCGAGTTCCAATCGAAACCGAACTGGCCCTCTGCGCGCCCCCAGAAGTCACGGTCCTCCGGTCCATCGGCGCCCCCGTCGAAGCGTCCGAAGCCGCCCTGCGGCCAGCCATTCGGTCCTTCGATGCCCCCGCCCCGCAGAGCGAGAAAGCCGTTCCATTCAATCGATTCATTCTCGGACTGGGCGCTGGCCGAAGGCACCAGTCCAGGCAAGGTGAACAGCAAGACGGTCAGGAGCAAGGCGCGCATCAGGATTCTCCAGGGAAGCCAGCCAGGGTTGGAGAGAGTCTAGCGTACCCGCCTGTCGATCGTCGGGAGGCTCGATGTCCGACCAGATCGACATCCGCCAAAAGGAAAAACCTCCGCACGGTCACCCATGCGGAGGTCTTTCGAGTGCGGAACCCAGCCAGTGCTTACTGGCTGATCGCCTTCTCGAGCTGGGGCACGATTTCGAACAGATCGCCGACCAGGCCGATGTCGGCGACTTCGAAGATCGGCGCCTCGGCGTCCTTGTTGATCGCCACGATCGTGCCGGCGTCCTTGATGCCGGTCAGGTGCTGGATGGCACCCGAAATACCGATCGCGAAATACAGGTCCGGCGCGATGATCTTGCCTGTCTGCCCGACCTGGAGTTCGTTGGGCACGTAGCCGGCATCGACCGCCGCACGCGAGGCGCCCACGGCGGCGCCCAGGGACTTGGCCAGACTGTAGATGATCGCGAAGTTCTCCGAGGAACCCAGCGCCCGCCCGCCGGACACCACGACCGGCGCCGAGGCCAGGTCCGGACCGTCACCTTCCGAGCCTTCCACCTTGACGAAGCGCGTGTGGCCCGGATTGGCAGCCTGCGCTTCACGGGACTCGATCGTGGCCGAGCCGCCTTCGGCAGCGGCGGCGTAGGACGCCGTGCGCACGGTCGCGACGACCTTGCAGCTCTCGGGCACCTTGACGGTCACGATGGCGTTGCCCGCGTAGATCGGACGCTTGAAGCTGCGCGCGTCGATGACTTCCATGATGTCGGAGACCTGATTGACGCCCATCAGCGCGGCCGCGCGCGGCAGCAGGTCCTTTCCGAAGGTGGTCGACGGTGCCAGCACGTGCGAATACTCGTTGGCCATGGCCACGATTTCGGGCGCGATGCGGGCGGCCAGCGGATGGGCGAAGTCTTCGCCCTCCACGGTCAGCACGCGGCTCACGCCTTCCAGGGCGGCCGCCTGGCGAGCCACCTCGGCGGCACTGGCGGCGAACACCACCACGTCGATGTCGGCGATACCCATCTGCCGGGCACCGGTCAGGGTCTTGGCCGTGGCAGGATCGAGTCGCTGCCCGTCATGTTCGGCAATGATCAGGATTCTGGACATTACAGCAGCCCCTTGTTCTTGAGTTCGGTAACCAGCGCGTCCACGCTGTCGACTTTTCTGCCGCCGCTGCGCTTGGGCGGCGGTTCCCAGGCCGTGGCCTCGATCTCGACGGCAGGCTCGACGCCGAGCTCGTCCAGGCTCAAGGTTTCGAGCGGCTTGCGCTTGGCCTTCATGATGTCCGGCAGCTTGACGAAACGCGGCTCGTTCAGGCGCAGATCCGAGGTCATCACTGCCGGCAGATCGACTTCGATCGTTTCCAGACCGGCATCGACTTCACGAGCCACGGTGGCCGTGCTGCCTTCGATCTCGACCTTGGAGGCGAAGGTGGCCTGCGGCCGATCCCAGAGGGCCGCCAGCATCTGACCGGTCTGGTTGCAGTCGTCATCGATGGCCTGCTTGCCGAGGAACACGATCTGCGGGGATTCGCGATCGGCCAGGGCCTTGAACACGCGGGCCGCGGTCAGCGGCTGGACTGCCGCATCGGTGGAGACCTGGATGGCGCGATCGGCGCCCATGGCCAGGGCGGTGCGCAGCTGCTGCTGCACTTCGTCACCGCCGATCGAGGCCACGATCACTTCCTCGGCCTGCCCACGCTCGCGGATCCGCAAGGCTTCCTCCAGCGCGATTTCGTCAAAGGGATTGATCGACATCTTGACGCCGTCGGTTTCGACCCCCGAGCCGTCGGATTTCACGCGAACACGCACGTTGTAGTCGACAACGCGCTTCACTGCGACCAGAATTTTCATCCAGCTTCCTCAGATTCAAATGTGATTCGACACAGCCCGCTATTGTAACGCCCGGGCGTGGTCGCGAGGTGGACTGCTCAGGCCGTCGAAACGCGCCCCCCGTCGAGCAGGAACTCGGCCGCCCGACGGCAGGCCTCGGCATCGAGGAGAAAGACCCCGTCTCCACCGTTGGCGAACTCCAGCCAGACCGGCTCGACCGCCGGCGCCAGCAGGGCCTGTAGCGCCTCGGCGGCCTCCCCTACTTCGCAGATCAGGATGCCGTGCTCGCTCAGATGCGCGGGCACCTGCGTCAGCAGCCTGCGTACCAGATCGAGACCGTCCTCCCCCGCTTCCAGACCGAGCCGGGGTTCATGCAGGAACTCCGCCGGCAGGGACTCCATGGAGGCGCTGGGTACGTAGGGCGGGTTGGCGAGAATCAGGTCGTAACGGGCCGCTCCGGCGGCAGAGAGCAGATCGGACTCGATCACGTGCACGCGGCCCTCGAGGCCATGTCGCCGAACATTGCGGCGCGCCAGCTCCAGGGCGGGAGGACTGATATCGAAAGCGTCCACCTCGCATTCCGGCCAGTGCCTGGCCAGAGCGATCGCGAGGCAGCCGGATCCGGTGCCGACGTCGGCGGCACGCGTGAGTTGTTCGGCGCTCAGCCAGGGCTCGAAGCCATCGAGGATCAACTCGGCGATCGGCGAACGTGGCACCAGCACGTCCGGGCTGACCTCGAACTCGAGGCCGGCCAGCCAGGCGGTCCCCAGCAGATACGCCAGTGGCATGCGCGACTCGATGCGACGCTCCAACAGGGCGTCGAGCGCGTCGATCTCGGAGGACTCGAGGCCGCGGGAAAACTCGGAGGCGTCGAAGTCCGGTGGCATCGCCAGGGCCGATGAGGCCAGCCAGCAGGCCTCGTCGAGGGCATTGTCCGTTCCATGCCCGAAGTACAGGCCCGCCATGTCCATGCGTTCGGCCGCCTCGCGAATCCAGTCTTCAAGGGTGGGGGTCGAGGCGCTCATGGACACACGGTGGCTGCTGGGGAGGGAATATAATAGTGGAATGAACAATCATGCATTTCCCAGCGTCCAGCGTGGACGCATCTTCCTGATGGTGATCGTGGCCATGCTGGCCGTCGCGGCGGGCCTGCTGACGGCCAATCGCATGATGCAGAAGACCGCAGAGTATCGAGCACTTCAGGCCTTTCCCGCGCCCAGAGCGGTCGCCGACTTCGCCCTCGAAACCGCCGACGGCGAGCCTTTCAGCATGGCCCAGCTTCGGGGTCACTGGAACCTGCTGTTCTTCGGTTTCACCAACTGCCCGGACGTCTGCCCGGACACGCTGGCCATGCTCGACCAGTCGATGGAGCAACTGGCGCTCATGCGGCGCGAGAACCTGCCGCAAGTTATCTTCGTGTCCGTCGATCCCGCTCGCGATCAGGGCGAGGCCCTGGGCGAGTACGTCAGCTGGTTCAACGAGGATTTCTTCGCCGTCACCGGCTCGGACCCGCAGCTGACGGCCCTGACCCGCCAGCTGGGCGTCGCCTACTTCCTCGACGAGCCCGATCCGGACACCGGTTTCTACAACGTGGACCACTCGGCGGCGGTCATGGTGGTGGATCCCGAAGGCCGCTTGTTCGGGCGCTTTCCGCACCCGCTGGATCCGGCCCTGGTCACCGCCGATCTGTTCCAGCTGACCCGATCGTGAGCCACCAAGCCGGCCTGGCCATACGGCTGCTGACCTGGCCGCAGTATCTGCTGCCGAAGAAGCTCCTGACCGCCCTGGCCTGGCGTCTGTCGGGCTGCCGCTGGCGCTGGTTCCACCAGCCCTTCATCCGCGTCTTCATGAGCTTGTTTCCTGTTCGTCTCGACGAGGCCGAACGGAGCGAGGTCAGCGACTACGATTGTTTCAACGACTTCTTCACCCGAGCGCTCAAGCCCGACGCCCGGCCCCTGCCGGATCCTTCGATCAAGCTGATCAGCCCCAGCGACGGCACCATCAGCCAGCTCGGCCACCTCGAGGCCGGCCGCCTGCTCCAGGCCAAGGGTCACGATTACAGCGCCGGCGAACTGCTCGGCGGCGAGGACTGGGCCGAAGATTTTCGGGACGGTCGCTTCATCACGATCTATCTGGCCCCCAGTGACTACCACCGGGTCCACGCACCCTGTCGCGGTCGCCTGACCGGCGAGCGTCGCATTCCGGGCGAACTGTTCAGCGTGTCCGCCGCGACCACCCTGGGCATCCCGAGACTGTTTGCCCGCAACGAACGCATGGTTGCCCGCTTCGAGACCGAGTTCGGGCCCGTCGCCGTGGTGATGGTGGCCGCAATGATGGTCGCCGGCATCGAAACGGTCTGGGGCGGTCCCGAGGATCGCCGGCCGGGTCGTGCCATCGACACGCGGCATCCGCAGGGCGTGGAACTCGACCGCGGCGACGAGCTGGGCCGCTTCCACTGGGGCTCGACCGTGATCGTACTGACCCCACCCGGCGCACCCGACTGGCGGGAATCACTGGCCCCCGGACGGCGCATTCGCCTCGGCCAGGCGCTGATCGATGGAACCTCCGGGACCCAAGCCCCCTCCAAGTCAGCATGAAGAAGACAATCCTGATGCTACTGGCCGGCCTGTTCAGCGCCAGCGCCTTCGCCCAGAGCCCCGAAGGCAGCGAGGCCGTCCAGCGCCTGCACCCTTCGCAGCTGGCCGCCGAATCCGACGTGGTCGTGCTGGCCCAGCTCGATCGCCTCGACTACCAGCGGCGGCGGGGCTTTCCGGTCTCCGGCAACGCATGGATCCGGGTCCTGGTGCCCTACAAACTGCCGCGGCCGATGGACCTCATCCGCATCGTCGAGGATGGCTTCGGGCCGGACCGCTGCTATTTTCCGGACGTGCCGCTCTGGCAGGAACTGCCACGCTATCTGATGTTCCTGAACGAAGTCGACAACCGCGATTTCGAAGGCAACCGCGGCGGCTGCATGCTCGAAGTCCTGGTCACCTCGGACAACCGCTACGCCGTGCGCTGGCCGCAGGACGGCCTGGTCCTCGACGAGGAGGAACTGGAACTGGTCGAAGAGCTCGACTTCATCGGACCCGGCGCGACGATCGATGTCACCGACACCACCTCGATCAGCCGGGCCGCATTGATCGAGGACTACTACATGGTCGATGACGGCGATTTCCGTTTCCGCTACACGCGGGGAATTCCGCTCGAGGTCTTCCGCTCGAGCATCATGGGTCGCGAGTCGCTGACCACGGACCGCCAGCAGCTGGGTCGCTGATCAGGCCATCGAAGGCCGGAGCGGAGAAAGTAAGGTGAGAGCCAGCCGATAAGCCGGGTTCTGTCGTTGGACAGTCATTC
Source organism: Wenzhouxiangella marina (assembly GCF_001187785.1). Taxonomy (GTDB): domain Bacteria; phylum Pseudomonadota; class Gammaproteobacteria; order Xanthomonadales; family Wenzhouxiangellaceae; genus Wenzhouxiangella; species Wenzhouxiangella marina. The sequence goes on from NZ_CP012154.1 coordinate 2,661,166, forward strand.
ATCTGGGACGACTGTCACCAGTCGCCTCTAGCAGCCTACCCGGATGCAGCGCGGGCCACGCCATCGCATCCCTATTTGGCCTTGCTTCAGGTGGGGTTTACCCTGCCACGTCTGTTACCAGACGCGCGGTGCGCTCTTACCGCACCTTTTCACCCTTGCCTGATCTTCGTCGAAACGAAGCCATCGGCGGTATGTTCTCTGTGGCACTGGCCGTGAACCGTCCTGAAGACGGCCCCCCAGGCGTTACCTGGCACCCTGCCCTGTGAAGCCCGGACTTTCCTCCACGCAAAGACTTGCGCAGCGACTGTCTGGCTGGCTCTCGCCGCGTATTATGCCCGTGCCGACTCAGTAGTGTTCGGTGAAGTAATCGGTCGTGGCCCTCAGCGCCTTGTCCCAATCCGCCATCAGGGCATCGTTGATCCTGGGATCGAATTCGCGGACCGCTTGCAGCAGGCTTTCCCGCCAGTGCTTGTACAGGACCGGGTCCACCGGTGCACGACCCTTGCGGCTATGCACTTCGGCCATCTGGTCCATGGAGTTCTGCACGATATTGGAGCCGCCCGCAAAAGTCAGGGCGATACTGATTCCGCGCCGCAGCGCCTTGTTCTGGGCGGACCAGTTCGTCGCCTTGAACATGTCGGGGATGCGGGGATCGCGCTCGAGCAACAGCTCGTAGAAGCGAGTGATGAATCCGCGCTCGCGCAGGCAGCGCCCGTAACTTCCCTGAATCGCTTCGGTATTGAATGACATGATCAGGCGCCTCTCTCCGGGTGACATCAACGATTGCCGAATCTTATCGCGATCCCACTCGGCGAAGACGTGATCCAGATCAAGGGGAGCGAAATATCATGACGAATTCTCGAGCGGAAAGTCCGATGCTTCGACGGACGAATTCCGGTTCAACCCGGACGAAGAATCCGCAGCCACCACCAGAAATTGACCAGGCCGATCAACGAGGCCGCCACATAGGTCAGCGCCGCCGCGGTCAGGATACGGCGTGCATGGCGCCGATCGCCCGGCTTCAGGTAATCACCCTTGGTCAGCAGGGGCAGCGCGCGCCGAAAGCTGGCGTCGAACTCGGTCGGCAGGGTCACCAGGTGGACGATGATGCCCGAGGCCAGGCTCGCCACGCCCATGATCAGCAGAATCAGACCCGCCCGAGGCAGTCGAAGCGCCAGCATGGCGACGGGCATCAGGGCAATCATCAGCACGCCGATCCGCTGCCAGCGCGTCAGCACTTCGACCATTCGCGTCCGCCAGATCAAGGGCGCGTAGCCATCGGCATGCTGGACCGCATGGCCCACTTCGTGCGCGGCCACCGTCACCGCCGTCAGGGAGCGCCCGTCGTGATTGGCAGGGCTCAGGCGCACCACGCGCTCGGAGGGGTCGTAGTGATCCCCGAGCTCGTCGATGCGCTCGACGCGGACCTGATCCAGGCCCAGGCGATCGAGCAGGTGCCGGGCCAGCTCGGCACCCGTACCGGGATAGCGATCCGCAGGACGGTGATAGCGCTCCATGACCCGCTTGACCCACCACTGGGGCAGGAAGATCACACCCGCGATGATCGCCAGCAGCACGAAGATCATCGATCCGCCTCCTCCCCGGAACTCGGGCTCAGGGCCTCGATGCGGTCCCAGGCTTCGCGCCGCTTGAGCCCGCTCAGTCGCGCCAGGATGGCCGCCGCTCGCGACGGCGGCAGCGCCGCCGCCAGCTCGGCCGCCAGGGCCTCGACGCGAACCAACGGGGACGCGACTTCCGCTCCGGCCACCACGAGCACGGCCTCGCCCCGCTGTTGATTGGCATCGGCAGTCACGAACTCCGCCAGGTCTCCCATCGGCGCATGGCGAATGGTTTCGTGTCGTTTCGTCAGCTCCCGCGCCAGACAGGCCGGTCGATCCTCACCGAAGACTTCACAGCAATCCGCCAGGACCCGAGGCAGATCCCGCGCGGGCACATAGAACACCAGGGTCGCCGTCTGGCCGGTCAACTCGGACAGACGATTGCGCCTGGCCTGCGCCTTGGCCGGCAGGAAGCCCTCGAACCAGAAGCGGTCCGTGGGCAGGCCGGCGGCGGACAGGGCCGCAATGGCCGCGCAGGGCCCGGGCACGGGTGACACCCGCAATCCTCTGGCCTGCGCCGCGGCGACGAGACGATAGCCAGGGTCCGAAATCAGGGGCGTGCCCGCATCACTGACCAGGGCCACGCTCTGTCCATCGGCCAGCGCGGAGAGAATCTCCTCCACGCGCCCGCTCTCGTTGTGTTCATTGACGCTGAGCAGGCGAGCGCGCGCCGAGCGCCCCTCGAGCAGGCGGCGCGTCACGCGCGTATCCTCGGCCGCGATCAGATCGACCTGGGACAGCAGGGCGGCGGCGCGAGGCGACAGATCGGCCAGATGGCCGATCGGCGTCGCCAGAACGTAGAGGGTGCCGGCCTCGGCCTGACAGGCAGCGTCGGAATCGAGTGTCGTCATGACCGGAATTGTACGCGGGTCATCGTTTATCATCGGTGCCCATGGCTGCTTTCCGATTCCAGGCCGCGCTGGCCCTGCTCATCACCCTCGCACTGACGGCTTGCGCCCCCTCCGGCCCGAGCACGCGCGATGTACCGATCAGCGATCCCGCCTTCGACGCGGCGCTGGAGATCGAGGCTTCCGGCCGCCACGAGGCCGCCGCCGAGGCCTGGCTGGCGCTCGCCGACGAGCGACCGATGGAGAGAGATGCGCTGCAGCTACGGGCCGCCGAAGCCTGGCTGCGCGCCAATCGTCCCGACCAGGCCCGCGAGCTCCTTGCCGCCCTGAACCCGACGGCGCTGGGGCCCGAGGCCGTCCTCCGTCATCGTCTTGCGCTGGCCGAGCTGGCCCTGCTGGACGGCGACCTGGCCACGGCGGCCTGGCAGCTCGCTCAGGTGAGCGGTGAACTGTCCGAGCCGCTGGAGCGACGCCGCAGCCTGCTGGACGACATGATCCAACGCGCGCAGGCAAACCCCGCTCGGGAAGCCCTGACCGAGCTGGAATCCGCGCTGTACGGCGGTCAATTCAGCCCGGATCTGGCCCTGGCTCTGCTCCTCGACCATCCGCTCGAGCAGCTCGAACAACTGCAGCAGCTCCACCGTCACCGCCCCGAACTGGCGCCCTGGCTGGATCTGGTCGTCACCGCCCGTCGTCACCTCCTCGACCCGGCGCAGCTGGGGCCGGCGCTGATGGAATGGGAGCGACTCAACCCATCCACCGGCTACCGCGCCGAAGAGGCGCTTGCCTGGCTGGACGCCTGGCGTTCGACGCAGGCCATGCCGGGACGCATTCTCGTCGCCCTGCCCGGCCGACCCGCCATGCAGCGCGCCAGCGCGGCGCTGCGCAACGGCATGCTCTCGGCCTGGCTCGATCTGCCCGTGGCCCGGCGACCCCAGCTCGAGTTCCGCGAGGTCGAAGACCGCGAGGGCGCGATTCTGGGCCTGTGGTTCGAGGCGCGGGAATCGTCGATGGACTTCATGCTCGGCCCCCTCGAGCGAGATCAGGTCGACAGCCTGGTTGCCCTGCCCGATGCGGGACTACCGATGCTGCTCCTCAACCACCCAAGTGATCCGCGGGCCCTCGAGGCCATGAGCGGCGCCATCCAGGCCATCGGCCTGATGCCGGAGGAAGAAGCCGAACTCGCCGCCGTTCAGGCCCTGGTCCTCGGTCACCAGCGCGCGCTCGTCCTGACGCAGTCGAGTGATTGGGGGCAGCGTGTCGGCGATGCCTTCGAGCGGATGTTCGAGCTGGGCGGCGGCCGGATCATGGATCGGGCCGAGTACTCCCCCGTGCAGCCCGATCACAGCGCCCTGCTGGAAGTCTTCCTCAATCTCGACCGCTCGGAAGCGCGAGCCGACGCTCTGGCTCGACTGATCGGTCAGCCGGTGGAGAGCGAAGCCCAGCCACGCACCGACATCGACATCATCTTTCTGGCGGCCCGAGCGGACGATGCCCGGCTGATCCGCCCCCAGCTGCGCTTCTTCGGCGTCGGCGATCTGCCGGTCTTCGGTACCTCGCACCTCATCTCCGGCGCGCCACGCGCTTCGCGCGACAGTGATCTGGACGGTGTCTTCATTCCCCTGCCGCCCTGGTTCCTGGACGACACGGAGTTCGGGCGCCAGCGACGAATCGCCGAGAATCGCTTTGCCGGCCTGGACAACCCGACCCTGTCCCTGCTGCACGCCCTGGGCGCCGATGCCTTCGAGCTGGTGCGCTGGGTCGCCCGCATGCAGCGGGATCCGAGCCTGTACCTGGCCGGACGCACGGGCCGCCTGCGACTGCCCGACGGGCGCCTGATCGAACGCGATCTGCCGCTGGTCGAGATCATCGACGGCCGCGCCGAACCGGTCCGATGAGCACCCTGCGTGCCCGGCTGGGCGAAGCCGGCGAGCGCGAGGCAGAGACCTACCTGATCGGCCAGGGCCTGAAACTCGTCGATCGGAACTATCGCTGCCGGGCCGGCGAGATCGATCTGGTCATGCTGGGACGGGGCGAAGACGAGGTCGAAGTCCTGGTCTTCGTCGAGGTTCGCCTGCGCGGCGCTGGCGCACAGGTCAGCGCGCTCGAGAGTGTCGACGAGCACAAGCAACGGCGCCTGATCCTGGCCGCGCGCCACTTTCTGATGGAACATCCGGACTGGAACGAACATCCCTGCCGTTTCGATGTCATTGCATTGGACACGGCCAGTGATCGCCTCCGCTGGGTGCCCGACGCATTCGAGACCTGAACGAAGAGAAGTCCGAACCATGACCAAGACCTTGCTTCGAACCGCACTGATCCTTCTCACGCTCCAGCTGCTGGTCGGCTGTGCCGCGGTCGTGGTCGGGGGCGCGGCCGCCACGGGCCTGGCCGTGCAGGACCGGCGCAGCTTCGGCACCGTCGTCGATGACAACGTGCTCGAGATCCGGGTCGGCGACGCACTCTATGGCGATGAGGCCTTCGACACCTCCAGCCGGATCCGGATCGTGGCCTACGACGGCTGGGTGCTGCTGGCCGGCGAAGTGCTCGATCAGCGCCGGGTGGAACGGGCCACCGAGCTGGTTCGTCAGGTCGATGGCGTGGTGCGCCTGTTCAACGAACTCACCCCCCAGGCCAAGGCCAGCCTCGGGCGGCGCAACTCCGATCGCTGGATCTCGACGCGGGTCAAGACCAGCCTGGCCGCCATCGACCTGCCGGACTTCAACGCCACCCGCGTCAAGGTCATGACCACCCGCGGCGTCGTCTACCTGATGGGCCTGGTCAGCAGAGAAGAGGCCGAGGCGGCGACGGAACAGGCTCGCGTCGTGCGCGGCGTGGAGCGCGTGGTCACGATGTTCCAGTACCTCGAGGAGCTGCCGGAAACCGAGGTTCTGGATTGAGCGATCAGACCAGCCGGGCCAGCAGCCAGAGCAGCAGCAAGGCGTAGATCCCGGCCAGCAGATCGTCGACCATCACCCCCAGGCCACCGTGGACCTGGCGGTCCAGCCAGCGAATGGGCCAGGGTTTCAGGATATCGAACAGGCGAAAGGCCAGAAAGGCCGCCAACCACCAGCGCCAGTCCGCCGGCACCAGCACCAGGACCAGCCAGAAGCCCACGAATTCATCCCAGACGATGCCGCCGAAATCGTGCACGCCCAGGGCCTGCCCCGCACGCTCGCAGATCCAGATACCGAGCACGAAGCTCAGGGCCACGATCAGCAGGCCGACCCAGACCGGCAGCTGGACCAGAAACAAGGCCGGCAGCATGGCAGCCAGCGTGCCCGCCGTGCCCGGTGCAATCGGGCTCAGCCCACTGCCCAGGCCGAAGGCCAGAAAGCCCGACGGCGTGGCGAGCGCCACCTGATGCGACCGCTCAGCGGCCGAAGTGATCCCATCCTTCATGACTCGTCTCCAGCTCTCGTCCATGGGCATCCAGCAAGCGCAGGCCCGGCCGCTCGATCACCCGTCCGATCACGCTCAGGGGCACATCGAGGGCCGCTTCCGCGGCGGCAAGCGTCGATTCGGGCAGGCTAAACAGTAGTTCGTAGTCGCTGCCGCCGCGCGCCTGCAGCAGCTGGCGCGCCTCGGCCTCCGGCCAGCAAGCCTGCAGCGCTGGACTGGCCGGCAATCGCTCGGCGTGAATCTCGGCCCCGAATCCGGTGCCGGCCAGCAGCTTGTCCGCATCGGCCAGCAGGCCATCGGACAGGTCCATCATTGCGCTGACCCAGGCCGACAGCACCCGCCCGGCCGCGACCCGAGGCGTCGGCCGACGAAGGCGATCACGCAGTTTGGGCGGCGCTTGCTCGGCCAGCGCCAATGCGGCCGCCGCATCGCCCAGGGTCCCGGTCACGGCCAGCAGATCGCCAGGGCGGCTTCGTCCTCGCCGTGCGACCCGATCCGGTTCCACCTCACCCAGCACCTGCACGCAGATGTTCAAGGGGCCGCGCGCGAGATTGCCGCCGACCAGGCGCATGCCGTGTGCTGAGGCCAGACCGAGAAAGCCATCCAGGAACGCGTCCAGCCAGCGCGCATCGGCCTCGGGCAGGGTCAGCGCCAGCAAGGACCAGCGCGGACGCGCGCCCATCGCGGCCAGATCGCTGAGGTTGACCGCCAGGGCCAGGTGGCCGATGTCTTCGGCCGACCATTCGGTAAGAAAATGCCGGTCGGGCACCAGGCTGTCGGTGCTGGCGACCAGGGCCTGACCTGGGTCGGGCTGCAGTACGGCGGCATCGTCGCCGATGCCGACCAGCACCGAAGCATCGGTCGGAGTTCGAGCGCGAATCCGCTCGATCAGATCAAACTCGCCCACCGCCCTCTTCGACCTGACGCTCCAGGGTTCGGACCTCGGAGGCCAGCTTGTCGAGCACGCCGTTGACGAAGGTGTGGGCCTGCTCGGCGCCGAAGCGATGGGCCAGCTCGACGGCCTCGTCGATGACGACGCGGTAGGGGGTCTCGGGATGATGCAGCAGCTCGCAGGCGCCGATGCGCAGCACCACCCGCTCCATCTGGTCGACACCGGCCTCGCTGCGTTTCAGATAGGGGCTCAGGGCTTCATCGAGGGCATCGCGGCGCGCGACGACCTCGCGCACCAGGGTTTCGAAGTAGTCCTGATCGACGCCGTCGAAGTTCTGCTCCTCGCTGAACTGATGGATGATCGACGAGGCCGAGTCGTCATTGAGCTGCCATTGATACAAGGCCTGCAGGGCGCGACGGCGAGCGCGCGAACGCGGCTCGAAGGGGTTTTCCGGACGCTTGCCGGAGCGCTTACGAGACATCGGCAATCTCCTCGTTCAAGGCCACCATGGCCAGCGCCGCCAGCGCCACTTCGCGGCCCTTGTTCTTGCGCGCGGGGTCGGCCCGGTCCATCGCCTGTTCGCCGTTCTCGGTGGTCAGGACGCCGAAGGCGACCGGCACGCCACTGTCCAGGCTGACCTGCTGCAGACCGCGGGCGCATTCGGCGCTGATGAAGTCGAAGTGCGCGGTTTCACCGCGAATCACCGCCCCGAGAGCGATGACGGCAGCGTAGCGACCCGTGTTCACCAGCTTCTGGCAGGCCAACGGCAGCTCCCAGGCGCCGGGCACGCGGTACTCTTCCAGATCGCTCTGGCGCAGACCCTTCTCGAGCAGGGTGGCGCGACAGCCCTCGAGGAGCAATCCCGTCACCGGCTCATTGAAGCTGGCGGTCACCAGCGCGATGCGGGCGCCGGCGGTTTCGGTCGAATTCGTGACCTGTTCAGTCATTGTGGATCGTCCTCTCCTTCCGGCACCACGTAGTCGGTGATTTCCAGGCCGAAGCCATCGAGGGCATGGAGTCGCTTCGGCGCGCCGAAGACCTGCATGCGGCGAATGCCCAGTTCGGCGATGATCTGCGCCGCGATGCCGTAGCTGCGCAGGGCCTCGGCGGCGGGATCCCGAGCACTGTCGGCACCGCTCGAACGACCGGATCGCAGCAGACCGGCCAGACGCGACTCGTCGTCCTCATCATAGCCGAGCACCAGGGCCAGGCCCTTTCCGCGCCGGTCGATGTCGGCCAGGGCCGCGTCGAGGGGCATGCCGAAGCCGGGATCGGTCAGGCCCAGCACGTCGCCGAGCAGCTCGGGCACGTGAACCCGGACCGGAAAGCTCTCGTCGGCGTGAATCTCGCCGCGTACCAGAGCCCAGTGCAGCTTGCGATTGATGCGGTCCCGGAACACCTTCAGCTGGAACGGTCCGTGCGAGGTGCCGACCTCCTGGCTGTGGACGCATTCGACGTTCTGCTCGGTGCCCAGACGGTAGCGGATCAGATCGGCGACCGTGCCCATGCGCAAACCATGCTCGGCGGCGAAGGCCTCGAGTTCCGGACGGCGCGCCATCGTGCCGTCCTCGTTGAGAATCTCGACCAGCACCCCGGCAGGCTCCAGGCCCGCCAGCAGGGCCAGGTCCATGCTGGCCTCCGTGTGACCTGCACGTGCCAGCACCCCGCCCGGCTGCGCCATCAGGGGGAAGACATGACCGGGCTGATTGAGGTCCTGGGGCCGTGCATCGGGGGCGACGGCGGTACGAATCGTGTGGGCGCGATCGTAGGCCGAGATGCCGGTGGTGACCCCTTCGGCGGCCTCGATGGAGACGGTGAAATTGGTCTGGTGGTGGCGATCCGTATCCCGCACCATCAGCTGAAGGCCCAGCTGACTGCAGCGCTCTCGGGTCAGCGACAGACAGATCAGGCCGCGCCCGTAGCGCGCCATGAAGTTGACGTCCTCGGGCCGCGTCAGGCTGGCTGCCATGATCAGGTCACCCTCGTTCTCGCGATCCTCGTCGTCGAGCATCACGACCATTTTCCCGGCCCGGATGTCGGCCAGGATGTCGGGAATGGAATCGAATTTCATCAGGTCTGTCGTTGCTCCAGCAACCGGTCCATGTAGCGCGCCAGCAGGTCCACTTCCAGGTTCACTTCGTCATTCTCTCGCAGGCGACCCAGGGTCGTGACTTCGAGGGTGTGGGGAATCAGATTGACTTCGAATCGATCCCCCCGCACCCGGTTGACGGTGAGGCTCACGCCGTCCAGGGTGACCGAGCCCTTGGCCGCCACGAAGCGGGCCAGCTCGGCGGGCACCTGGAATTCAAGCCGACGATTGTCGCCCAAAGGCGTGATCGCGGCCAGACGGGCCAGGCCGTCGACGTGTCCGGTCACCCAATGACCGCCCAGGCGGTCGCCCATGGCGAGCGCCGGCTCGAGGTTGACGGGAGCGCCTTCGGCGAGGCGTCCGAGGCTGGTGCAGCGCAGGGTCTCACCCGACAGGTCCGCCTCGAAGCCCTCGGTCGTCAATTCGAGTGCGGTCAGGCAACAACCGGCCACCGCCACGCTGTCGCCCTCGCTCCACCGAGCGGGTTCCAGCTCAGGACATCGGATGGCCAATCGGGCCCCGTCGCCCCGAGCGCTGAAGGATGTGACCGTGCCAACGGCCTGAATGATTCCGGTAAACATGATCCCTGTGTCCTGCGCCCGCTCGAGGGCACTCAGAGGCGATAGCGGAAACGCCAGTCGGCACCGATCCGACGGGCATCCAGCAATTCTAGATGGTGGCGATCATCGAAGTTTTCCATCCCCGGCAGCGCCAGCATGGGCGAGCCCTCACCGAGCAGCACCGGGGCCTGGTAGACGAGCAGTTCATCGACCAGGCCGGCCTCGATCAGCGCTCCAGCCAGGATCGGCCCCGCTTCGACGTGCACCTCGTTCACCGCCCGTTCGGACAGCGCCCCCATCAGGGCCGCAAGGTCCACGCGCTGCCCATCGGGTGCCGGCAACGCCAGCCACTCGACCCCGTCGCGCTGCCAGGGTGAAACGGTGCCTGCCGTGGCCACCAGCACCCGGCCGTTGAGTTGCAGCATGCGGGCACGCTCGGTGAGGCGGGCGCGGGAATCCACCACCACCCGCAAGGGCCAGCGATCGATGCCGGGAAGACGCAGATTGAGGTGCGGATCGTCGGCGAGGACGGTCCCGATGCCGGTCAGAATCGCCGAGGCCCGCCCGCGCCAGCGCTGAACGTCCTGACGTGCGGCGGCGCCGGTGATCCATTTCGAGCGCCCGTCCGGCCCGGTCGTCCGGCCATCCTGGCTGATCGCCAGCTTGACCCGAACCCAGGGACGCCCGCGTTCGAAGCGGCTGACGAATCCGGCGTTCAGGGCTCTTGCCGCCGGCTCCATGAGGCCGGAACGAACCTTGATGCCGGCCCGCGCCAGGCGGTCGAGCCCATTGCCCGCGTTGGCCGGAAAGGGATCGACCATGGCCGCGATGACTTCACCGATGCCCGCCTCGATGAGCGCCTCCGCGCAAGGCGGGGTCCGACCATGATGGCTGCAGGGCTCGAGCGTGACGTAGGCGGTCGCACCTCGCGCCCGCACGCCCGCCTCGCGAAGCGCATGCACCTCGGCATGCGCTTCGCCGGCGGCTCGATGGAAACCGCGCCCGACGATCTCGCCATCCTGAACGATGACGCAACCCACCGCCGGATTCGGGTCGGCGGTCAAGCGGCCGCGCTCGGCCAGGCGCAGGGCCTCGGCCATGAAACGGTGATCATCGGCGCTGAATTCGTAGGCGGTCATCATCTTCTAAGCTACCGGGCCGTGCGCCTCAGTCGTCCTTGTCTGCCCGCTCTTCCAGCAGGGAAATCTGGCGCCGGTCGATGGTGCCGGGGTGTTCCCGCTCGAGCCGTTCGATCTCCTCACGGAAGGCCTGGACGTCCTCGAAGCGACGATAGACCGAGGCGAAGCGCACGTAGGCCACCTGATCGAGGCGAGCCAGCTCGCCGGCCACCCAGTCGCCGATCTGCTGGCTGGAAATCTCGGGCTCTTCCAGGGTGCGGATCTGGCGGACCAGCTTGCGGATCGAGCGCTCCACTTCCTGCGTCTCGACGGGCCGCTTTTCCAGTGCCTTCAGCATGCCGCCGCGCAGCTTGTCCTCGCTGAAGGCTTCCCTCGAACCGTCGGACTTGATCAGGTTGGGGGCCTTGAGCGCGGGCGTCTCATAGGTGTTGAAACGGGCGCCGCATTCGGCGCACTCGCGACGCCGACGGATCTGAAATCCGTCGGAGGTCAGCCGGGAATCCACCACCCGGGTGTCGGTGTGGTTGCAGAATGGACACCACATGCCGAATCAGCCCGGCCCGCGCTTCGCACCAGACGCCGCGGATCGCGGACGTCCCGGAGAAAACGGTGAAGACAGACGCGGATCAGGCTGCACGGTAGACCGGATACTGGCGACACAGCTCGAGCGCCGAGGCGCGGCTCCGCTCGATGACCGACTCGTCGCCCATGTGATCGAGCACGTCGCAGATCAGGCCGGCCAGGCGCGCGCAGTCCTCCGGCAGGAATCCTCGCGTGGTCACCGCCGGGGTCCCGATACGAAGCCCGGACGTCACGAAGGGCGAGCGCGGCTCGCCCGGCACGGTGTTCTTGTTGACCGTGATATTGGCACGCCCGAGCGCTTCCTCGGCGTCCTTGCCGGTGATATCGGCATCGATCAGATCGATCAGGAACAGGTGATTGTCGGTCCCTCCGGACACCACCTTGTAGCCGCGTTCCAGCACCGTGGCCGCCATCGCCCGGGCATTGTCGATGACGCGCTGCTGGTAGGCCTTGAACTCCGGCTCCAGGGCTTCCTTGAAGGCCACCGCCTTCGCTGCGATGACGTGCATCAGCGGCCCGCCCTGACAACCTGGGAAGACCAGGGAATTGAATTTCTTGGTCAGCGCCTCGTCGTCAACGGAAGACAGGATGATCCCGCCACGCGGGCCGCGCAGGGTCTTGTGCGTGGTCGAGGTGACGGCGTGCGCGTGCGGCACCGGGTTCGGATACACGCCCGCGGCGATCAGGCCCGCCACATGGGCCATGTCGACCAGGAACCAGGCGCCGACCGAATCGGCGATCTCGCGCATGCGTGCCCAGTCGACCACCCGCGAATAGGCCGAAAAACCGCCGATCAGCAGCTTCGGACGATGTTCCTCGGCCAGCTCGGCCATGCGGACGTAGTCGATCTGCCCGGTGGCCCGATCGAGGCCGTAGTGCACGGCATGGTAGAGCTTGCCCGAGACATTGACCTTGGCGCCGTGGGTCAGATGCCCGCCTTCGGACAGATCCATGCCGAGGATCGTATCGCCCGGCTGAAGCAGGGCGTGAAACACCGCCTGGTTGGCCTGCGAGCCCGAGTGCGGCTGGACGTTGGCATAGCTCGCCCCGAACAGGGCCTTGGCGCGCTCGATGGCCAGCTCCTCGGCGATATCGACGAACTCGCAGCCACCGTAGTAGCGACGGCCAGGGTAGCCTTCCGCGTACTTGTTGGTCAGCACCGAGCCCTGCGCCTCCATCACCCGGGGGCTGGCGTAGTTCTCCGAGGCAATCAGCTCGATGTGATCTTCCTGGCGCTGCTCCTCGGCTTCGATCGCCTTGGCCAGCTCCGGATCGAATCCTGCGATGGTGTATTTGTCGTCGAACACGGCCGCGTTTCCCGAATGGCTCAAAGCCCGCAATGATAGCATCAAGCGGGCGCCTCAGACCCTTACGCAGCGGCCCTGCAAGGACTGAAGCGGGCTGGGAACACCCAGCCCGCCCCTTTCAGGATCACCGCAAGAAGTCACTCGAGAACACCGGGCGAATCGGTCGCCGGCACCGCGAGTCAGCGCGGGCCCAAGGACTCAGGCAGACTCAAGACTGAGTCGCAGCTCCGAGGCAGCCCGTCGAGCCTCCAGGAAGATCTTGCCGATCAGGGCGCCCGGGTCGGTCGATACGGCCAGCACCGCATCGTCCCCGGCCTGGACCAGCAACACGGCCCCATTCGTTCCTTCGATCAGCAGCTGACGCATCGTGCCACGCTGGGTTTCCTCGATGGCACGTTCGGCCAACGCCAGCAGGGAGGCGGACATCGCGGCGAAGCGATCCGGATCCACGCCCTGCTGAAGCACCGATGCGATCACCAATCCATCGCTGCTGATGGCCGCCGCCGCTCTGACCCCCTTCTCACCCTGGCTCATCAGCTTGCGAAGGATGGAGCGAATCTCCGAGGCCTTGGCCCCTTGCGACACAGTCTTGATATCCATGGGATAGGGCGACTCCAAGAGCGATTTGAAAAGTCCCCGGACATCGATGATCGACGTCCGGGTAGTGCAGCGTGTCAGACCTGCGCTTCGATTTCCGGCAGAGCCTGGCGAACCTTGGTCAACACCATGCCCATATTGGCCGATCGACGGCAGACGAAACAGGCTACCTGTTCCTGACTTCGCTTGGAGCGAATGAAGACATGAATCAGGTTGTCGCTGTTGACGATCATTTCCTGAAAATAGTGGGACCCATCGTCCTCGACACCGCGTGCCTTCTTGAACATCCGCTCGATCGCCACGACGTTCGAGCCCTGGAACATCTCGGCAGTGGCCGCCGCCAGCATGTCCATGACTTCACTCGGGTGGGAATCCACCGTCTTGATGCCGATCAGCATCCCCGACTCCAGATCGACATACCCACCGGCCACACACTCCGGGATCGACTGAATCGCTCTTTGCAGTACTGAATCAAGATCTGACATTTCTTCCTCCTTGAAAGCGTGTTACTGGATATCGCCATGACGGCGATACGGAAAGACCGGAGCACGCCGTCCCCGACTATCCATTTCTTCGTTCTTGCAGGAACTCCTCGAAGCGCTCCAGAAACTGGACCTGTTCGAGGGATTGAATCCATCGCCGCTCGATCTTTCGAACGCCGTCGATCGCTTCGGCTGCGGAGTCACCGCGCCAGATGCGCCAGGCGGCCAGAGCGGTCCCGGTGCGCCCGTGCCCGGCATGGCAGTGCACCGCCACGACCTCTTGTTCATTCAGCCACTGATCGATCTGCTGACAGAAACCGATGGCCTGCAGATTGGTCGGTGCCGTCATGTCATCGATTGGAACGTGTCGGGCCTGAATACCGCGTTCTGCCAAGGCCTCATCGAAGTCGAGTGGCTCTTCGAGCAGGGTCAGCAAGCGCGTGACGCCGACGCGCTGAAGGGCGTCCAGATCGTCTTCGAGATCGTTGACCACGCCGGGACGAGGCGTTCCCGCCAGGCGCCCCTTGTCCAGCCAGGCAAAGCCGTTGGGACCCGCCCAGGCACTCATCGCCTTGCGGGCCGGCTCGGGCAAGGGAGGCAAGGGTGGGCAGGACTCGTCGAGTTCCTCGGCAGCCGCATCCGGTCTCGGGCTGTTGCAGGTCCCGCGATCGACGAACTCGCGACCGGCCTCGGACGCAGGCCCGTCGAAGAAGCGCTCGGAACTTTCCCATTCGACGATTCGTCCGGACACCAGCATGCCCACCCAATCCGCATGGCGACGGATCTGCGCCTGATGGTGCGACGCAAGCAGCACACAATGGGTCGTCGACCAGCGCTTGAGCAGGTCCATCACGAGCGTGGAACCATCCTCGTCCAGGCCCACCGTGGGCTCATCGACACAGAGCAATACCGGCTCGCCAAGCACCTGGCGCAGAATCGCCACCACACGCTGGGCATAGAGCTCCAGTTCAAGTACGGGCGTATTCAGAAAGGATTCCAACCATTCGCAATCCATTTGCGCGAGCAAGTCCAGCACCTGCCGCGTCTGTTGCCTTCGATCAAGCTGATGTCGTTCATTCAGGCCGTGCAGCAGGTTTTCCCGAACCGTCGAAACGAACAGGCGAGCGTCCTGAGCGACCAGGCTCGGCCACCCGGCCTGGCCGGCGATCAAGCCCAGATAACGCATCTCCCCCCAGGTCTTGAAGCTGCCGCTCTGCTGCGCGATTCCGCAGATGGCTCGAAGCAAAGTGGACTTGCCGACGCCGGTCGGCCCCATCAGCGCATGCAGGCCGGCGCCGGACAGCTCCAGGTCGACTTCGGCCAGGACCACTCGGTCGCCATAGCCAACGCCGAAACCTTGCAACCACAGGGGCTGCTCTCCGATGGACGATGCCTTGTTCGACATCATCGGTCTCCTGTCCATGGCCAGATCCACTGCTGCGCTGAAGCGACGGTCAAGTCATCAACCGCCACGGCACAGCGTGCCCGGCCATCACTCGATTTTGGTATTGGAGCCAGTCTGATCATCAGGCGACCGCCACACCGCGGCGCCTCATGCCTCCCTTCAGTCGGCGTGTACTGCAGAAACCATCAAGTTCAGGGCTGCCACTGGACATCGACCTGCGATCCAATCTCAGCCTGATGAAGTTCAGAGACTAGATCCATTGGGAAAAATGTCCATAGAGGATTCCCCTAAAAATTTCACCGTAACGGGAAATAAAGTGACCCAGTTCGCATCCCGCGCTGCGAATAGCGAAACACGGTCGGAGGAATGCTTGGCACGAAAACTCGGAGAAAGCGTGCTCGGGTCATTCGTCGTGGAGTGACGCGACGGGATCCAGAAGTCTGTACGGTGTCCTGGCGCCAACGGCCTCCGCGCGGCGAAGCTCAGCGGGAATGATGTCGATGAACCATCGGATGCAGCTCGGCCACCAGCGCCAGCAGCGCCACTTTCACATCATCGCGCTCGCGCGCATCGACTTCGAAAACGGGCAGACTCAAACCTTCTTCCTGCAAGGCAAGGCGATAGGGCTCGAGATCGACGGCTTCGGAAAGATCACAGCGCGTGATGCCGACCACCGTGCCCGACCCCGCCCGATCCATCAGAGAGCGAAACGCCTTCAGGTAGAACTCGAGGTCACCAAGGGGATCGGGCCGCGCATGATCGAGCAACAGCACGAGGCCGATCGCCCGCTCGGCCAGGATGTCCCACATGAAGCTGAAGCGTTCCTGTCCCGGCGCGCCGATCAGCTGGATCGTGGTTCGATCATCGATGTCCAGCGTGCCGTAGTCCATCGCCACGGTGGTCTGCGCCTTGCGCTCCCGGACCTCATCGCTGGCTCCGGCCTCCGTACGAGACACGGGGCTATCACTGACGGCAGCGATGGCCGAGGTCTTGCCGGCGCCGACGGGACCGGCGAACAGAATGCGATCGAGTTGGCCACGCATACTCACAATCCGGACATGCGTTCGAACAGGCGCGACCAGAACCCCCCGGCCGCGGGCGCCTCAACGGCATCCTTCGAAGCCGGTGCAGACACGGAATCGGGCTGGGAACTGACGACGCGGACGTACCCGGCCGCGACCACCGCGTTGAAGAAGCGCAGCGCTTCGGTCTGGGGCACGCGAAGCTTGCGATAGGCGATCGACATGCTGCTCGGACGCCTCGCCAGCAGTGAGGCCAGGGCAAAGAGGGACTGGGCGTGAGGCAGCCGAGTGAAGTTCGGCCATTGCCGCATCTCGATGATGTCATAAGGATGGCACTCGTCGATCAGCGCCGAGTCGGAGGCGAACCATCCTGCCCGATACAACAGTTCATCGAGTGCGCGCGCACCGCCATCGGGCGATGCCGAGTCTGCTTGCATGATCAAGGCCTCGGGCCGAGCAGTAAAGAAGCCTTCCTCGGAGCGGATATGGGACTTGAACAGCTTGCGAACGGGGTCGATCCAGACATGGCCATGATCCGGAACCTTCAGTAGGACTGGGTCGGTCCCTTCGATGGACTGTCGGATCGGTTGAATCAGACAATCGGCTGCCGCAAACCGAGGCAAGCTCGATGCGGCGCCCCTTGGCTTGCGACTCATTTCACGCATACACGATCAATCTTGCGCGCCAGTCCACGGGAATTGAATCACCAACATCAGCCATGCACCCCTTCAATGCCGTTCATCTGAATTGAATCGGATTTCTTCGGCGACCCACGGCACGAGGAGAACGCGCACTTCCATGTCATCGCCAACGCTACAAATCCCTTTCAGCCCGTATTGTCAACAGGCGGCCAGGGGACTGTCCATCAGGGTTTCCCTGAGTCAATATCTCGGTCCATGCGTGTATGCTAATGCGATTGAACTCTGCAACCATTCTTTGAACGCATGAACACGCCTGTCGTTCAGGTATCCATCGTACTGAAAAGCGATCTACTGGCCATAGGCCTGGAACAATCTCTCAAATCCAAAGAGAGCCATCTCTTGAATATCGCCAGGCACTCCCCGCCGCAGGCGATCAAGAGCATCAAGGAAGGCAAGACGGACGTCCTGATCCTCGACGCACAACTCGGTCGATCCATTGCGCATGCCCTTCCCGACAAGCCACATGAGCCGAAGATCCTGCTGATCTCCGAACGTCAACAGGCCGGCGCCGAGTTGCCCATCGAGCGACGCCATCTCTGCGGTTTGATGCCGCTGCAAGCGAGCGAAGAACAGCTGATGGAATCGCTCGACGTGATGATCGACTGTGACTCTGCATCCATCTGTCCCGACGCCTGTCGTCGCTGCGCTCTCTCAAAGACCCTTTCTCCCTCCCCACCCGACCTGACCACGCGAGAGCTGCAGATCTTCGAGTACCTTGGACAACTTCTGTCGACCCGCGAGATCACCGAGCAGCTGAACATCAGCCCGAAGACCGTCGAGTCCCACTGCGCCAACATCAAGCGCAAGCTGAACCTGTCCGATTCTCGCGAGCTTCTACAGGCCGCCATCGATTGGAAGCGCGGCGACTGGGAGGACCCCGACAATCCGAAGGAAGGATGAGCGTCCGAGTCAATTTCCGCGATTGACCCGGGCGAGTTCACCATCGACGTGCGGTAGCTCCATCAATCGCGGGTTCATGACACGGAACCATAGCGGCGGCAGATAGGCCAGCAGGAACATGCCGAAATAGCCGCTGGGCAAGCGCGGCACGTCGTCGAAATCGCGCAGGCACTGATAGCGTCGACCGGGATGCGCGTGATGGTCTGAATGGCGCTCGAGGTGGAACAGCAGCAGATTGGACATGACGTGGTTGCTGTTCCAGCTGTGGTGCGGCTGGCAGCGCTCGTAGCGACCATCGGCGAGACGCCTGCGGAGCAGCCCGTAGTGCTCGACGTAGTTGGCGCTGGTCAGCTGGAACCAGGCGACCAGGTTGTGGACGAGCAGGAACACCAGCGCCGGCCAGCCCAACAGCCAGATCAGCGCCCCCTGGAGCAGCAGCGCGATCAGGTTCGACTGCAGAATCGTGTTGTGCAGGCTGAAGATCGAGCGCCCGCGACGAGCCAGACGTGCGCGCTCGATCCGCCAGGCGCGTTTCAGTCCACCGGGAATCTCGCGCAGTGCAAAGCCGTAGATCGTCTCGCCCAGGCGCGCGCTGGCGCTGTCCTCGGGCGTGGCCACCTGCTTGTGGTGCCCGTAGTTGTGCTCGACCGTGAAATGCCCGTAGAAGGGCACGGCCAGAGCGATCCGACTCAGGGCCTGGTCGACCGGATGGCGGTGATGCCCCATCTCGTGGGCCGTATTGACCGCCATTCCCGACGCCAGCCCGGTCACCAGAGCCAACAGCAGGAAGGCCGACAGACCCAGGCCGGCGGTGACGGCATACGCGCAGGCCACGACGAGCGTGATCAGATGCAGGGGCACGGTGAGCCAGGTCAGCCAGCGGTAGTAGCGATCGGCCTGCAGCTCGGGCACGGCCGCTTCGGGCGGGTTGCCGGCATCTTCGCCCAGCAGGTAATCGAGCAGCGGAATCAGGCCATAGGTCAGCAGCAGCGGCAGCAGAAACCAGGCCTCCTGGCCAGTCAGGTGATGCAGGCCGACCGCGTACAGCGGCAGCGGCGGGTACAACACCGACAGCAGCCAGGCGTAGCGCTTGCGGTCGCGATACGCGGCCGGGGCACTCATCTGGGCGGGAATCGAGTTCATGGGCAAGCTCACCGTGGTTTCGAATGGGGTCAGTCTGGGCTTGCCGGGGACCGGCGACTAGGGTAGAACTGGCCGCATGATGGTCATTTCTCGCCAAAGCTCAGCCTCGCCACCGGATCCGGGCCTGCCGATCAGCTACGTGATGCGCTTTCTGGACCTGGTGGCCCGGGAACCCGACGAGCGTCGACAGCTGCTCGATCTGGCCGGACTCGACCCGGCGCGCCTGAACGGCCCTCCCCTTCCCCTCTCTCAATTACTGGATCTGCTGGGCCTCCTCGACGAACGCCTGCCGCCCGGCTGGCATGCGGCGCCGGCCATGAGCCTGGACCCGGCGCAGCACGGTCCGCTGGGTCTGGCCACGATCAGCGCATCGAATCTGGGCCAGGCGCTCGACACCCTGGTTCGGTTCGAGCCGGTCCGGGCACCCTGGACCTGCCTTCGCCTTGTTAACGAGTCCGACCACCGGGTGCTGGTCCTGTCGCAGCGCTTTCCGCTCTCGGGCCCGGGTGAACGGCTCATGGAAATCAACCTGCTGGCCCTGTGTGCGCTGATCGCTCCCCTGATGGGCTCGGACGCACAGCGCCTGATCACCGAACTGCCCTGGCCGGCCGAGCATCAAGCCACCGCGTTGCGCGAGGCCCTGCCCGGCCCCCTGATCACCGGCGGAAAGCGCCTGGCCCTGCGGGTTCCCCGCGATTGCGCGGACCTTCCCTGCCCGTTGGCCGACCCCGAACTGCACGCCCTGATGCGCAACCGCTGCCAGCGCCTGCTCCGCGATCCCGAAGATCGGCCGATCAGCGGCCAGGTCTCGCTGGTCCTGCTCGAACACGGCGGTCGAAACCCCGGTCTGCAGGCCGTTGCACGGGAACTCGGACGATCGTCACGCAGCCTGAGTCGCCACCTGGCCGACGAAGGCGTGGACTATCGACAGCTCGTCGATCGGACTCGCCAGGCCATCGCCGAGGACCTGCTGCGCCACACCCGCATTCCCCTGGCCGAGATCGCTCAACAGCTCGGCTACGCCGATCCGTCGAACTTCAATCGCGCCTTTCGCCGCTGGACCGGCTGCAGCCCCGGCGCCCTGCGCCGAACCGCAGCAATCACTTGCATGTCCAATACCGGCATTTCATAATGATCGTGCCTTGATCGGTAGCGTCTTCGAGTTGGATTTCGAGCGACGGTCCGGGCGCTGAAAGGAAAGGGGTGGACATGCTCAAGGCAGGTCCTCACTGCAGAGTCGCTTGAAGCACAGCGCTTGGCGCTGGCGGAAGCAGACTGAAACTGCCTGTCAACAAGGATGTTCTTCATGACACAACTCCGAATTCGAACCACGCTGACGCTGCTCTTGCTGATGGCGTTTTCCACCGCCACCGTCGCTCAAGACAGTCATTGTCAGCTCGGGATCGGTGAGGACGAAGCCAGCACCCCCAGCGACGAATTCGAGCTGCCTCGCGATGGCACCGTGATTCACGTCCGTACCGACCTGCAGTGGGCGCAATGCGCATTGGGTCAGGGTTGGAGTCGCGACAGCTGCACGGGCCAGGCCGAATCGATGACCTGGAGCGAAGCGCAGACTGCAATCGACGAACTCAACCGAACCGGCGAACTGGGTGGCTACACCGACTGGCGGTTGCCGACTCGAGAGGAGCTGGAGACGATCGTGGAGAAGTGTCGGGAAGCACCGGCCATCAATGATGATATCTTTCCCGACACCCCTTGGGCAGGCTTCTGGACGAGCAGCCTGGACACCGAGGAAGAAGGTGACGCCTGGTTCATCGGCTTCTACTATGGGCTGACCCTGGAGTATTCCCGGGACTCCAGCTACCGCGTCCGTCCAGTTCGCTACCGCTGAGGCAAGGCATCGGGGGACATTGGCGGTTGCGCCAGACTTGTCATGGCAGGCACAATGTTCATCGATTGAACAAGCTGAACGCCTAGATGACAGGATCATGATCGATCCAACTTCGCATCATCAGGACCGGCACTGGCATGCCGTGTTCTGCAAGCCTCGTCAGGATGCCCGCGCGGAGGAGCACCTGCTCAATCAGGGCTTCGAGATCTTCCGACCGAAGACCCGCGTGCGTCGCGCCCAACCGGGCCGCCGTCAGGTCCTGCACGAATCCATGTTTCCCCGCTACCTGTTCGTCCGCCTGCACCGGGGTGTGGACGACTGGAGCACGATCCGATCGACTCGAGGTACCGTGGGTCTGGTCCGGCTGGGCCTGCAGGCGCCGATCGTGCCCGACCAGGTCATCGAAAGCCTGCGTCAGCGATGTGATGATCAGGGCGTCATCAACCTGGCCGGTGCGATCGACTATCAGCCGAACGAGCTTATCGAGATCACCGAGGGCCCCTGCGCCGGCTACCGGGCCCTGTTCCAGGCCAGAACCGGCGATGAACGCGTCATCGTGCTGCTGCGCCTCCTGCATCAGGAACGACGCGTGGAGCTGGACGAAAACAGCATTCGTCGCGCCTGAGTCCACGTCAACCAGAGCGCTGCCCGATGAAAACCCTCGAACACTCGCCCTTCAAGGCCTACGATCTGCGCGGCCGCGTTCCAGAGTCCCTCAATAGCGAGCGAGCGCAAGCGATCGGTCGTGCCTACGCCCGGATCATCGGCCCGACCGGCCCGGTCGTCATCGGACGGGACATGCGTCTATCGAGCCCGGAACTCGCCCAGGCCCTGACCGAAGGCCTGAACCAGGCCGGCACCGACACGATCGATATCGGGCTCTGCGGCACCGAACTCGTCTACCATGCGGCCTCGCGCCCGGGCATGGGTGGCGGAATCATGATCACTGCCAGCCACAATCCGGCCGATTACAACGGCATGAAGATGGTGCGCGAACAGGCCATTCCGATCAGCGCGGACACGGGCTTGAAGGACATCGAGCATGCGGTGGCCGAGGGCCTTCCCGCCGCCGACGTCGAAGCCGGAACGACCGGCCAGGAAGACGTGCTGGACCAGTACGTGGCCCGCATGCTCGGCCAGATCGAGGCCGACCGACTCAGACCCCTGAAGGTCGTGGTCAATGCCGGCAACGGCTGTGCCGGCCCGGCCTTCGATGCCATCGCCCGGCACCTGCCGCTGCAGATCAGTCGTCTGCACCACCAGCCCGATGGCCATTTTCCGAACGGCGTTCCCAACCCGCTGCTACCGGAGAACCGCGCAGAAACCAGTCAGGCGGTGCGCCAGGCCGATGCCGATTTCGGCATCGCCTGGGACGGTGATTTCGATCGCTGCTTCTTCTTCGACGAGGACGGCCGCTTCATCGAAGGCTACTACCTGGTGGGATTGTTCGCAGCGACCCTGCTCGAAAAGCAGCCGGGCGGCAAGATCGTCCTCGACCCTCGCCTGATCTGGAACACCCTGGATCAGGTGCAGCAGGCCGGCGGCGTTCCCCTGATCAACAAGAGCGGCCATGCCTTCATCAAGGAGCGGATGCGAGCCGAGGACGCGCTCTACGGAGGGGAGATGTCGGCCCATCACTATTTTCGCGACTTCTCCTTCTGTGACAGCGGCATGCTGCCCTGGCTGCTGCTGGCCGAAACGCTCTCGACCACGGGCAGGAGCCTCGGTGAACTGGTCGACGAGCGCATCCGCGCCTACCCGTGCAGCGGCGAGATCAATTTCTCCGTCCCCGATGCCGGTCAGGCACTGCAGACCATCTTCGACGCGTACCGACAAGAGGATCCGGTCATCGATCGAACCGATGGCATCAGCATGGATTTCGGCAACTGGCGCTTCAATCTGCGCGCCTCGAACACCGAGCCGGTCATCCGCCTGAACGTCGAGACCCGGGGCGATCAGGCCCTGCTCGAGGACCGGGTCGGTGAACTGACCCGCCGGATCGAGCAGCTGTAAGATGCTCACCAGGGGGCTCGCCTTGATCACCGAAGCGATGGCATCCCCATCGGCATCCCGCTTGTCGCCGAGACTGTCATCACGATCGTCATACCGATCGTCATCTCGCTGTCGCGCGATCGGCCCAGACTGACGCCCGGCTATCATTCGCTCAATGCAGGACTGACCCAGACTCATGCGCATCACCATCATCGGCACCGGTTACGTCGGCCTGGTCACCGGCACCTGCCTGGGCGACTTGCATGTGCTCGAGGGCGTCGAGGCGGTCAAGCATTCGCAGAAGCACCGCCTGGCCGAGCGAGGCTTCGAGCACTATCCCTTCGGCCGCCGGGCCCCCTCGGCTGGATCGTGTGAACCATGATCTGGACTTCGCGCCAAGGTCCTGTGCTGGTGACCGGCAGCGCCGGCTTCATCGGTTCTCATGTCACCCACGTGCTGCTCGATCGCGGTGAACGCGTTGTCGGCCTCGACAACCTCAACGACTATTACGATGTCGAGCTCAAACGGGCCCGCCTGTCCCGACTGCAGGAACGGCCCGGCTATCGGCACCTGCAGGCCGACCTGGTCGATCGCGAGGCGATCGAGGGCCTGTTCGAAGAGCACCGGCCCGGTCGTGTGGTTCACCTGGCCGCGCAAGCCGGCGTTCGCTACGCGGCGACCAATCCACACGCCTACACGAGCAGCAATGTCACCGGCTTCCTGCACATCCTCGAGGGCTGCCGGCACCACTCGGTCGACCACCTGGTCTTCGCCTCGACCAGTTCGGTCTATGGCGCCAACACGACGATGCCCTTTTCGGAGCACCAGTCCACCGAACACCCACTGACCCTGTACGCGGCGACCAAGAAGGCCAACGAGATGATGGCGCACAGCTACGCGCATCTCTATGGCATTCCCTGCACGGGCCTGCGCTTCTTTACCGTCTACGGGCCATGGGGCCGCCCCGACATGGCGCTGTTTCTCTTCACGCGCGCGATCCTGGCCGGCGAGCCGATCAAGGTCTTCAATCACGGCCACCACAAGCGGAGCTTCACCTACATCGACGACATCGTCGAAGGCGTGATCCGAGTGCTCGATCAGCCAGCCCGGGCCGACACCGGATGGTCATCGGATCAACCGGACCCGGCGCGCAGCAACGCGCCCTACCGCCTGTTCAACATCGGCAACGAGGAGCCGGTCGAATTGCTGCGCTACATCCAGGTTCTCGAGGACTGCCTGGGCCGCAAGGCCGAGATGGAATTGTTGCCGCTGCAGCCCGGCGACGTGCCCGACACGGAAGCCGATGTCAGTGAACTGATCCAGGCCGTCGACTATCGCCCTCGGGTCTCGGTCGAACAGGGCGTCCGCCGCTTCGTCGACTGGTACCGCGAGTACTACCGCTGCTAAGGAACCAGCACCATGCGTGAATCATTGATGCGACAGCTCGAGAACGGCGAGGCGAGCATTGCCATCGTCGGCCTCGGCTACGTCGGACTGCCGCTGGCCGTCGCCTTCGGTCGCAAGTTCCGTACCCTGGGCTTCGACATCGACGCCCGGCGAATCGAGCAACTGCGCCAGGGCCGGGATGCCACCCTGGAAGTCGACGCCGAAGAACTGGCCTCGGCCGACCAGCTGAGCTTCAGTGACCAGGCCGACGCGCTGAGTGCGGCGAGCGTCTTCGTGGTCACGGTGCCGACGCCGATCGACTCGGCCAAGCGCCCGGACCTCCGCCCCCTCGAAGCCGCCTCCGCCCTGGTCGGTCGGGCGCTGAGCCCCGGTGACCTGGTGATCTTCGAGTCCACCGTCTACCCGGGTGCGACCGAAGAAGTCTGCGTGCCGATCCTGGAGCGCGAATCCGGGCTTCGCTACCTCGACGGCAGCGAGCATGAAGACGATGCCGGCTTCCATTGCGGCTACAGCCCGGAACGCATCAACCCCGGCGACCGGCAGCACCGTCTGAGCGACATCGTCAAGGTCACCTCGGGGTCCAGCCCCGCTGCCGCCGAGGCGGTCGATGCCCTCTACCGGCAGATCATTCGCGCAGGCACCTTCCGGGCCGAGTCGATCCGCGTCGCCGAAGCGGCCAAGGTCATCGAGAACACCCAGCGGGACCTGAACATCGCCCTGGTCAACGAGCTGGCCATCCTGTTCTCCCGCCTCGGCCTGGACACGGCCAGCGTGCTGGCCGCGGCCGGCAGCAAGTGGAATTTCCTGCCGTTCAAACCCGGTCTGGTCGGCGGCCACTGCATCGGCGTCGACCCCTACTACCTCACGCACAAGGCGCAGAGCGTCGGCCATCACCCGGCCGTGATCCTGGCCGGCCGTCGCGTCAACGACGCCATGGGCCAGTTCGTGGCCAGCCAGGTCCTCCGACTCATGGCCGAGCGAGCGGTCTACGCGCCCGGCGCCCGGGTCCTGGTCCTGGGCCTGACCTTCAAGGAGAACTGCCCGGACCTGCGCAACACGCGCGTCATCGATCTGATCCGGGAACTCGAGGCCTTCAAGCTGAACGTGGACGTGCACGACCCCTGGGCCGATGCCGCCCAGGCCCGCGAGGAATACGGGATCGAACTGGTCGATCGACCGAGCAGCGGCCAGTATGCGGCCGTGATCCATGCCGTGGCGCACGGACAGTTCCGGCAGGCCGAGACCCTGCGCGGCTACCTGTCGAGCCAGGGCGTGCTCTACGATGTGCGAGCCACGCTGGATCGGGCGCAGGTGGATGGTCGCCTGTAGTGAGTGGGCTTCGGTTGATCTGCTAAGCTGAAGACCTTCCATAGCGCTTCCAGGCCCGTGTACGCCGACCTTCACTGCCACATTCTCCCCGGCATCGACGACGGTTCGAAGGACCTCGAACAGTCACTGGCGATGGCGCGTCTGGCCGTGGAAGACGGCATCCGGACCGTGGTGGTCACGCCGCATCACCTCAACGGGGTCTACGCCAATCCCGCCGTCGAGGTCGCCAGAGCCCTACGGGAACTGAGAGAGGCCCTGATCGCCGAGGGGATTCCGCTCAAGCTGCTGCCCGGCTCCGAACTCCATCTGGTGCCCGAACTACCGGCGGAGCTGGCCGCAGGACGCGCCCTGACGCTGGCCGACCGGGGCCAGGCCGCACTCGTCGAGCTACCGGTCCACACGGTGCCGATGGGCTCCGAGCACTTGCTCGAGCAGATCATTGCCCAGGGCCTGCAACCGATCATCGCTCACCCGGAGCGCAACAGCGAGCTCCGCCAGCATCCGGAGATCCTCGAGGAATGGGTCTCGATGGGCTGCCTGGCCCAGGTGACGGCGCAAAGCTGCACCGGCCAGTTCGGTCCGCAGATCCGTGATGCCGCCCGGCAGATGGTCCAGCGTGGCCTGGTGCATGTCGTGGCCTCCGATGCTCATCGCGACCGCCGGCGCATCCCCCATCTGTCCGAGGCACAGCGGCAGATCGCCCAGTGGACCAACCAGACCGTGGCCGACCTGATCGCGATCGACTTCCCGCACCGCCTGATCGCCGGTCGCCGGCCCGACACCGAGGCCCTGACCGACGCACTGCCACCTCCCAGAAAGCGCTGGTGGCAACGCCTGGTCGGCTAGATGGACTGGCGGATCGAATCACTCACGGACGAGGCCGTTCAGCCCTGGCTGGATCAGGTGGCCGGGCAGCGCATTCGGGTCTTTCGCGAATGGCCCTACCTGTATGACGGTGATCTGGCCTACGAGCGCGATTACCTGGCCCACTTCGCGGCCGCCGAAGGTCACGTGCTGGTGCTCGCACGGCACGGCGACGAGGTCATCGGTTGCGCGACCGCCATGGCCATGCGCGGCGCCGATCCGGCGTTCCAGCAGCCCTTCGTGCAGGCTGGCTTCGACCTCGATGAGATCATGTATTTCGGTGAGTCCGTGCTGCACCCCGACTGGCGAGGCCAGGGCATCGGGCATCGCTTCTTCGACGAGCGCGAGGCCCAGGCCCGCCGTCTCGGCAAGCGCTGGGCGACGTTCTGCGCCGTTCAAAGGCCGTCCTCGCACCCGCTCCGACCGGCCGACTATCGGCCGCTCGATGCCTTCTGGGAGAAGCGTGGCTACCGTCGCCAGGACGCCTTGCGCGTCGACTATCCATGGAAGGATCTCGGCCAGTCAGCCGAAACCCAGAAAACCATGGTCTTCTGGACCCGCGAACTGCCCGTGGCGAACACGGGCCGTTGAGCCGGGCGAGCTCGGTCAGTTCGAGGGCCTCGAGTCGCCCATCAGTTCGGCAATGACCGCGACCGGAGCCGATCCGTAGCTCAGGAACTGATTGTGGAAGGCCTCCAGATCGAAGCCCTCGCCCAGCGCCGCCCGCTGGCGCTCGCGGAAGTCGTAGATTTCCGCATAACCCGAGAAGTACGAGGTCAGCTGCACCTGCGACAGGGTCACACGACGCCACTTCTGGGTGGCCTCGGAGACCTCCTGGAAGGCGTCCTCCTGAAGCATCCGCAAGGCCTCGTCGCGGCCCATGCCTTCGACGTGCACGGCGTAGTCGAGAATGGCGTTGTGAATCACTCGTAGCGCCCACTTGCCGTACATCAACCACATCTCGGGCTCCTGATCGCCCCAGCCGGCCTCGAGCATCATCCGCTCGGCATAGACGGCCCAGCCTTCGACCATGGCACCGTTGCCGAACAGGCTCTTGACCAGGCTGGGCGAGCGATTGGCGTGCAGCAGCTGCGTGTAGTGCCCCGGGATCGCTTCGTGGATGTTGAGGATCTGCAGGATCCAGTGGTTGTATTCACGCAGATAACTGGCCGCCAGCTCCTCGCCGTAGGTTTCCAGTGGCGTGACGTTGTAGTAGGTCTCGGCTCCAGGATTGAAGGGACCCGGGGCGCTGACCGAGGCGATCGCACCGCCGCCCCGCATGTATTCCGGCGTTTCCCGAACCACCAGCGGCTTGTCGGGGTCCTGTTCGAGCAGGTGATGCTCTCGGACGAAGTCGGCCAGCGCGGGAATCTGCCGGCGAATTTCGGGGATGAACTCGTCGACCGTGACATGCCGGTCGGACAGGTGATCGATGAGGCGAGCGATGCGATCGCGCGGCTGCTCGGGCAGCTCGACATCGGGGAAATAGTTCGGCCAAAGACCGACCGCGATCTCGTCCATGTCGGCCAGCACCCGCTCCTTCTCCGCCAGCGCCCGCTGGTAGAGCTGCGCGGCCGTGAAATCCGCCTGGATGTCGAAGGCGAACTTGGGCTCGTAGAGCTCCGCACCGATCCGGAAGGAGCGCGCCTCACCGCTGGCCTCGAGCTCGGCCTGCAGGCCTTCGAGGTGGGCGATCCAGCCCTCGATCGCGGCACGGGCCTCGCCCAGCTCGGCCAGGAAGCGGTCGCGAGCCTCATCGTCGAAGCCAGCTTCCTCGAGTTTGGCTTCGAGGGGCTCGCCGAGGCTGGCCAGGCCCCCTCGGTTCTGCTGGATCGCCAGCTCCGTGTGTTCCAGGGTCGGGCGCTCGAGGTTGGCCCGGGCCGCCGCATAGTAGTCGGGCACTCGACTCAATCGGGCCTCGATGAGGGCCAGGCGCTCGTCCAGCGGGGCAAAATCGGTGTTGAGCAGCACGTTGATGACGCCGGCCACGTTGTACTGGGACGGCATCCAGGCCCAGCCACGAAACTCTTCCTGGTACCAGCGAAGCGCACGCAGACGATTTTCCAGCAGCGCCAGGTCCGTGCGCTCGGCAGGATCCAGGCGCTCCGGCTCGTACTCACCCAGTTCCGCCAGCGCCTGATCGATGAGGGCGAGCGTGGCCGCGCGCTGCTCGGCATTCGGGATCGTCACCCGCCCTGCGCCCTCGTAGCGCCCCTGGTAGACCGCCCATTCGGGGCTATGCTCGATCATGCGCTCGATCAGGGCGTTGGCCACCTGGGCAAAAGGCGCCTGGACTTCATCGGGCATGGACGGCTCCGGCGCCGGCGTCGTGCGCGGTGCCGGCTCGGTGGATTCGCCACAAGCGACCAGCAGCGCCAGCAAAAGGGTCAGGACGGATACGGTTCGAAACACGGGGGCAGCCTCATCGGACATTGAAACAGGTCCGTCATGCTACCCCAATTCCACGCCGTTCCCTCCCCCGTTCAGCATTCGCTTGGTGCTATGATCCGCACCATGTCCGGGATGAAGCTGCATCGCGAAGAGATCGCCAATGCCCTGACCCATGGGATCGGCGTGATTCTGTCCATTGGCGGCGGGGCCGTGTTGATCACCCTCGCCAGCGTCTACGCAGGTGCCCGCGAAATCGTCAGCGCGGCGGTCTTCTCGGCCGCGCTGGTGCTGCTCTACACCGCCTCCACCCTCTATCACGCCGTCCGGCACCCGCGCCTGAAATCACACCTGAAGGTGCTCGATCACTGCGCGATCTTCCTGATGATCGCCGCCACCTACACCCCCTTTACCGTGGCCGCCATCCGCGGCGGCTGGGGCTGGTCCCTGTTTGGCGTCGTCTGGGGCCTGGCGGTGTTCGGCATCGTCTTCAAGGTCTTCTTCACCGGGCGCTTCAAGGCCCTGTCGACGGCCACCTACATCGGCATGGGCTGGCTCATCGTGGTTGCCTTCGCGCCACTGAGTCAGGCACTGACCCCGACCGCCCTGACCCTGCTGATCCTGGGCGGCGTGTTCTTCACCGCCGGCACGATCTTCTACCATTTCGAACGCATCCCCTACAGCCACGCCATCTGGCATCTGTTCGTGCTCGCGGGCAGTATCTGCCATTTCGGCGCCGTGACCGCACAGCTGCTCAGCAACGCCGGCTGAACCTCGCCGCCCGGCGACGGTCCATCGAAAGACCCGAACGAAACGGAACTGCTCCATGCTGCGATCGCTCACCACGCTCTGCCTCGTCCTGCTGCTTGGCGCCTGCGCCTCCACGCCCGATGACTCCAGCCTGATCCGCGAGTCTCGCGCGGCCATGGAGCGCTTCCTCGACCGCGATCCGGGCCTCCAGCAATGGGTGGATCATGCGCATGCCTACGTGATCTTTCCGGACATTGCCAAGGGCGGATTCTGGGTCGGCGGAGGCTTCGGACGGGGGATCGTCTTCCAGGGCGGCGCACCGATCGGGCGTGCATCCGTGTCCCAGGCCACGATCGGGCCACAGATCGGCGCCCAGGCCTATGCTCAGGTCATCTTCTTCGAGGACGCCGCGGCTCTGGCGACCTTCCAGCGCGAGAACTTCGAGTTCTCGGCCCAGGCGACGGCCGTTGCCGCCACCGCCGGTGCCGCGGCCACGACCAGCTACGAGCGCGGCGTGGCGGCCTTCATCCTGGTCCGAGGGGGCCTGATGGCGGAAGTCACGGTCGGCGGTCAGAAATTCCGTTACCAGTCGCTGTAGGCGGGGCGCTACTCGAGAAACTGAAGTCGCGCCAGGCGCGCGTAGAGCTCGCTGTTCTCGATCAGCTCCTGGTGGCGGCCCTGGGCCACCACACGCCCCGCTTCCAGCACGACGATGCGGTCAGCACGCCGCACCGTCGCCAGGCGGTGGGCGATGATCAGTACCGTTCGATCCCGGCTGATCTCATCCAGAGCATCCTGCACCAGGCGCTCGCTTTCGGCGTCCAGGCTCGCGGTGGCCTCGTCGAGTAACAGCAGGGGCGGATCCTTGGCCAGAGCCCGGGCGATGGCCAGTCGCTGGCGCTGTCCGCCGGACAGACTCAGTCCCTTCTCACCAAGGAAACTATTGTAGGCCTCGGGCAGCGCGGAAAGGAACTCATGCGCCGCCGCGGCCCGCGCCGCCCGCTCGATGAGTTCCGGATCCGGTGCATCGAGCCCGTAGCCGATGTTCTCCGCAGCGGTTCCCGAGAACAACACGACACCCTGCGGCACGAGGCCCATGGCCGAGCGCAGTTCGTGCAGATCGAGATCGCGCAGATCGACCCCATTGAGACGGATCCGACCCTGATCCGGATCGTGGAAACGCAGCAGCAGCTGGAACAGCGTGGACTTGCCGGCGCCCGAAGGACCGACCACGGCAATCGTTTCGCCCGGCTCGATCTCGAGATCCAGACCGGACAGCACCGGCTCCGAGGGCCGATCCGGATAGGCAAAACTCACGCCCTCGATGCTCAGACCGAGAGGCGGCTCGGGCATCGGCCGGGGCTCCGCCGGGCTTTCGATTCGCGGGCGCAGCTGGAGCAGTTCCGACAAGCGTTCCATGGCACCGGCCGCCCGCTGGATCTGTCCCCATATCTCGGACAGACCTGCCGTCGAGCCGGCCGTGATGGCGGCATAGAGGACGAACTGCCCGAGCTGACCGGGGGACATCTGGCCGCTCAACACGGCGCGCGCTCCCAGCCAGAGCACAAAGGTCATGGAACAGAAGGTCAGCAGGATCACCACCACGATCAGCACCGTGCTGGCCGCGATTCTGCGCTGATTGGCGCCCAGGGCCTGTTCGACGATATCTCGAAAACGCGCCGCTTCGTGCGATTCACGCGCGAAGGCCTGGACCGTCTGGATGGCGTTGATCGCCTCGTCACCGCGGGCGCTGATGTCGGCAATACGATCCTGCGCCCGACTCGACAGTCGCCGGACCCAGCGCCCCAGCACCAGCACGGGCACCACGATCAGGATGATCAACAGGGCGATCACACCGGCCAGGGACGGCGCGGTGAACACCAGGGCCAGCGCGCTGGCGACCAGCATCAGCAGGTTTCGTAGCCCGAAGGACACGGTCGAACCCACGAGCGTTTCGATCAGGGTCGTGTCGGTATTGATGCGCGACAGGACCTCGCCGGTGCGAGTCCGCGCGAAAAAGGCGGGGTCCATGACCAGCACGCGCTCGAAAACAGCCGAGCGGATATCCGCCACGACTCGCTGTCCCAGCCAGCTGACCCAGTAGAAACGCAGGCCACCGCCGACCGCCATCACGGCGGCGGCCCCAGCGAGCAGCCAGAACCAGCGATTGATTCTCGTCAGATCCTCGGCCACGAAGCCTCGATCGATGACCTGGCCCACGGCCGCCGGGATGGCCAGGGCGCCCGCTGCCGAGATCAGCAGGAAGACCAGGGCCAGCAGGATCTGCAAGCGGTAGCGGATCAGAAAGGGCCGCAGCGCGGACAATGAAGCCACCTGCTTGCTGGCGGGGCGTTGATTGGCTGAATTTTCCATGAGCCTTCTACAGGGGCATACGGGCGCGGCGACGCCGATGGAGGCTGGACAGGGTGTAGAGAATCAGTGCGATCCAGATGCAACCGAAAGTGACCGCGTGGTCGGAGGTGAACGGTTCGGCGTACACGAAGACGGCCAGGATGAAGGTCATGCTCGGCGCCAGATACTGCAGCAGGCCCATGGTGCTCAATGGCAAGCGGCGCACACCGGCAGCGAACAGCAGCAGGGGAATCACGGTGACCAGGCCTGTCCCGGCGAGCAAAGCCGCCGTGCCAGGCTCGCTGGGATCGAAAACCATCCGTCCCTCCGAGGACAGCAGCAAGATCCAGCCCAGGGCCAGCGGTGCCGCGATCAGGGTCTCCCAGAACAAGCCCACCATCGGGCCGACCTCGATGAGCTTGCGCAGCACCGAATACATGGCAAAGGAAAAGGCCAGACCCAGCGCCATCCAGGGCACGACGCCGACCTGCCATGCCATGTAGCCCGTGCCCGCCGCCGCAATGAGCACCGCCAGGGTCTGCAGCCCCGTCAGGCGCTCGCGGAAAATGATCATGCCCAGAACGACATTGACCAGTGGATTGATGAAATAGCCAAGGCTCGTCGACAGAACGCGGCCGCTATTGACCGCATAAACGAAAATCAACCAGTTGATCAGGATCAGCGCGCTCGACAGGGCCAGTGTCAACAGCACCCGGCGCGAAACGCGCAGCCGTGAAAACAATTTGCCTCGATGTCGGAACACAAGCACCAGACCGAGGAAGACCACGGACCAGAGCACCCGGTGAGCAATGATCTCATCCGCCCCGACCCCGCCGAGAAACTTGAAATAGATCGGAGCCAGTCCCCAGAAGGCGAAGGCACTCAGCGCGGCCAGCAGGCCGATATAGGTTTCTCGCTCGGCGTTCACTGCCCCGGTGCCTCGCTCGGCAACGGCCACTGCAGCTCCGGATCGAGCAGACTCCCCGACAACCCGATCGGGGTGACGGCTTCGGCACCGATCAGATCCAGACGGCCACTCAGACTGCGATCGGGCAATGCGATCTCGAGTCCCCCCTGAACCACCAGGTCCTCTCGAACCATCTGGAATTCCTGCAGCCGGACGCGATCCTGCAGCAGCTCGACTCGAGCGCTGAAGAAGTCGAATCCGGGTCCGGGCGTGGGCACGAGACCGCGCGGAAGCAGATGCTCCAGTGGCGCCCATTCGCCCGCCCAGAGCTCGATGGCCCCCTCCCCCTCGGTCTGCAGGATTCCCGCGTCGCGCTGGGTGCTCAAGGACATGGACAGGGCACCGGATCCACCGGGCAACCAGTCGAGTGGTACCGCGCGCGCCAGTTCATCGAGACGGTCGGCATCCACCCGAAATCCGAGACGACTCGCCACGTCACCGTCACTCAAGTCGAAGACGCCGAGCGCGGTCAGCTGACCTCCGGGGACGGCTGCGCTGAGCTCATCGACCCGAAGCTGCTGGTCCCGGCCCTGAGCCTGAAGGGCAAGATCCCGCATCACCAGCCCGAGCTGTGCCACCTGGTCCGCCCTCACCTCGAGATCGAAATCCATCCCCCGCGCGGCCTCGATCACCTTCGAAGCCTCACGATGTCCGTCCTCGCCCGCCAGCAATGCCGGAATTCGGGCAACGTCGAGATCGACGAATGCCGAGGACAGTCGAGCGTTGACGTAAGGTCGATCGAAGGCCGTGTACTGAATCGAGGCATCGAATGCATGTTCGTTGATCCTGAGCAAACCACCTTCCAGGCTGACGCTCAGAGGCGGGCCGGGACGAACATCGAGTTCTCCGACCATGTTGATCAGGAAATGTCCATTCTCCAGGCTCCCCTCCAGATGCATGTCCTGCAGGCGGAAGCGCCCCCCGTCCAGCGGCCGGAGAAGGCCGACCACCTCGAGCTCATCGAACAGCGGAGGCTGCCCCACATTGCCCCGGAACTGGAATTGCATCGGCTCCCCGGGTGCGAAGCCCTCGAGAGCGACGTGCTCGATTTCAAGCGAATCCGCCCGTTCACCGAGGTCGTCGCTCAGGCGGATCAGGACATCGTCTGCTTCGATCGGGCCACTGAGCCAGCCCATACGAGTCTCGGAACCCGAATCCCCGGTCAACAGCCCCGTCAGGGTGCTGCTGCCGTCGCTGGATGCGTGCAGATTGATGGCGGCACCCTTAAGGCGCACTTCTCTGGCATCCATTTCACCCCGAAGCAGAGGCAACAGGCGAACCTGCATCTCCATCAACTCGGCCTCCAGCAAGGCCGGCCCCGACCGTTCCCGCGGCCCGGACAGTTCGACCTGCTCGGCTTCAAGACGAAGCCCGGGAAAGAGACGAAGTCTGAGGTCTCCCCGAATCTCGATACGGCGCCCCGTGTCCCCCTCGATATGCTGGGCCACCAGGCGCTTGAGTCGGGCTTCGTCGAGAAGGATCGCACCGGTCCCATACAGTCCCAGCAGGATGATCAGAAGGGCAGCAGAAATCGCGATCCGATTACGCATCGGCTAGTTCGTCCTTGCAGATGACCCGTTCATTCTACGTGCACTGCCGCCAACAACCGGTCCTTTCTGTCCTGCGATCCAATCGGACAGGCGAGGCCTGAGTGAAAAGAAAAAGCCCGGCACGATGGCCGGGCTTTCCTGAACCTCCGGTTGAAGCTCCCGGAAATCAATCGGCGCTGTCGGCGCCCGGTGCATCCGGACGATCCACCAGCTCGACGTAGGCCATCGGCGCGTTGTCCCCAGCACGGTAGCCGCACTTGAGAATACGCAGGTACCCACCCGGACGTTGGGCGTAGCGCGGTGCGATTTCGCTGAACAGTTTGCCCACGGCATCCTTGTCGCGAAGGCGGCTGAAGGCCAGACGACGCTTGGCTACGGTATCTTCCTTGGCCAGGGTGATCAGCGGCTCTGCGACCCGACGCAGTTCCTTGGCCTTGGGCAGCGTGGTCTTGATCAGCTCGTGCTGAATCAGGCTCGCCGTCATGTTGCGGAACATCGCACGACGGTGCGACGAATTGCGGTTGAGCTTACGCCCGGCTTTGCGATGACGCATGGTGTTTCTCCTTAACGCTCGGTACGGGCCAGGCTTGCCGGCGGCCAGTTTTCCAGCCGGGTGCCCAGGGTCAGGTCATGAGAGGCCAGAACCGTCTTGATTTCGGTCAGTGATTTCTTGCCAAGATTCGGGGTCTTGAGCAGCTCGGTTTCGGTCCGCTGGACCAGGTCACCCACGTACTGGATGTGCTCGGCCTTGAGACAGTTAGCGGAACGCACGGTCAGTTCCAGGTCATCGATCGGGCGCATCAGCACCGGATCGAAGGTTTCGGTCGCGGTTTCGGTCTGGTCCTTCTCGCGTGCCACGAAATCGACGAACACCGACATCTGGTCGACGAGGATTCCCGCAGCCAGCTTGACCGCGTCCTCGCAGCTCATGGTGCCGTTGGTGTCGATATCCAGCACCAGCTTGTCCAGGTCCGTCCGCTGTGCCACACGGGCGCTTTCGACGCTGTAGGCCACGCGATGAACCGGACAGTAGGACGCATCCAGCTGCAGACGCCCGATGGTGCGCGTCTCTTCCTCGTTGAACTTGTGAACCGTTGCCGGCTGGTAACCCACACCACGAGTCACCTTCAGCTGCATGTGCAGTTTGGTGTTCTTGGTCAGGTTGCAGATGACGTGCTCCGGATTCACGATCTCGACGTCGTGGTCGAGCTGGATATCACCCGCCGTGACCGGGCCGGCCTTGTCCTTGGACAGGGTCAGCACGGCCTCGTCGCGCGAGTGCATGCGAACGGCCACGTCCTTGAGGTTCAGCAGCAGCTCGACGATATCTTCCTGCAGACCGTCGACGGCCGTGTACTCGTGCAGCACACCGTCGATTTCGACTTCGGTGATCGCACTGCCCGGAATCGAGGACAGGAGGACACGGCGCAGGGCATTGCCCAGCGTGTGCCCGAAACCGCGCTCCAGCGGCTCCAGCGTGATGCGAGCACGGCGCGGCGTGATTTCGTCGACCAATAGGCCTTTCGGCTTGAGCATATTGCCGATGAGTTCGCTGATCTGGCCTGACATGAAATACCTCTGAAAATATTGCGCTTGATTCAAGAAGCCGGCAACTGCCGGCTTCAAGGATTACTTCGAGTAGAGCTCGACAATCAGGTTTTCGTTGATGTCAGGCGGCAGGTCATCGCGATCCGGCGACGCCTTGTATACCCCTTCCATCTTGTCGAAGTCCACATCGACCCAGGCCGGAATCGTGTCCAGCTCGCGCGAAACATTGATGGCTTCCTGGATACGCAGCTGCTTCTTCGCCTTCTCGCGAATGGAGATCTTGTCGTCCGGACGAATCTGAGCCGACGGAATGTTCAGCACCTTGCCGTTGACCTCGATCGAACGATGACTGACCAGCTGACGCGCCTGAGCGCGAGTGACGGCAAAGCCCATGCGGTAGACCACGTTGTCCAGGCGGTTCTCCAGCAGCTTGAGCAGGTTCTCGCCGGTCGCGCCTTTCTGACGGGCGGCTTCCTTGTAGTAGTTGCGGAACTGCTTCTCCAGCACGCCGTACATGCGGCGCACTTTCTGTTTCTCACGCAGCTGCAGCGCATAGTCCGACAGGCGCTGGCGGCGGCTGTCTCCATGCTGCCCAGGCGGCTGGTTCAGCTTGCACTTGGAATCCAGGCCACGCGCCGGGCTCTTCAGATTCAGATCCATGCCCTCGCGGCGAGCGAGTTTGCAGGTCGGTCCGGTATATCTAGCCATAATCTCTTCTCAATCCACTGAGGTCGTCAGACGCGACGCTTCTTCGGAGGACGGCAGCCGTTGTGCGGAATCGGCGTGACGTCGATGATATTGGTGATCTTGAAGCCCACGGCGTTCAGAGAACGCACGGAGGATTCGCGACCCGGTCCCGGCCCGTTGACCCGGACCTCCAGGTTCTTCATGCCGTATTCCTGCGCAACGCGGCCGGCGTTCTCGGCAGCCACCTGGGCTGCGAACGGCGTCGACTTGCGTGAACCGCGGAAACCGGAGCCACCGCTGGTGGCCCAGGACACGGCGTTGCCCTGGCGATCGGTGATGGTGATGATGGTATTGTTGAACGAGGCATGCACATGGGCGATGCCGTCCACAATGACCTTCTTGACCTTCTTCTTGCCCTTGGCTGTCTGCTGCTTGGCCATCGACTACTTCCTCAACGAATCGGACGACGCGGACCCTTACGGGTGCGTGCGTTGGTGCGGGTACGCTGACCGCGAACCGGCAGACCACGACGATGACGCAGGCCGCGGAAGCAACCCAGGTCCATCAGGCGCTTGATGTTCATCGCCACTTCGCGGCGCAGATCGCCCTCGACGCTGAACTTGCCGATTTCCTGACGCAGCTTTTCCTGATCACCTTCGGTCAGGTCGCGCACCTTGGTTTCCGGAGCCACGCCAGTGGCCTCACAGATCTGGTAGGCACGGGTGCGACCGATGCCGTAAATATGAGTCAGAGCAACCCAGGTGTGCTTCTGCACCGGCAGGTTGACGCCTGCAATACGAGCCATGTAAATTCTCCGTAAACCTTCTAAACGTCTGGTCAGCGCAAACCGGCAAGTGTAGCTGGTTTTGCGCTCCTGTTCAAGGCCGATTGCTCGACCTAATTACCCCTGGCGCTGCTTGTGCTTGGGGTCGCTGCAGATCACGAACACCACACCCTGGCGGCGTACGACCTTGCAGTTGCGGCAGATCTTCTTGACTGATGCCTGAACCTTCATTTTCCTTCTCCGAGCCCGGTTTGATGTAGAGCCGATCGTTTAGCGCCGGACCACGCCCGAACGACCGTAATTCTTCAGATTCGACTTCTTCAGCAGGCTGTCGTACTGATGCGACATCAGATGGGCCTGCAGCTGCGCCATGAAGTCCATGGTCACCACCACGATGATCAGCAGCGAGGTTCCGCCAAGGTAGAACGGCACGTTCCACTGCATGATCAGGAATTCAGGCATCAGACAGACCGCCAGCAGATACACGGCACCGACCGCCGTCAGACGCGTGAGCACGAAGTCGATGTACTCGGAAGTCTGGCGACCCGGACGAATGCCCGGAATGAATGCGCCGGACTTCTTCAGGTTGTCCGCCGTTTCACGCGAGTTGAAGACGATGGCCGTATAGAAGAAGCAGAAGAACACGATCATCGCGCCGAACAG
Source organism: Wenzhouxiangella marina (assembly GCF_001187785.1). Lineage (GTDB taxonomy): Bacteria > Pseudomonadota > Gammaproteobacteria > Xanthomonadales > Wenzhouxiangellaceae > Wenzhouxiangella > Wenzhouxiangella marina. The sequence goes on from NZ_CP012154.1 coordinate 2,698,987, forward strand.
GCTGATGTAGAGTGGCTGTCCGGGACGAAGCTGCTCCGCGATGGTCTGCAGCCAGGTCACCCCGCCGTCGGCCTGGCCGAACCAGGTCGAAATGGTGGCCGGGAACAGCACCAGGCTGGAGGCGAAGATGGCCGGAATCACACCCGCCATATTGACCTTCAGCGGCAGATGCGAACTCTGGCTACGGTAGGCCTGGCGCCCCTGACGCTGAGCGTAGTTGACGGTGATACGGCGCTGGCCACGCTCGACGAACACGACGAAGGCCGTGACGGCGAGTGCCATCAGCAACAGGAACAGCGCCGTCGCGACACCCAGCTGACCGGTGTTGACCAGTTCCAGCGTCGAACCGATGGCGCGCGGCAGCTCGGCCACGATACCCGCGAAGATGAGAATCGAAATGCCGTTGCCGATACCGCGCTCGGTGATCTGCTCACCCAGCCACATCAGGAACACGGTCCCCGCGGTCAGGGTGACGACAGCCGCCATCAGGAAGCCCGGGCCCGGATTGATCACGACGGGGAGATCGGCGCCGGCACTCTGCGACTGCAGGGCCATCGCCACACCGAAACTCTGGAAGGCCGCCAGCACGACGGTGAAGTAGCGAGTGTACTGGGTGATCTTGCGACGACCGGACTCGCCTTCCTTGCGCAGCGCCTGCAGCTGAGGCACCGCATGGCTCATCAGCTGCATGATGATGGCCGCCGAAATGTACGGCATCACGCCCAGAGCAAAGATCGAGAACCGCCCCAGGGCGCCACCTGAGAACATGTTGAACATGTCCACGATGGTTCCGCTGGTGGCATCCATCAGCTCGACCAGGGCAATCGGGTTGATACCCGGCACCGGAATGAAGGTTCCGAAGCGGAACACCATCAGGGCAATAACGACCAGAAGGAGTCGCTGACGCAACTCCTTCAGTCGGCCGATCCCGCCGAGAGCTCCTGCCATGTCGGAGGCGCTACGAGACATTATTCGACCTTGCCGCCAGCGGCTTCGATCGCCTTCGTGGCACCGGCCGTCACGTGAACACCACGAACGGTCAGGGCCCGGTCGATCTCGCCCTTGGCGATGATACGGACGCGCTTGGTGTCACCCGGAACCATGCCGGCTTCCTTGAGCGACAGCAGATCCACGGTGTCACCCTTGAACTGGTTCAGTTCGTACAGGCGCAGCTCGCGGGTCTTGGCGTTGACCGCCGAGTGGAAACCCACCTTCGGCAGACGACGCTGCAGCGGCATCTGACCGCCCTCGAAACCCACCTTGTGGTAACCGCCCGAGCGCGACTTCTGACCCTTGTGACCACGGCCGCCGGTCTTGCCGAGACCGGAACCGATGCCGCGACCGACGCGCTTGCGGGTCTTGCGGCTGCCCTCAGCGGGCTGAACGGTATTGAGTTTCATCGTCAAAATCCTTGCAAGCTTCGTTTACGTTCAGGCTTCTTCGACCCGAACCAGATAATTCACCTTGTTGATCATGCCGCGAATGGACGGGGTATCTTCCAGTTCGACGGTGTGATGCATACGGCGAAGGCCGAGGCCGCGCACCGTCTCACGGTGCTTACCAATGGTGCCATTCGGGCTCCGGACCAGGGTCACGCGGAGCTTGGCTGCTGCTTTCTTAGCCATGATGTTCCAGAATCTCCTCGATGGGTTTGCCGCGCTTGATCGCCACTGATTCCGGCGACGCCATGGCCTGAAGACCCTTCATGGTCGCCCGGACCAGGTTGATCGGGTTGTTCGAACCAACGCTCTTGGCCAACACGTTATGGACACCGACTGCTTCGAAGACGGCGCGCATGGCACCGCCGGCGATCACACCGGTACCTTCGGAGGCCGGCTGCATGTAAACCCGGGATCCGCTGTGGCGGGACTTGACCGCATGCCAGAGGGTCCCTTCGTTCAGCGAGATGCGCACCATGTCGCGACGAGCGCGCTCCATGGCCTTCTGGATGGCCAACGGCACTTCACGGGCCTTGCCGTAGCCGAAGCCGACCTTGCCATCCCCATCGCCGACCACGGTCAGCGCGGTGAAGCTGAACTGGCGGCCACCCTTGACCACCTTCACGACTCGGTTGACGGCGACCAGTTTCTCGATCAGATCGTCGGTGCTGTTATCTCTTGCCATGATGAATTCCGTCTTCCTTAAAACTTCAGGCCGGCTTCACGCGCGGCGTCGGCGAGGGCCTTGATACGCCCGTGGTACTTGAATCCAGAGCGATCGAAGGCCACACCCTCGACGCCCGCCGCCAGCGAGCGCTCGGCGATGGCCTTGCCCACGGCCTTGGCCGCTTCGATATTGCAGGTGGCCGTCATGTCGCCCCGGATGTCCTTCTGCACGGTCGATGCTGCAGCGACCGTGTGCGTGCCCGACGCGTCGATCACCTGTGCGTACAGATGACGACCGGTACGATGCACGGTCAGGCGAGCCACGCCCTGGCGCTGGATGCGAGCACGGGCTTTGCGTGCACGCCGCAGTCTGGAAAGATTCTTGTCGCTCATGTTCGCTGTCCTTAAGCCTTCTTGGCTTCCTTCATCACCACGCGCTCATCGGCGTAGCGCACGCCCTTGCCCTTGTAGGGCTCCGGCGGACGATAGGCGCGGATCTTGGCCGCCACCTGGCCCACCAGCTGCTTGTCACTGCCACGAACCACGATCTCGGTCTGGCTCGGGGTCTCGATGGTCACACCATCGGGGACCGGAAAGTCCACCGGGTGGCTGAACCCGAGCTGCAGGTTGAGGCTGTTGCCCTGCACGGCGGCACGGTAACCGACCCCGACCAGGGCGAGCTTGCGCTCGTAACCGTTGGTCACACCCTCGACCATGTTGTTCACCAGTGAACGCATGGTGCCGGCCATGGCCATATCGGCCTCCTGGTGCGGAGCGAAGCTCAGCACGCCGTCCTCGACGGTCACACCCACTGCCGGGTGGAGCGTCATGCTCAGCGTGCCCTTCGGACCCTTCACCTGGATCTCGCCATCGGTGTTCTTGAACTCGACGCCCTTGGGCAGCGTGATCGGGCTTTTCGCGATTCTTGACATGGTTCCTAACTCCTGATCAGGCCACCAGGCAGAGGACTTCGCCGCCGTGACCCTGAGCACGGGCCTTGGCGTCGGTCATCACACCGTTGGAGGTACTGACGATGGCGATACCCAGGCCGTTCAGGACGCGCGGCAGATCGTCACTGCCGAAATAACGGCGACGGCCCGGCTTGCTGAAACGGTCGAGACGATCGATCACGCCACGGCCATCCACATACTTCAGTTCGATTTCCAGCTCACGCTTGGCGCCTTCTTCCGTGACTTCGAAGTCACGGACGTAGCCTTCGTCCTTCAGGACGCTGACGATCGCGACCTTGACCTTGGACGACGGCATCCGAACGCTGCGCTTGTTGACTGCCTGGGCGTTCTTGATTCGGGCCAGCATGTCCGAAATGGGATCATTCATACTCATTGTCTGTGCTCCTTACCAGCTCGCCTTGCGCAGACCGGGAACGTCCCCGCGCATGGCCGCTTCACGCAGCTTGTTACGTGCCAGACCGAACTTGCGGTAGTAACCGCGCGGCCGGCCGGAAACACGGCAGCGGTTACGCTGACGCACCGGGCTGGAATCGCGCGGCAGCTTGCTCAGCGCGAACATTGCCGCCTGCTTGGACTCGTAGTCCGCTTCCGGATCGGCGACCACGCGCTTGAGTTCAGCGCGCTTCTCCGCGAACTTGGCCGCCAGCTTGGCGCGACGTACATCACGCTGAACCATTGAAATCTTAGCCATCTCTAAATCTCCTTACCGCGGCGCCCGGAACGGGAATCCGAACGCTTCCAGCAGGGCCAGACCTTCTTCGTCCGTGCGTGCGCTGGTGGTGAATGCAATGTCCATCCCGCGAATCGCGTCGACCTGGTCGAAGTTGATCTCCGGGAAGATGATCTGCTCCTTGATGCCCAGGTTGTAGTTACCCGAACCGTCGAAGGCCTTCCGGGACACACCGCGGAAGTCACGCACTCGCGGCAGCGAGATGTTGACCAGGCGATCCAGGAACTCGTACATGCGCTCGCGACGCAGCGTCACCTTGGCACCGATCGGATAGTCATCGCGAATCTTGAAGCTCGCGACCGACTTCCGGGCCTTCGTCACCACGGGCTGCTGACCGGCGATCTTCGCCATGTCACCCACGGCCTTCTCGATGACCTTCTTGTCAGCGACGGCCTCACCCAGACCCATGTTGATGGTGATCTTTTCCAGACGCGGCACCTGCATCACGTTGGCGTAGCCGAATTTTTCCTTCAGCTGACCAATCACGGTGTCGCGATAGTAGTCCTGCAACCTAGCCATTTCCTTAAGCCTCAGATATCTACGACTTCGCCGGTGGAGCGGAAGAACCGCACTTTCCGACCGTCTTCGAGAAACTTGAATCCAACCCGATCGCCCTTGTCCGTCGCCGGGTTGTAGAGCATCACGTTGGAGGCATGAATCGGTGCCTCACGCTCGATGATGCCGCCCGGCTTCTGGTTCTGCGGATCAGGCTTCTGATGCCGCTTGACCATGTTGACGTTCTCGACCAGATAGCGATCGTCCTTGAGCACCTTGAGCACGTGACCGCGCTGGCCGCGGCTACGCCCGGCAATCACGATCACTTCGTCACCCTTGCGAATACGTTCCATCATGCGCTCCTTACAGTACTTCCGGTGCCAGCGAGACGATCTTCATGAACCGCTCGGAACGCAGTTCACGCGTCACCGGCCCGAAGATACGCGTGCCGATCGGCTCCAGCTTCGTGTTCAACAGAACCGCAGCATTGCCATCGAAACGGATCAGGGAGCCGTCACGGCGACGCACACCCTTGCGGGTACGAACCACCACGGCGTTGTAAACCTCGCCCTTCTTGACCTTGCCGCGCGGGATGGCATCCTTGACGGTCACCTTGATGACGTCACCGATGTTGGCATACCGACGCTTCGATCCGCCCAGGACCTTGATACACATGAGCTCGCGCGCGCCGCTGTTGTCCGCCGCCGCCAGTCGTGATTGCATCTGAATCATGCTGCTTCGCTCCGCTGTTGCTTACTGGGCGCGCTCGACGACTTCCACGACCTGCCAGCTCTTCGTCTTCGAGAGCGGGCGAGTCTGGGAAATGCGAACGGTATCGCCTTCGTTGCACTCGTTGTTTTCGTCGTGCGCATGCACCTTGCTCGAACGGCGGATGTACTTGCCGTAGAGCGGATGCTTGACCAGGCGCTCCAGACGCACGGTGACGGTCTTGTCCATCTTGTTGCTCACCACGCGGCCGACCTGGCTGCGCTGGATCTTTTCTTCGCTACTCATGCGGTTTCACCCTGCATCTGGTTCATCACGGTCTTGACCCGTGCGATGTCACGACGGACCAGCTTGAGCTGGTGACGTCCATCCAGGCTGCCACTGCCATGCTGCATGCGCAGGCCGAATTGCTCCTTGCGCAGCTCGAGCAGCAGCTCCTTGAGTTCAGCGGCACTCTTGCCCCGAAGTTCGGTAGCTTTCATCACAATGCCCTCGCTACAAATGCGGTCTTGACGCTGAGCTTGGCGGCGGCGCGGCGGAATGCCTCGCGTGCCACTTCTTCGCTCACGCCCTGGATCTCGTAAATCATCCGACCCGGCTGCACCGGAGCGACCCAGTACTCGACGTTACCCTTACCCTTACCCATTCGAACTTCAACGGGCTTCTTGGTGATCGGCTTGTCCGGGAAGACGCGGATCCACAGCTTGCCGCCACGTTTGACGTGACGCGTGATCGCACGACGGGCCGACTCGATCTGACGAGCAGTCAGAAAACCTCGGGTGGTGGCCTGCAGGCCGAATTCACCGAAGCTGACCTTGTTGCCCACCTGAGCGAGCCCGCGGTTGCGGCCTTTCTGCTGCTTTCTGAATTTTGTACGTTTCGGCTGCAGCATGATCAGTTCTCCTTGCGTGAGCCCTTGTTCTGGCCCTTGTCACCGGCGTTCTCGGCATACAGGTCGAACACGTCGCCCTTGTAGACCCAGACCTTGATGCCGATGACACCGTAGGTGGTCGCGGCTTCAGCCGTACCGTAATCGACGTCCGCGCGCAGGGTGTGCAGCGGCACACGACCTTCGCGATACCACTCGGAACGGGCAATGTCAGCACCGTTCAGGCGGCCACCGACCTGCACCTTGATGCCCAGGGCACCCAGGCGCATGGCGTTGCCGACCGAGCGCTTCATGGCGCGGCGGAACATCACACGACGCTCCAGCTGCTGCGCGATCGACTCGGCCACCAGGCGTGCGTCCAGCTCCGGCTTGCGGATCTCGGTCACGCGGATGTGCGTCGGGACGCCCATGATCGCGGAAACCTTCTTCTTCAGCTTCTCGATGTCCTCGCCCTTCTTGCCGATCACGATCCCCGGACGTGCCGTGTGGATGGTGATTTCAGCAGACTTGGCCGGACGCTCGATCTGGATGTGGCTGACGGCGGCATGAGCCAGTTCCTTTTCCAGGAACTCGCGCGTCTTCAGATCCGTGTGCAGATAATCGGCGAAGTTCTCGCCCTCTGCATACCACTTGGCGCGCCAGTCCTTGGCGATACCGAGGCGAATACCAGTTGGATGTACCTTTTGACCCATGACTCGTCCTTAGTCCTCTGCCACGACAACGGTGATGTGGCTGGTCCGCTTGAGAATGCGGGTGTAGCGTCCCTTGGCGCGAGCCCGGCCACGCTTCAGCGTCGGACCCTCGTCCACGAAGATGCGGGACACCTTCAGCTCATCGATATCCGCGCCCACGTTGTTCTCCGCATTGGCCACTGCGGACAGCAGCACCTTGCGAACGATGTGAGCGCCCTTCTTGGAGCTGAAATTCAGCAGCTCGTCGGCCTTGTCGACCGGCAGACCACGAATCTGGTCGGCCACAAGACGGGCCTTCTGCGCGGAAATGCGCGCACCCTTCAGTTTTGCAGTAGCTTCCATCACCGTCAGTCCTGATTACTTGGTCTTGCGGTCGGCCGCGTGACCCTTGAAAGTCCGCGTCGGCGCAAACTCACCGAGCTTGTGTCCGACCATCTGTTCGTTGATCAGAATGGGCACGTGCTGCCGGCCGTTATGGACGGCAATGGTCAGACCCACCATTTCAGGCATGATCATGGACCGACGCGACCAGGTCTTGATCGGACGCTTGCTGTTGCTTTCGACCGCCGTCTCCACCTTGGAAATCAGGTGATGATCTACGAACGGCCCTTTCTTGATCGAACGTGGCATTGCGATTTCCTACGTTTATTTCCGCTTGCGCGAACGGGTAATGTATTTGCTCGTGCGCTTGTTGGTCCGAGTGCGCTTGCCCTTGGTCTGCTGACCCCAGGGCGTCACCGGATGACGGCCACCCGAGGTGCGGCCTTCACCACCACCGTGCGGGTGATCGACCGGGTTCATCGCCACACCGCGAACGGTCGGGCGAACACCGCGCCAGCGCTTGGCACCAGCCTTGCCGAGCTTCTCCAGGTTGTGCTCCGTGTTGGCGACCTGGCCGATCGTGGCCCGGCAGTGCGCGTGAACCTTGCGCATCTCACCCGAACGAAGCAACACCGTGGCGTACTGACCCTCACGAGCGACCAGCTGAACCGCCGCACCCGCGGAGCGAGCCATCTGGCCGCCCTTGCCGGCCTTCAGCTCGACGTTGTGAATCTGCGTACCGACCGGAATCGAGCGGAGCTGCATGGCGTTGCCCGGCTTGATCGGGGCTTCCGAGCCGCTCTGCACTTCGTCACCGGCAAACACGTTACGCGGAGCCAGGATGTAGCGGCGCTCGCCATCGCTGTACTTGACCAGTGCGATGTGCGCGCTGCGGTTGGGATCGTATTCGATCCGCTCGACCACACCCTTGATGCCGTCCTTGTCGCGCTTGAAGTCGACAACACGATAGTGATGCTTGTGACCACCGCCCTTGTGGCGCGTGGTGATCCGGCCGTTGTTGTTGCGGCCACCCGTCGAACTCTGGGATTCGACCAGCGGCGCGTACGGCTTACCCTTCCACAGGTGATCGTGCTTGACGCGAACGACGCCACGACGTCCCGGTGAAGTCGGTTTTGCTTTGACAATTGCCATAACCGTTTCCTGGCTCTAAATCAGTCTGCTTGGAGATCTTCGATCGTCTGGCCTTCGGCCACACGAACGTAGGCTTTCTTCCAGCTCTTCTGCACACCCGGGCGGAAGCGGAAAGTCTTGCGCTTGCCCTTCTGGTTCAGCACCTGGACGTTCTCGACCTTGACGTCGAACAGCCCTTCAACGGCGCTGCGAATCTCTTCCTTGGTGGCATCGCGGCGAACTTCGAACACGTACTGGTTCGAGTCGGCCTGCAGGCGAGCCGTCTTTTCTGAGACGTGCGGGAAACGCACGACCTGGTAGAGGCGTTCCTTGTTCATGCCAGCCACTCCTGAATTTTTTCGACGGCCGCTTTGGTCATCACCACCTTGTCGGCACCGACCAGGCTCACCGGATCGAGACGATCGGCTGCCAGGGCGTGGACATTGGCGATGTTGCGCGAACCGAGATAGAGGTTCGTATCCAGCTCCGCATCGACGAGCAGACCACGGTTCATGCCGAGTTCGGCAAGGCGGGCCTGAACGGCCTTGGTCTTCGGCTCGTCGATGGCCAGCGACTCGACCACGACCAGGCGGTCCTGACGGACCAGCTCGGACAGGATCGAGCGCATGGCAGCGCGATACTGCTTGCGGTTGACCTTCTGGGTGAAGTCGCGCGGCTGGGCGGCAAAAGTCACGCCACCGGTACGCCACAGCGGGCTGCGAATCGTACCGGCACGCGCATTGCCGGTGCCCTTCTGGCGCCACGGCTTGCGGCCACCACCGGACACGGCGGAGCGATTCTTCTGCGCCTTGGTGCCTGCACGGCCGCCGGCGAGGTAGGCGGTGACCACCTGGTGGACCAGCGCCTCGGAGAAATCACGGCCGAAGATGGCGTCGGACACTTCCACGCTCTTGCCGCCTTGAATTGAGAGTTCCATCATTCGCTCCTTCAGGCCTTGATCGACGGACGAACGAACACGTGACCGCCCGGCGCTCCCGGAACGGCACCGCGAATCAGGAGCAGGTTGCGATCGGCGTCGACACGAACTACTTCCAGGTTCAGCGTGGTCACACGCTCGTCACCCATGTGGCCTGCCATCTTCTTGCCCTTGAATACGCGACCCGGCGTCTGGCACTGCCCGATGGAACCCGGCGCGCGATGCGACAGCGAGTTACCGTGGGTGGCGTCCTGGGTGCGGAAGTTGTGGCGCTTGATGACGCCAGCAAAGCCTTTACCCTTGCTGGTGCCGGTCACGTCCACTTTCTGGCCGGCCTCGAAACGCTCGACGGTGATTTCCGAACCCACTTCCAGGTCGGCACCTTCGTTGTCTTCGAGACGGAATTCCCACAGGCCTTCACCAGCTTCGACGCCGGCCTTGGCAAAGTGCCCGGCTGCGGGACGATTGACCAAAGACGTACGACGGGATCCGCAGGTCACCTGAATGGCGGCATAGCCATCGGTTTCCACGTTGCGAATCTGCGTAATGCGGTTCGGGCTCACTTCCACCACCGTCACGGGAATGGAGTTGCCCTCCTCCGTGAAAATGCGGGTCATGCCCCGTTTGCGTCCTACCAATCCGATCGTCATTTCTCTGAACTCACTTCGTTCGTTACTCGATCGCGGCGATGTCTGCGGATCGGTTTCCCGAGCCGGCAGAGCCGCCAGTCATCAATACAGTTTGATCTGCACGTCCACGCCCGCAGCCAGATCCAGCTTCATCAGGGCATCGACGGTCTTGTCGTTGGGGTCAACGATATCCAGCAGCCGCTTGTGGGTGCGAATTTCGTACTGATCCCGCGCATCCTTGTTCACGTGCGGGGAAATCAGGACCGTGTAGCGCTCCTTGCGGGTGGGCAGCGGGATGGGCCCGCGCACCTGCGCGCCGGTCCGCTTCGCAGTTTCCACGATTTCCTGGGTCGACCGATCGATCAGTCGATGGTCGAAACCCTTCAAACGAATACGGATTTTCTGTTCGGCCATTGCCGTACGCCTTTAGTCTGTAAAAGATCAAAAACCCAAGGCTGCCCTTTCGGGCTGCCTCTGTGTGATCCGAAGATCAGGGCCCCGCCGGCCGAAACCGTGGGGCCCTTAACAGGAGCCGCCCATTATAACAGCGGCCCAAGATAAATTACCAGCGTTTATTCGTGGATTTTTGCCACGACGCCGGCACCGACGGTGCGGCCGCCTTCACGAATGGCAAAACGCAGGCCTTCTTCCATCGCGATCGGAGCAATCAGCTCCACCTGCATCTGCACGTTGTCGCCCGGCATCACCATCTCGACGCCTTCCGGCAGCTCCACCGAACCCGTCACGTCCGTCGTACGGAAGTAGAACTGCGGACGGTAGCCCTTGAAGAACGGCGTGTGACGGCCGCCTTCGTCCTTGCTCAGGACGTAGACTTCGGCTTCGAACTTGGTGTGCGGGGTGATCGTGCCCGGCTTGGCCAGAACCTGACCGCGCTCGACCTCGTCACGCTTCGTGCCACGCAGCAGAACGCCCACGTTGTCACCCGCCTGACCCTGGTCCAGCAGCTTGCGGAACATCTCCACACCCGTACAGGTCGTCTTGGTCGTGTCCTTGATGCCCACGATCTCGATCTCGTCACCCACGTGAACGATGCCGCGCTCGACACGACCCGTCACCACCGTACCGCGACCGGAAATCGAGAACACGTCTTCGATCGGCATCAGGAACGGCTTGTCCAGCGCACGCTCCGGCTCCGGAATGTACTCGTCCATCGCCTCGACCAGCTTCATGATCGCCGGCACGCCGATGTCGCTCTGATCACCTTCCAGCGCCTTCAGCGCCGAACCGGTGATGATCGGGGTGTCGTCACCCGGGAAGTCGTAGTCGCTCAGCAGCTCGCGAACTTCCATCTCGACCAGCTCCAGCAGCTCCGCGTCATCCACCATGTCCGCCTTGTTCAGGAAGACCAGGATGTACGGCACGCCCACCTGACGAGCCAGCAGAATGTGCTCGCGCGTCTGCGGCATCGGGCCATCGGCCGCCGACACCACCAGAATGGCACCGTCCATCTGCGCCGCACCCGTGATCATGTTCTTCACGTAGTCAGCGTGACCCGGGCAGTCCACGTGGCCGTAGTGACGAGCGTCCGACTCGTACTCGACGTGCGCCGTGGCAATCGTGATACCACGCGCACGCTCTTCCGGCGCGTTGTCAATCTGATCGTAGGCCTTGAAGTCACCGCCACGGGCTTCAGCGCAGACCTTCGTCAGCGCAGCCGTCAGCGTCGTCTTGCCGTGGTCAACGTGACCAATCGTGCCCACATTCACGTGCGGCTTGCTACGTTCAAATTTTTCCTTGGACATTACCTTCTATCCTCGAGATTCTGGGTTGTCTGGATGCCGGCCGCTCAGGCCGACTTCTTCATGACTTCTTCAGCCACACTCGTCGGCGCTTCCGCGTAATGCAGGAACTCCATCGAGTAGGTGGCACGGCCCTGGCTCATCGAGCGCAGGTCAGTCGCATAGCCGAACATCTCGGCCAGAGGCACGTTGGCGCGGATGACCTTGCCGGCCGGCGCGTCTTCCATGCCCTGGACCAGGCCACGGCGACGGTTCAGGTCACCCATGACATCGCCCATGTAGTCTTCCGGCGTTACCGCCTCGACCTTCATGATCGGCTCGAGCAGCACCGGCCTGGCCTGCAGCGCGCCATTCTTGAACGCCATGGAGCCGGCGATCTTGAAGGCCATTTCGCTGGAGTCGACTTCGTGGTAGGAGCCATCGAACAGGATCGCCCGGACGTCCACCATGGGGTAGCCGGCGAGCACACCATTGTTCATCTGCTCTTCGATGCCCTTGCCGACCGCACCGATGTACTCGCGCGGAACGACACCGCCGACGACCTCGTCGACGAACTCGAAGCCGCCGCCCTCTTCCATCGGCTCCAGCTTGATCTTGACGTGCCCGTACTGGCCGCGGCCACCGGACTGGCGGACGAACTTGCCTTCGGCCTCGACGGCCTGGCGAATCGTCTCGCGATAGGCCACCTGCGGCTTGCCGACGTTGGCCTCGACCTTGAACTCGCGACGCATGCGGTCGACGATGATGTCGAGGTGCAGCTCGCCCATGCCGGAGATGATCGTCTGGCCCGACTCCTCGTCGGTGCGCACGCGGAAGGACGGATCCTCCTGCGCCAGCTTCGACAGGGCCAGGCCCATCTTTTCCTGGTCGCTCTTGGTCTTCGGTTCCACCGCCACCGAGATCACCGGCTCGGGGAACTCCATCCGCTCCAGGGTGATCACGTTCGACGGATCACACAGGGTGTCACCAGTGGTGACGTCCTTCAGGCCGACCGCCGCGGCGATATCGCCAGCGCGGACTTCCTTGAGCTCTTCACGCGAGTTGGCGTGCATCTGCAGAATGCGGCCCACGCGCTCCTTCTTGCCCTTGACCGGGTTGTAGACCGTGTCGCCGGACTTCAGCACGCCGGAATAGACGCGGATGAAGGTCAGGCTGCCGACGAAGGGGTCCGTGGCGATCTTGAACGCCAGGGCCGCGAAGGGCTCGTCGTCGTCCGACTTGCGGACGTCTTCCTGCTCGTTCTCGTCGATGCCCCGGATGGCCTTCACCTCGGTCGGTGACGGCATGTACTGGACCACGGCGTCGAGCAGCGCCTGCACGCCCTTGTTCTTGAAGGCGGTCCCGCAGAGCACCGGCACCAGCTCGTTGTTCAAGGTGCCCGCTCGCAGACCCTGGATGATCTCGTCCTCGGTGAGCTCTTCGCCTTCGAGGTACTTCTCCATCAGGGTCTCGACGGCTTCGGCGGCGGACTCGATCATGAAGGCACGGGCCGCCTCGGCCTCGTCGACCAGCTCGGCCGGAATCTCGCGGGCTTCATAGGTCGTGCCCATGTTGTCCGGGTTCCAGTAGATGGCGCGCATCTTGACCAGGTCGATGATGCCCTCGAAGTCTTCTTCGGCGCCGATCGGCATCTGGATAGGCACCGGGTTGGCGCCGAGACGGTCCTTGATCTGACCGACCACGCGATTGAAGTTCGCGCCGGTCCGGTCCATCTTGTTCACGAAGCACATGCGCGGGACGGCGTACTTGGTGGCCTGACGCCACACCGTCTCGGACTGCGGCTCCACGCCGCCAACGGCGCAGAACACGGCCACGGCGCCGTCGAGGACGCGCAGGGAGCGCTCGACCTCGATCGTGAAGTCGACGTGTCCCGGGGTATCGATGATGTTGATCCGATACTCCGGCCAGTCCTGATCCATGCCTTTCCAGAAGCAGGTCGTGGCCGCGGAGGTGATGGTGATCCCGCGCTCCTGCTCCTGCTCCATCCAGTCCATCACGGCATTGCCGTCATGGACCTCGCCCAGCTTGTGGGACACGCCGGTATAGAACAGGATGCGCTCGGTGGTCGTCGTCTTGCCGGCATCGATATGCGCCATGATGCCGATGTTCCGGTAGCGCTCGATGGATACTTTGCGTGACACGATGACAACCTCAGCGGCGGATCAGGTGACCGGAGGCCCGATCACCAGCGGTAGTGCGAGAAGGCCTTGTTGGCTTCAGCCATACGGTGAACGTCTTCGCGCTTCTTGACCGCCGAGCCACGCTCTTCCATGGCATCCATCAGCTCACCGGCCAGACGGCGCGGCATCGAGGACTCACCACGCTTGCGGGCGGCATCGATCAGCCAGCGCATGGCCAGGGTCTGGCGACGCTTCGGGCGCACTTCGACCGGCACCTGATAGGTGGCACCACCGACACGGCGAGACTTGACCTCGACCGCCGGTGCGACGTGGTCCAGAGCCTTTTCGATCACTTCGACCGGGTCGGCATGGCCGCGGCCTTCGATTTCCTCGATCGCACCGTAGACGATCTTCTCGGCCACGGACTTCTTGCCGCTCTGCATCACCATGTTGATGAAGCGCGCGATCATCTCGTTGCCGAATTTCGGATCCGGCAGGATGTCGCGTTCAAAATTGGAATTCTTGCGGGACATGTCAGTTCACCTTCTCGAAATCAGCTCTTCGGACGCTTGGCGCCGTACTTGGAACGGGCCTGGCGACGATCACTGACACCTGCCGTATCGAGGCTGCCGCGAACGGTGTGGTAGCGCACACCAGGCAGATCCTTGACTCGACCGCCACGAATCAGCACCACCGAGTGCTCCTGCAGGTTGTGGCCCTCACCGCCGATGTAGCTGGTCACTTCGTAACCATTGGTGAGACGCACACGAGCAACCTTCCGCAGGGCGGAGTTCGGCTTCTTCGGCGTGGTCGTGTAGACGCGGGTGCACACGCCGCGCTTCTGCGGAGAGGCTTCCAGCGCCGGGACGTTGGACTTGTACTGCTTCGGCCGCCGTGGTTTGCGGACCAGCTGATTGATCGTGGACATAAGTAGTAGTTTTCAGGCCTTCAGAAAATAAACGACAGACACGCGCAAGGGCGGCCTGCCGAAGAACGGGAATTCTAAGGGGTCGGACGGGGGCTGTCAAGATGCGGGCCGCCCTGTCCCGGAGCCGCCCTCAGGGTGTTCGAGTCTAGCCGATTTCGCGCCCCTGACCAAGCCCTCGGGCCCGGATCCGGCCAGGGCTCCTTGGCGCTTGGGAAAACCTGCGCCGAGCGCCGGAGCCCCTGCCTACTGGGTCTGGTCGCAATCGTAGCCGGCAATGCGGATCAGCCGATTCAGGTGCAGGCTCTCCACCCCGAGCCCGGCGGCCGAGAAGTCCAGGTCCGCCTGGATCCGGTTGCAGTGGATCGCGCGCAGGGTCATCGTGCCGACGACCTCGGTCGTGACGTCATCCGGGCTGAAAGAGCCAGGCTCGGTGACGAAGCCGCCGCCCTCGAGCAACAGCATCTCCAGCGTCACCTCGGTCGCGCCCTGCTCGATATCGGCGTTGCCCACCAGCCAGACAGGCGCCCCGTCCAGATAGGTGAACCAGACCGCGAATACGTAATTGCGCGAGGGATCGATCTCGGCAATCTGCAGCACCAGGCCGCTGCGCGGGAGTCCGCTGGCCACCCACTGCCCCGAGTAGCGTCCGTGGATCGCGGGATCCGGGCTCTGTGGCAGATCGAGAAACGGATCATAGGAGGGGACCGGGATGCCGAGGGTCTGCCCATCGCCCCACTCGAGGTCCAAGGTGAGATGGCCGTTGTAGTACCCGGGCGTGACCGAGTCGGGCGGCGCCACGATGAACGACACCCCGTCGGGGAACCCCAGCGCCTGGCTGCTCGCCTCATCCAGGGACTCGCCCTCCTCGTCCTGGGCCACGAGCGGTGTCGAGAAAAACAGGCCGGCCGGCTCCTCGCGGTCGTTGCCATCGCTGAAGCGGACCCGCGGATAGCGCACCTGGGTACTGCCCGACAGGTAGTCGAAGTTCAGGATGATCGCCGAACGCCCCTGCTCGTGGCAGCCCAGCCGCCACGCCCGGACCCGGATCTCGGCCGACTGCCCCTGATCCGAGACCTGGACGACCTGATCGAAGGCCAGATCCTCGTCCGCCGGCGCCGACCGGGCCGAGGGAATCTCGCCGATGCAGCCGTGGGGAATCACGGAGCGGTAGGTGAAGTAGTTGGGGACTTCGTCATTGTCGACCGGCTGCGCCACCGCGGCGATGCTCGACAGGATCAACGAAAAGATCGCCGTGATCAGAAGCTTGGGGTTGCGAAGACTCATAAGATCCTCCGAGCGTCGGCCCCTCTGCTGCCATGCTAACCACGACGCCCACCCCACGGCAAGGGGTCGGAGTTCAGGCCAGGCCGCCGTCCTCACTCCCGTGGCCGCAGCGCTTCGATGACCCCGGCATCCACCCAGAGAATGTCCACATCCGAATAGTCATCGGCGCCCATGTTCCGGTTGAAGAACAGGTACTTTCCGTCGGGCGTGACGCTGGCAGCGGCTTCCCAGGCCGGGGTATTGATTTCTTCCCCGAGGTTGATCACCTCGCCCCAGGCGCCGTCCGGGCCCCGGAAGCTGACATAGATGTCCGAACTGCCGAAGCCTCCCTCGCGGCGGCCGTCGAACAGGAGGTAGCTCTCGTCCGGCGCGATGAAGGGGTGCGCCAGCCAGGTGCCGCTATTGATCGTGGCGCCGGCCACCCGCGGCGCCTCCCGCACCCCGTCGACCAGGCGCGAATAGCGGATCACCCCATCGCCGTCCGTGCCGGCCTCGTCGAAATACCAGGTGCCGCGCGCCGAGGCCGTCAGGCGCATGATGCGAAAGTCCGCGAAGGCGCCACCAAGCTCGCGGATCTCCGACCAACCCGCCCCGCGCCGCTCCATGTAGCGCCGCCCCAGATGCATCGTCTGCCCATCCGGGGAAATGAAGGGCTGCCCGACCCGGGGCGACACCACGGATTCAAGCCACTGTCCGTTGTCGTGGCGAAACACGACGAATTCCGCCGCGTCCTGCCCGGCTACGAAACGGAGAAAGTAGAACTCCGTCAGGTCAGGCGTGAACGTGCCACCGTATTCCCAGCCCGGCGACGACACCAGGCCCGGCGCGAAGGACTCGGGCGTCAGGCCGGGCGGCACCTGGCCGAGATAGGGCGCAGCGATGCCCCTCGCCTCCTCCCGGACCGGATCGGCGCAGGCCAGCAGGAACGAGGCGGCCAGCGACACGGCACAAACGAGAGACGGCTTCATTCGGGGCACCTGTGGATTCAAGATCGTTGCCCCCTCGAGCGATGCTCGAGCGGGCAACCCAGGCAGTCTACCCGCAATGCGACCCGCCGGCTCCGATCGCGCCGGACCGCGCCTTGGCCCGGACGCCGGCATCCAGCGTTGCCGATCAGCCAGCGCTGCGCATTCGCACAAGGCCGATCATCGCCATCAAACCGAGCAGCAGCCACAGCGCCCAGGAATCGAGGGTCGGCACGCCCCGAATGCCGTTCAGGAAAGTATCGTCGTCGACGCCGGAGTTATTGCCGGCGTCCGGGTCCGGCACAGTGGCCGAAGCGATCGTGGCCGTGTTCGTGATCGCGCCCACCGTGCCCAGGGTGCCGCAGCTGGCGGTGTAGGTCATCGATGCGCCGGCCGGCAGGCTGATCACCTCGTTGATGTCACCGATGCCGCTCATGGCACCCGACGCCCCGCCGCTGGCGACGGCGGTCCAGCTGCAGTCGGTCAGGGGCAGCTGGAAGCTGTCGGTGACCAGGGCATCCGGCACGGCCGATGGCCCGGCGTTGGAGGCGACGATGGTGTAGGTCAGCGAATCGCCGGGCAGGATCGCCGTCTCGCCGTCGGTCTTGCTGATCGACAGGTCGGCCTCGAGCACGCCGGCGAAGTGCAGAATGGCGTGGGCAGCGGCATCCGATAGTTCGTCCAGGACCTGGAGGCTGACGTTGTCGAAGGTGTCGCAGGCCAGGTTGTGACAGGGGTCGTAGGGAACCCCGGCAATACCCCCGTAGGTCGCGGCCTCGGCCGCCGTCTTGATGCCGTCGGCGCCGGCGAACAGCATCCCGACCGGCACGCCCGAGGCCGCGAAATTGCCGCTTGCCCCGGTGGCGATCTGGATCAACTCGCTGGCCGGCAGGCTCTGGGAGGCGAAGTAGTCGAAGAAAACCTGCTCGATTTCCGCCGAGCCCGGCGGCAGCGTGAAGGACGCCGATGAACCATCACCGTCGAGCACGAAACGGACGAAGTTCGGCGAACCCAGCATGTCGAAGTCCAGATAGAGTGCCGCCGCCAGTTCCGCAGGCGTCAGTCCGGAGATGTGGGTGGCCGAACCGCCATCGGAGGACACCTCTTCCCCACCCCACCAGACAAAGCGCAGGCGATTCTCCGGCACGATCCCCAGACCGGCAAACTGCAGGGCGATCTCCAGCAGAGCAGCCGAGCCGCTGCCATTGTCCTGGATGCCCGGGCCGGAAGCCGGGGAGTCCAGGTGCGTGCCCGCGATGACCAGGCGGGTATCACTGCCCCCCGGCGCATCGGCGATGACATTGCTGCTCGAACGAACTTCTGAAATCGCGTCGACGAAGACCCGCGCGAAGGCACCCCCGGCAGCCAGGTCCGCGCCGATGGCATAGCTGGTGGATACGGCGGGAATGCTCGTGCCAACCTCGCCCAGAGTGCCACCAATGGCCTCTTCCCGACCGGGCTGACCTTCATTGAAGATGATCACGGCCGAGGCGCCCGCCGCCTCGGCGTTCTGGACCTTGAGGGCAAAGGTGCAGGAACCGCGCTGCAGCAGCGCAATGCTGCCGGCCGTGAAGCCGGCAAAATCCGACGCCTCGCAACCACTGGTGGAGCTATTGGCCACGGCACCGGGCGGGACCTGCACATCGACGGCTTCGACGGCCGCCGTGACGTCACCGCTCCCGGAATAGGTAAACGTATAAAAGCCGGTGGGATCCGAATAGGGGTAGCTCGCGGCCACGGGCGCCAGCTGCGAAAACTCGGCGGGCACCAACTCCTCGAAGTACTCGAAGCTGAACGGCTCGAGCACCACCGAATAGCCAGCCGTACTCAGCTGATCGGCCACGTAGGTCGCCGAGGCGGTGTAACCGGGCGTTCCGGCCAGGCGCGTACCGCCGTTGCCGTCGGCGATGGCCTGAAGGGCGGCCTGATGCGCGCGGACGCCCGTGACCGTGACGGCGGCTCGGAGCTCGCTGGAGTCGGACTGGGCAAAGGACGCTGGCGGTGCCAGAAGCAGCCAGGCCAGCGGCAGGAAGACGGTCAGGGTACGAATGGGTGACATGGGAAAATCCTCTTCAAGGATGGGCGGTCTGCCGGAAACGGCCGGGCGCGGGCGACATCACGGCTCAACTCGACTGCAGGCGCCGGAGCTTGCGACGCAGGCGAATGGCGATGACGGTGGGGATCAGAGCGACCAGCAGGCCCAGGCCGAAGCCCATCAGGACGAAGACCCGGGTGATTCCCGTGTCGATATCGTGGCGATGGTTCCAGAGCTCGACGATCTTCCCGTCCTCGATCCGGAAGACGTTGATGATGGGGATCGAGGTCGAGCCGAAGAGAAATTTCATCAGCAGGGTCTCGGGCTCGTAGCGCCAGATCCAGCGGGTGGCGACGAGATCCCCCTCGGCAATCTGGTAATCCAGCTCGAAATCCATCGTCCCGCTGTCCCAGAAACGATCGGCGATGCGCATCTGCTCGACCGCTGGCTCGGTCACGCCATTGCGTCCGCCGATGTCATGGACGACGTACTCGTCGGCCAGGTAGTCGCGGTAGCGGTCGGTGTTGTCGCTGCCCCAGAGGTCCTGGTAGAAGCCCAGCGCGATCCGCTTGTTGGCGGCCTCCTGCGGCGTGTCGTCAGCGTCGACCTGGGCCTGGGCCAGGGCCAGGGGAAGGAGGGCAAGCAGCCAGACAAACAGCAAAAATCGGGTACACATCTTGGTTCTCTCAAAAAAGGATCACTCCTACCAATGCCGAGCCTGGCGGGAAGCGCACATCGGCTCAGAGCTTGTCCGGAGACGATAGGGGAAACGCGCGGACGGCAGCTGCTGCTGAGCCGTCGCCGACCGGGCCAGCGCGGGATGAAGGCGTGGTGTGGCTGGCCGGAGGCCAGAAGCGTCGAACCGGAACCGACCGCACTTGTGCCGGACGGTCGGGCTTCGAGCAATTTCAATTCGAAGGTCAAGTGCCAGGCCTTACTGGAGCAGCAAGCTGTGGTCTCGGCCATGGCCTAAGTTGATCTGAATCCGGTGCGAGCCGTAATGGCCGAGACCTGGGAGGGTTCTGCCCACACTTCGGTCGAGGCTCGGATCAAAGATCGCGCAGGAGATCGACGGCAGTTCAGCTACCGAAAGGCGCAGCGGCCGCTCAAGCCTGTCGCCGGCATCGATGCCAATGCCCTGCTGGGCATGAGCGAGTCCAGTTATCTGGACCTGGTGCAGTGGACCGGCGAGCAGGTCCACCCCAACAAGCTCGACCGCATGAAGCCTTCAGTAGCGGCTGTCGCCCCCGACATCGTCTGGTCCCTCTCCCGGCACCCGAAAGCATGGCTACGCCGTGTCCACGGCACCGAAAGCCGCTACTACCGGGCCATTGGGTCGGCCGAAGCGTTGATGGCCAAGGCTGCGGAGATGCGGAAGAAGCAACGGCGGAATGCCGTCATGCGTGGATGAAGGGCGTCGGTAGCGAGCGCGCCCGAATCCTGATGCGACAGCAGACCGAATAGTCGAGCTTTTTTGAATATTGATTGGCCAGCGATCGCTGGCTGCTTGTCGTGCTCGACTCATCGAAAAGTCGGGGTAGCACCCTTCCCTTAGCTACTCGCGGCGATCGAAACTAGCCCAATCCCCAACAAATTAACAACCGACAGGAAAAGCCGCTTCTGGGTAGAACGTCGTGGATGTCCTGCCGTTGGATGTCATCCATTCAATGGACGAACTAAGCTGTCTGCTCAGACTGCGACCGTCATCTGCTATGGCCATCCTGCCGCCTGAAATTACATGCCCGGGCTGCCGTTTGCGACCGCTCGATCGGCATTGACTGAACATCCTCATCTCGCTCTTTGGTTCGAACAGGCTTCCATTGACTGATGCAATTGTTGGCTCAGTTGAGCCCGTAATTCTTCTTCATTCAATGATTGCAGCCACCGGAGATCCTGGACCTCCACAGAGACCCAGCCATCCATCCTGTCCTGCTCGGATTCCGCATCTCCCAGGATGCTGGCCAATGCATTCTGAGTAACTGTCTGGCATTCCGCATAGTCCTCAACAAGGCACGTCGCGAAAGCGTAGAGGCTGTGAAAAGAGCGATAGTAGTGTACGTTCAGGCGCTGAAGCGCATCGGGCGTCTGATGTTCGAGGTTAGGGTAACGTGTATTCTGCAAGATCGTTTCTGGCTGAATTCGTCCGAGGTGGTCGAGCGCGGACTCCAGGTCGCCTTTGCAGTGAAGCATCAGCCAGGCCGCCTCCACCGTATCGCTGCCGGTGACGTGATAGTCACTCGCAAGGCGCTCGAAACTATCGATCGATGCATCGACGTCCCGGTTTTCAAGGGCCTGGGAGAATGCGGATCTGAGCGCCCTCTCGTCCGACGCCGGTTTGCAGCCCAATACGATCAAGGCCAGAAAGATCGACACCGTTCTCATCGAACTCTTCCGTCACGCCATTCACGGTCTGGAGAATAATGCTGATCCAGCCCCGCTAAGACCTTGAGATGAAATCTCGGCATAAAAAACATCTTGGCTTTCAGGGGCCAGGGCGTGCTCGTCGCATGACTCAAGCTGCTATTCCTTGTACCGAGGCGATTTGAACTGTTTCTGGAAATGGCTCCAGCCAATGGCCGCAAGCACCGTATTGACGATAAACAGCAGAAAGAAAGCGAAAACACTTGCGCCAATTGGGATGCCTGGCAGGTAACTCAGCAGAACGAAGATTGCTGCAAGCAGCACCCAGCTGCACACCAGAACCTTCTTTACAGAAATCCTCATAGCAAGTCCCCTGATTCTGCGCAATCCGCCCAGCTAGCCAGGTCCGTCAAGCATTGAACCAAGCAGCGAAGATCCTGAGCAACCGAAACCCAAGATTGGCTTCCAGGGTTGACGAAATGCTTGCCCGACGGCACATGGATCATTTGCAGAGACGAGACTGGACGGGCGGCGCCATACCGAGTCCAATTCCAACACCAGGCCACCTTGCCACAGGATCGACCCGGCGACAACACCGTGAGTGGCGCCCATGGATGACATTCAAGCGATATCTAACAGGGCTTGTGTAATCCGGGTTTTGCCAGTCGAGGCATTGAAGGTTGGTGGATAACCTGATTCCAGGTGGGCAATCATTCTCCGATCGTCGGGAGCGCAGTCGGAGTGCAAAATGCGGCTTGCCAACGGCAAAAAGCGCTTCGCAGGCGGGCGTTTGCGCGTGTGACCCCGACCTACTTGTCTAGCAGCATCTCGGTCAATCCACAAAAAAGCCACCGCAGGTCGCCCCACGGTGGCTTTCTCTTTTTAGTACCGGGCCGGCCAGTGGCCGGAACCGGGTTGACGACGGGCCTTACTCGGCGTCGCCGGCGGTGGTGCTTTCGGTCTGCTCGGCTTCGGAGGCGCGGAGCAGTGCGGCCAGCTCGGCTTCCGTGTCCTGGTGCGCGTCGCGCTGGGCCTTGCGGCGAGCCATGGCCACGCGACCGGTACCGGCCGGGATCAGACGACCCACGATGACGTTTTCCTTCAGACCGCGCAGGTTGTCGACGGTGCCGCGAACGGCCGCGTCGGTCAGTACGCGCGTGGTCTCCTGGAAGGACGCCGCCGAGATGAACGACTCGGTCGCCAGCGAGGCCTTGGTGATGCCCAGCAGCACGTTCAGGTAACGGCAGGGCTGCAGGCCGTCGGCTTCGAGACGCTCGTTCTCTTCCTGGACGCGGATCTGGTCGACCTGCTCGCCACGAAGGAACTTGCTGTCGCCCGCATCGAGCACTTCGACCTTGCGCAGCATCTGGCGAATGATCACCTCGATGTGCTTGTCGTTGATCTTCACGCCCTGCAGTCGGTAGACGTCCTGAATCTCCTGGACCAGGTAGTCGGCCAGACGCTCCACGCCCAGCAGGCGCAGGATGTCATGCGGGTTCGGCTCGCCGTCGACGACGGTTTCGCCCTTCTCCACGTGCTCACCTTCGAAGACCAGCACCTGACGCCACTTCGGAATCAGCTCCTCGTGGGCTTCGCCGTTCTCGTCGGTGATGACCAGACGCTGCTTGCCCTTGGTCTCCTTGCCGAAGCTGACCACACCCGAGGCTTCGGCCAGGATGGCGCCTTCCTTGGGCTTGCGGGCTTCGAACAGGTCGGCGACTCGCGGCAGACCACCGGTGATGTCACGGGTCTTGGACGACTCCTGCGGAATACGCGCGATGATGTCACCGACGCGGATTTCCTGGCCATCGGTGGCGTTGATCACGGCCCCGGCCGGCAGGAAGTACTGGGCCAACTGCTCGGTGTTCGGGATATTGAGCGGCTTGCCCTTCTTGTCCAGCAGGCGAATGATCGGACGCAGGTCCTTGCCTTCGCTGCCGCGCTTCTTCGGATCGGTGACGACCATCGAGCTCAGGCCCGTGATGTCATCGATCTCTTCGGTCACGGTCACGCCGCCGATGAAGTCCTGGAAGCTGGCGATACCGGCCACTTCCGAGACGATCGGGTGGGTGTGCGGATCCCAGTTGGCCACGTTCTGGCCGATGTCGACCTTGTCGCCTTCCTTGACGCTCAGGATCGCACCGTACGGGATCTTGTAGCGCTCACGCTCACGGCCGTGGCTGTCGATCACCGACAGCTCGCCGGAGCGGGACACGGCGACCAGCTTGCCTTCGGCGTTCTCGACCGACTTCAGGTTGTAGAAGCGGACGGAACCGGCGGACTTCACTTCGATGTGGTCGATCGCGACGGAACGCGATGCGGCACCACCGATGTGGAAGGTACGCATGGTCAGCTGGGTACCCGGCTCACCGATCGACTGGGCAGCGATGACGCCCACGGCCTCGCCCTGGTTGACCAGGGTGCCGCGAGCCAGGTCGCGACCGTAGCACTCGGCGCAGATGCCGTGCTTGGTTTCGCAGGTGATCGGCGAACGGACCAGCACGCGGTCGACGCCGTTGGCTTCGAGCTCGTTGACCCACTTCTCGTCGAGCAGGGTGCCGCGCGGGCAGAGCACGTCGTCGCTGTCGGCCTTGTACACGTTCTCGGCCACGACGCGACCGAGGATACGCTCGCGCAGCGGCTCGACCACGTCACCACCTTCAACGATCGGCAGCATTTCGAGACCCTGCTCGGTGCCGCAATCCTCTTCGATGACGACCAGGTCCTGGGCCACGTCGACGAGACGACGGGTCAGGTAACCGGAGTTGGCGGTCTTCAGCGCCGTATCGGCCAGACCCTTACGGGCACCGTGGGTGGAGATGAAGTACTGGAGTACGTTCAGACCTTCACGGAAGTTGGCGGTGATGGGCGTTTCGATGATCGAGCCGTCCGGCTTGGCCATCAGGCCTCGCATCCCGGCCAGCTGACGGATCTGGGCGGCGGAACCACGGGCCCCGGAGTCGGCCATGATGAAGATCGAGTTCATCGAATCTTCTTCGACCTCGTTGCCGTCGATGTCGACGCGGGTTTCCTTGCCGATGCGCTTCATCATGGCGCGCGCGACTTCTTCGTTCGTGCGCGACCAGATGTCGACCACCTTGTTGTAGCGCTCGCCGGCGGTCACGACACCCGACGCATACTGGTTCTGGATGTCGAGGATTTCCTTCTCGGCACGCTCGAGGATTTCCTTCTTCTCGGGCGGAACCTGAAGGTCGTCGAGGCCGATCGAGACGCCGGCACGCGTGGAATAGGCGAAGCCGGTGTACATCAGCTGGTCGGCGAAGACCACGGTCTGCTTGAGACCCAGGGTACGGTAGCACTCGTCGATGAGCTTGGAGATCTGCTTCTTCTTCAGCACCTGGTTGATGGCCGAGAAGGGCATGCCCTTGGGCACGATCTCCCACAGCAGGGCTCGACCGACGGTCGTTTCCTGGCGGCTGACGACTTCGGTCCTGTTGCCCTCCTCGTCGATCTGCAGCTCGCGGATGCGGACCGTGACGGCGGCCTGCAACTCGACCTGGCGGTTGGCGTAGGCACGATGCACTTCGCCGACGCTGGAGAAGAACATGCCCTCGCCCTTCGCGCCCGGCAGGTGACGGGTCATGTAGTACAGACCCAGCACCACGTCCTGGGTCGGGACGATGATCGGCTCACCGTTGGCCGGCGACAGGATGTTGTTCGACGACATCATCAGGGCACGGGCTTCCAGCTGGGCCTCGAGGCTCAGCGGCACGTGCACGGCCATCTGGTCGCCGTCGAAGTCGGCGTTGAAGGCGGTACAGACCAGCGGGTGCAGCTGGATGGCCTTGCCCTCGATCAGCACCGGCTCGAAGGCCTGGATGCCGAGACGGTGAAGGGTCGGCGCACGGTTCAGCATGACCGGGTGCTCGCGGATGACTTCCTCGAGAATGTCCCAGACCTCGCCTTCCTCGCGCTCGACGAGCTTCTTGGCCGCCTTGATGGTCATGGCCAGGCCACGACGCTGCAGCTTGGAGAAGATGAAGGGCTTGAACAGCTCCAGGGCCATCTTCTTCGGCAACCCGCACTCGTGCAGCTTCAGCGTCGGACCGACCACGATGACCGAACGGCCCGAGTAGTCGACGCGCTTGCCGAGCAGGTTCTGACGGAAGCGACCCTGCTTGCCCTTGATCATGTCGGCCAGGGACTTCAGCGGTCGCTTGTTCGTGCCCGTGATGGCACGACCACGGCGGCCGTTGTCCAGCAGGGCATCGACGGATTCCTGCAGCATGCGCTTTTCGTTGCGCACGATGATGTCCGGGGCGTTCAGGTCCAGCAGACGACGCAGACGGTTGTTGCGGTTGATCACGCGGCGGTACAGATCGTTCAGATCCGAAGTCGCGAAACGACCACCGTCGAGCGGCACCAGCGGGCGCAGATCGGGTGGCAGCACCGGCAGCACCGTCAGGATCATGTACTCGGGACGGTTGCCCGACTCGATGAACGCCTCCATCAGCTTGATCCGCTTGGTCAGGCGCTTGATCTTGGTCTCGGAGTTGGTCGCCGCGATGTCTTCGCGCAGCTGGTTCAGCTCGCCATTCAGATCGATGTTCTTCAGCAGGTCGAAGACCGCCTCGGCACCCATCTTGGCTTCGAACTCGTCACCGTACTCCTCGACCGCCTCGAAATACTGCTCGTCGGTCAGGAGCTGACCGCGCTCGAGCGGCGTCATGCCCGGATCGAGCACCAGGTAGGACTCGAAGTACAGGATGCGCTCGATGTCGCGCAGGGTCATGTCCAGCATCAGGCCGATGCGGCTCGGCAGCGACTTCAGGAACCAGATGTGCGCCACCGGCGAGGCCAGATCGATGTGACCCATGCGCTCACGGCGGACCTTGGTCAGAGTGACTTCGGTGCCGCACTTCTCGCACTTCACGCCGCGGTGCTTCATGCGCTTGTACTTGCCGCAGAGGCATTCGTAGTCCTTGATCGGACCGAAGATCGCGGCACAGAACAGGCCCTCACGCTCGGGCTTGAAGGTGCGGTAGTTGATGGTCTCGGGCTTCTTGACCTCACCAAAGGACCAGGAGCGGATCAGCTCCGGCGGAGCCAGTCCGATGCGAATGGCGTCGAAATCGGTGATCTGATTCTGACGCTTGTAGAGATTGAACAGGTCGCGCATTTGCAGACTCCTCCTGGACTCAGGACTCTTCGAGTTCGATGTTGATACCGAGCGAGCGGATTTCCTTCACGAGCACGTTGAAGGATTCCGGCATGCCGGCCGTCATCTGGTTGTTGCCATCGACGATGGACTTGTACATCTGGTTTCGACCAGCGACATCGTCGGACTTCACGGTCAGCATTTCCTGCAGGGTGTAGGCGGCACCGTAGGCTTCCAGTGCCCAGACCTCCATCTCCCCGAAGCGCTGACCACCGAACTGGGCCTTGCCACCCAGCGGCTGCTGCGTCACCAGGCTGTACGGACCGGTTGAACGGGCGTGCATCTTGTCATCCACCAGGTGGTTGAGCTTGAGCATGTACATGTAGCCCACGGTCACCGGGCGGTCGAAGGCGTTGCCGGTTCGGCCGTCATAGAGGGTGGTCTGGCCGGATTCGGGCAGATCGGCCATCTTCAGCAGGCGCTTGATCTCCTTCTCCTCGGCACCGTCGAACACCGGCGTGGCCATCGGCACACCACCGGTCAGGTTGCCGGCCATTTCCTGGATTTCCTCGTCGGTGAATTCGCTCATGTCGACGCGATCACGGTCGGAGTTATAGACCTCACCCAGGAACTTGCGGATCTTGGCGGTCGATTCATTCGCTTCGATCATGCCCTGGATCTTGTGACCCAGGCCACGGGCCGCCCAGCCCAGATGCGTTTCGAGCACCTGACCGATGTTCATGCGCGAAGGCACGCCCAGCGGGTTCAGGACGATGTCGACCGGCGTGCCGTCGGCCTGGAACGGCATGTCTTCGACGGGAACGATGGTCGAGATCACGCCCTTGTTTCCGTGGCGGCCGGCCATCTTGTCGCCCGGCTGCATGCGACGCTTGACGGCCAGGTAGACCTTGACCATCTTCAGCACGCCCGGCGCCAGATCGTCACCGCGGGTGATCTTGCCCTTCTTCTCTTCGAAGCGCTTGTCGAACAGCTTGCGCTGCTTCTCGATCTGACGCGCGGCTCGCTCGAGCAGGTCCTGGGCTTCGTCGTTGCGCATGCGCAGCTTGAACCAGTCGTCGCGCTTCAGATCGGCCAGGTAGCTGGCCGTGACCTTGTCGCCCTTCTTGATGCCCGACGGACCCTTGTCGGCGACCTTGCCGACCAGGACGGACTCGAGGCGGGCGAAGATCGCGTCTTCCATGATGCGCAGCTGATCGTCGAGGTCCTTGCGCACCTGGCGCAGCTCTTCCTTTTCGATCGCGATGGCGCGAGCATCCTTGTCGACGCCCTCACGGGTGAAGACCTGGACGTCGATGACCGTGCCGTCCATGCCCGTCGGCACGCGCAGGCTGGTGTCCTTCACGTCCGAGGCCTTCTCGCCGAAGATCGCGCGCAGCAGCTTCTCTTCCGGCGTCAGCTGGGTCTCGCCCTTCGGCGTGACCTTGCCGACGAGGATGTCGCCGGCCTTGACCTCGGCACCGATGAAGACGATGCCGGACTCGTCCAGCTTGGCCAGCGTCGACTCGCCGACGTTCGGCAGGTCGGCCGAAATTTCTTCCGTGCCAAGCTTCGTGTCGCGAGCGACACAGGTCAGCTCTTCGATGTGGATCGAGGTGAAACGGTCTTCCTGGACGACGCGCTCCGAGATCAGGATCGAATCCTCGAAGTTGTAGCCGTTCCAGGGCATGAAGGCGACCAGCATGTTCTGGCCCAGGGCCAGCTCACCGAGGTCGGTCGACGGGCCATCGGCCAGCACGTCACGGCGCGCGACCTTGTCGCCCACCTTGACCAGCGGACGCTGGTTCATGCAGGTGTTCTGGTTCGAGCGCTGGTACTTGACCAGGTTGTAGATATCCACACCCGGATCGTCCTCGCCCACTTCCTCTTCGTTGGCGCGGACCACGATACGGCCTGCGTCGACCTGGTCGACGATCCCGCCGCGACGGGCCACGGTGGTGACACCGGAGTCGGTGGCCACGGCGCGCTCCATGCCGGTACCGACCAGGGGCTTGTCGACGCGCAGGGTCGGCACGGCCTGACGCTGCATGTTCGAGCCCATCAGTGCGCGGTTGGCGTCATCGTGCTCGAGGAAGGGCACCAGGGAAGCCGCCACCGAGACGATCTGTCGCGGCGAGACGTCCATGTAATCGACTTCCGAGGTCTGCTTCAGGGTGAATTCACCCTGGTAGCGGCAGGGAATCAGCTCTTCCTTGAACTGGTTCTTGTCGTCCAGATCGGCGTTGGCCTGGGCGATCACGTAATCGCCCTCTTCGATCGCCGACAGGTACTCGACTTCCTGCGTGACCTTGCCGTCGACGACCTTGCGATAGGCCGTTTCCAGGAAACCGTACTGGTTGGTGCGCGAATAGACGGCCAGCGAGTTGATCAGGCCGATGTTCGGACCTTCCGGCGTTTCGATCGGGCACAGACGGCCGTAGTGGGTCGGGTGCACGTCGCGCACTTCGAAGCCGGCACGCTCGCGGGTCAGACCGCCCGGGCCCAGAGCCGAGACGCGGCGCTTGTGGGTGACTTCCGACAGCGGGTTGTTCTGATCCATGAACTGGGACAGCTGCGAGGAGCCGAAGAACTCCTTAACCGCGGCGGCCACCGGCTTGGCATTGATCAAGTCCTGCGGGGCCAGGCCTTCGCTCTCGGCCACGCTGAGACGCTCGCGGACCGCGCGCTCGACGCGGACCAGACCGATGCGGAACACGTTCTCGGCCATTTCGCCGACGGAACGAACGCGGCGGTTGCCGAGGTGGTCGATGTCGTCAACCGTGCCGTTACCGTTGCGGATGTCGATCAGCACGCGCAGCACCGACAGGATGTCGTCCTGGTCGAGGACGCCCGGGCCGGTGATTTCCTTGCGACCGACGCGACGGTTGAACTTCATCCGGCCGACGGCCGACAGGTCGTAGCGCTCTTCGGTGAAGAACAGGTTCTTGAACAGGTTCTGGGCCGCTTCCTTGGTCGGCGGCTCGCCCGGGCGCATCATCTTGTAGATTTCCCACAGGGCTTCCAACTCGCTGGAGGTGGAATCGATGCGCAAGGTATTGGAAATGTACGGACCCTGGTCCAGATCGTTGACATACAGGATGTCGAACTTCTTGACCTTGGCCTCGCGCATCGCCTCGAGCACCTCTTCGGTGATCTCGTCGTTGGCACTGGCGACCAGCTCGCCGGTCTCCGTGTCGACCACGTTGTGGGCGAGGATCTTGCCGATCAGGTAGTCGTCCGGCACATCCAGGGTCTTGACGCCGGCTTCGTCGATCAGCTTGACGTGGCGCGCGGTGATGCGGCGGTCCTTGGCGACGATCACGTTGCCGTCGTTGTCGACAATGTCGAACAGGGCGTTCTCGCCACGCAGACGCTGCGCGACCAGATCGACCTTGGCGTCGCTCTTGCGCAGCGTGACCTTGGTCTTCTCGAAGAAGTAATCGAGGATCTGTTCTTCTTCCATGCCCAGGGCACGGAGAAGAATCGTCACCGGCAGCTTCCGGCGACGGTCGATACGGGTGAAGATGCAATCCTTCGGGTCGAACTCGAAGTCCAGCCAGGAGCCACGGTAGGGAATCACGCGGGCCGAGAACAGCAGCTTGCCGGACGAGTGGGTCTTGCCACGATCGTGGTCGAAGAACACGCCGGGTGAGCGGTGCATCTGGTTGACGATGACGCGCTCGGTGCCGTTGACGATGAAGGTGCCGGTGTCGGTCATCAGCGGCAGATCGCCCATGTAGACGTCCTGCTCCTTGACCTCCTTGACCTTCTTGTTGCGCGCCGGGCTGTCCTTGTCGTAGATTACGAGACGCACGGTCACGCGCAGCGGAGCACCATAGCTCATGCCGCGCAGCTTGCACTCGGTGACATCGAACTCGGGTTCGCCGAGCTTGTAGCTCACGTACTCCAGCGCCGCATTGCCAGAATAGCTGACGATCGGGAAGACCGATGACAGCGCCCCGTGCAGACCGATCTCGT
The DNA here is from genome assembly GCF_001187785.1 of Wenzhouxiangella marina. Lineage (GTDB taxonomy): Bacteria > Pseudomonadota > Gammaproteobacteria > Xanthomonadales > Wenzhouxiangellaceae > Wenzhouxiangella > Wenzhouxiangella marina. The sequence goes on from NZ_CP012154.1 coordinate 2,729,160, forward strand.
CGCGCTCGTGCTCAGGCCGATCGACCTGCAGGAACTGACGATAGGAATCGATCTGGGTGGACAGCAGAAAGGGAACTTCCAGCACCTGAGGGTGCTTGCCGAAGTTCTTGCGAATGCGCTTCTTTTCCGTGAAGGAGTAACTCATGAGCGTCGTACCCACTTAAAGAGATTGCTTCGGCCGGGTTTGCATTACCGTGCTGATCCTGGCACCCGGTACAAGCCAGATCAGCCCGTCTCATCGCTGTTTCAGAAACAGCAACGGGCCGGGTGCCATTCCGGCACCCAGCCCTTGCGTTGCTTATGACGCAGCAGCAGCGATGAGCTTACTTGACCTCGACGGTCGCGCCTGCTTCTTCCAGCTGCTTCTTGACGTCTTCGGCTTCGTCCTTCGACACGCCTTCCTTCAGCGGTGCCGGAGCGCCTTCGACCAGGTCCTTGGCTTCCTTCAGACCCAGGCCGGTGATGCCGCGGACGGCCTTGATCACGCCGACCTTGTTGGAGCCGAAGCTCGCCAGGATGACGTCGAACTCGGTCTTCTCTTCAGCAGCAGCGGCTTCACCGCCAGCAGCCGGGCCAGCAGCCACGGCAACCGGAGCGGCTGCGGACACGCCAAACTTCTCTTCCATGGCTTCGATGAGGTCGACAACCTCCATCACGCTCATGTTGGAAATGGTTTCCAGAATGTCTTCTTTCGAAACGGCCATTTTCTTTACTCTCCAAAAGTTGTGAACGGGTCACGTCAAACGTGGCCCGGAACGTACAGGTCAAACTCAGGCAGCTTGCTTGCTGTCGCGCACCGCGGCAACGGTCCGAACCAGCTTGGCATGCGGTTCCGCAAGAGTACGAACGAACTTCTCGATCGGCGCCTTCATGACACCCATCAGCATGGCAATGGCCTGGTCGCGAGTCGGCATCTTCGACAGACGCTCCAGCTCGCTGGCATCGTAAAGCTGGGCCCCGATGGCAACCAGCTTGGCGATCAGACGATCATTACCCTTGGCAAAGTCCTTGATCAGTCGTGCTGCGGCGCCCGGATCCTCCATGGAAAAGGCGAACAGCAGCGGACCGGTCAGTTCCTCGGCCATGCATTCGAAGTCGGTACCCTCAACGGCTCGGCGCACCAGCGTGTTCTTGGCCACCTTCAGGAAAACTCCTTCCTTGCGCGCCTTGGCACGCAGGTCGGTCATTTCCCCGACGGTCAGACCACGGTACTCGGCAGCAACAGCAGAGTGGGCAGACTGCGCCACCACGGACACTTCCGCCACTACCGCCTTTTTCTGCTCAAGAGTGAGCGCCATTGGCTACCTCCATCTTCAGTTGGATTTCAGGCATCAAACCCGAAATCCGCTCACATTCCGGAATCCCAGCTTTCACTCGGGCCCGGACCCTTTCGGTGGCCGTTTCCCAAAAAATCGGGATCGGGCGACACCATCTGCGCGGGCGGCGAACCATTACCGTGGTGATCGATCGAGACTCACCAACGACCCGCGGTCTTGGACGGGCGCCTCCCTGTCGAAGCGGAAGCGATCGCCCGGGAGGGGAAGGTTCGAGCCCAGGCTCTTCCCTGCCCTTCCTTTTTCCAAAGCTGCTTCCGACCGAGCCGGAAGCAGGAAAACAATGCTTACAGGCCCAGCGAGCCGGTATCGACCGGGACGCCCGGACCCATGGTCGTCGAGACTGCCAGCTTGCGCAGGTACTGACCCTTGGCGGCCGGCGGCTTGATCTTGACCAGTTCGGACACGAGCGCCTGCAGGTTGCCCTTCAGCTTGTCCACGTCGAAATCGGCCTTGCCGATGGTGGCGTGGATGATGCCGGCCTTGTCGGTACGGAACTGCACCTGACCTGCCTTGGCGTTCTTGACCGCGGTCTCGACATCCGGCGTGACGGTGCCCACCTTCGGGTTCGGCATCAGGCCACGCGGACCCAGCACCGTACCCAGGCGACCGACGACACGCATGGCGTCCGGGGTGGCGATACAGACATCGAAATCGATGGTGCCACTCTTGATCGTTTCAGCCAGGTCTTCGAAACCGACGATGTCGGCACCGGCAGCCTTGGCCTTGTCGGCGTTCTCGCCCTGGGCGAAGACGGCGACGCGGACGCTCTTGCCCGTGCCGTTCGGCATGACGATGGCGCCACGAACGACCTGATCCGACTTGCGCGGATCCACGCCCAGACGGATCGCCACGTCCACGGACTCGGTGAACTTGACCTTGCTGACGGACTTCAGAAGCTCCAGGGCCTCTTCGATGGCGTAGACCTTGCCCGCTTCAATCTGCTCGCGCGCGGCGCGAAGACGCTTACCTCTGGCCATTATTCGACTCCTTCCACGTTCAGGCCCATGCTGCGGGCGGTACCGGCGATGGTGCGCACGGCGGCGTCCATGTCTGCGGCCGTCAGATCGGGTTCTTTCATCTTGGCGATCTCTTCGAGCTGATCGCGGTTGACGGTACCGACCTTGCGCGTATTCGGCTCACCACTGCCCTTCTGGATCTTGGCAGCCTTGCGCAGCAGGACTGCGGCCGGCGGAGTCTTGGTGACGAAGGTGAAGCTGCGGTCGCTGTAGACGGTGATGACCACGGGAATCGGCATGCCGGCTTCGATCGACTGGGTCGATGCATTGAAGGCCTTGCAGAATTCCATGATGTTGACACCGTGCTGACCCAGTGCCGGACCGACCGGCGGGCTGGGGTTGGCCTGACCGGCCGGCACCTGCAGCTTGATGTAGCTTTTTACTTTCTTGGCCATGTAACATGTCTCCTCGGGTTCGAGCGCCGGGCCACTCAATGGGCCGCCGGCTCCCCGTCTATGGGTTGTTCACGACCGATTCGGTCGTGGGTCTTCAAATCAACGCGTTTTGCGTTGCGTACTTCTTTTTTCAGCATCCTGCTCGCAAGACGCTGGATCCCGGGTCGGGCCCGGGATGGTGTTCTTTTTCAGCATCCTGCAAACAAGACGCTGGAACCCGGGTCGGGCCCGGGATGGTGTTCTTTTTCAGCATCCTGCAAGCAAGACGCTGGATCCCGGGTCGGGCCCGGGATGGAAAAACTCTGTCAGAGTTTTTCCACCTGCTGGAAATCCAGTTCCACCGGCGTCGAGCGGCCGAAGATCGAAACGGCCACGCGCAGACGGCTCTTTTCGTAGTTGATCTCTTCGACCACACCACTGAAATCGTTGAACGGGCCATCGGTGACCCGAACCATTTCGCCCGGCTCGAAGAGCACCTTCGGCCGCGGCTTGTCGACGCCTTCCTGGACGCGCTGCAGAATGGCATCGGCTTCGCGCTGGGTGATCGGCGCCGGACGGTCCTGACGACCGCCGATGAAACCGAGCACCTTCGGCACGTCCTTGACCAGGTGCCAGCTGTCGTCGTTCATTTCCATTTCGACGAGCACGTATCCGGGGAAGAACTTGCGCTCACTGCGACGCTTGACGCCCTTCTTCATCTCGACGACCTCTTCGGTCGGCACGAGAATCTCGCCGAAGTACTCTTCCATCCCGGCACGACGAATGCGCTCCTCGAGGGAGCGCTTCACCGACTTCTCGAAGCCGGAATAGGCGTGGACGACGTACCACTGCTTGGCCATCAACTGCCTCCGGAGGCGCCGATCAGGCGGCGCACCACCCAACCGAAGACCGTGTCCATCAGGAACAGCAGGATGGCGACGATCACGGTGATCACGATCACCATCAGCGTCGTCTGCAGGGTCTCCTGGCGGGTCGGCCAGACCACCTTGCGGCGCTCGACATCGGTCTCGCGCAGGAACGCGAACATGTCACGACCGCGGGCGGTCTTCGCCACGAGCGCCAGGGCAATGCCGGCTGCGACCAGCAGGCCGACGACCCGGATCAGGGTCATGACTTCGCCCGAGAACTGGAAGAACCCGACCACGCCGGCCAGCAGAACCAGCAGGCCCAGGGCCCACATGACGTTATCGCGAGCTGATGTCTTTTCGGCTGCCATAGAAATCGAAGTCTTTGCCTTGGAATGAGGTGGCAGGCGAGGAGGGACTCGAACCCCCAACCTGCGGTTTTGGAGACCGCTGCTCTGCCAGTTGAGCTACTCGCCTATCTCTTGAAACTCGTCTTCACAACAATCCTTGCTGCGAAGATGCCGAAGCCAGTGCCCAGCTGCGCCGGACACTGACTTCCGCGATCGGTCCTGTCGGACTTATTCGTGAATCTTGGCAACGACGCCGGCACCGACGGTGCGGCCGCCTTCACGAATGGCAAAACGCAGGCCTTCTTCCATCGCGATCGGAGCGATCAGCTCCACCTGCATCTGCACGTTGTCGCCCGGCATCACCATCTCGACGCCTTCCGGCAGCTCCACCGAACCCGTCACGTCCGTCGTACGGAAGTAGAACTGCGGACGGTAGCCCTTGAAGAACGGCGTGTGACGGCCGCCTTCGTCCTTGCTCAGGACATAGACTTCGGCTTCGAACTTGGTGTGCGGGGTGATCGTGCCCGGCTTGGCCAGAACCTGACCGCGCTCGACCTCGTCACGCTTCGTGCCACGCAGCAGAACGCCCACGTTGTCACCCGCCTGACCCTGGTCCAGCAGCTTGCGGAACATCTCCACACCCGTACAGGTCGTCTTGGTCGTGTCCTTGATGCCCACGATCTCGATCTCGTCACCGACGTGAACGATGCCGCGCTCGACACGACCCGTCACCACCGTACCGCGACCGGAAATCGAGAACACGTCTTCGATCGGCATCAGGAACGGCTTGTCCAGCGCACGCTCCGGCTCCGGAATGTACTCGTCCATCGCCTCGACCAGCTTCATGATCGCCGGCACGCCGATGTCGCTCTGATCACCTTCCAGCGCCTTCAGCGCCGAACCGGTGATGATCGGGGTGTCGTCACCCGGGAAGTCGTAGTCGCTCAGCAGCTCGCGAACTTCCATCTCGACCAGCTCCAGCAGCTCCGCGTCATCCACCATGTCCGCCTTGTTCAGGAAGACCAGGATGTACGGCACGCCCACCTGACGAGCCAGCAGAATGTGCTCGCGCGTCTGCGGCATCGGGCCATCGGCCGCCGACACCACCAGAATGGCACCGTCCATCTGCGCCGCACCCGTGATCATGTTCTTCACGTAGTCAGCGTGACCCGGGCAGTCCACGTGGCCGTAGTGACGAGCGTCCGACTCGTACTCGACGTGCGCCGTGGCAATCGTGATACCACGCGCACGCTCTTCCGGCGCGTTGTCAATCTGATCGTAGGCCTTGAAGTCACCGCCACGGGCTTCAGCGCAGACCTTCGTCAGCGCAGCCGTCAGCGTCGTCTTGCCGTGGTCAACGTGACCAATCGTGCCCACATTCACGTGCGGCTTGCTACGTTCAAATTTTTCCTTGGACATGAGCCTGGAACTCCGTTTCCTTCAAGTTGTTGAGTCAAAAACCACAGCGACGCGCAACTCGAACTTCGAACGCAGCGCTGAAAAAAATGGTGCCCACGACTGGACTCGAACCAGTGACCTCTCCCTTACCAAGGGAGTGCTCTACCGCCTGAGCTACGCGGGCGCGGTACATCAAATTGTTGGAGCGGGTGATGGGAATCGAACCCACATCATCAGCTTGGAAGGCTGAGGTTCTACCATTGAACTACACCCGCTCAGCGTTCAAGCACGCTTCCAAATCTTTCGACGGAAGTGGTGGAGGGGGCAGGATTCGAACCTGCGAAGGCATAGCCAGCAGATTTACAGTCTGCCCTCGTTGACCGCTTGAGTACCCCTCCAGGTGCTCGACTACCGATGCTGTCTGTCAGAACCTCATCTCTTCCGTCACTCGCCCGAAATCACTCACGACCCGGACGAAGCCCGCAATTGTCACCCAAGGTCGGGGGAGAGTCAAGCTCGTTTAGGGAAAAAAGAGCCGACTCGGCCGATTCACCCCCGCTCCGAGGCCAGCAACCGCCTCAGACGTTGAATCGGAAGTGCATCACATCGCCTTCCTGGACGAGGTAGTCCCGCCCTTCGAGGCGAAGCTTGCCGGCCGCCTTGGCACCCGCCTCGCCCTTGCAGGCCACGTAATCCGAGTAGGCCGTGACCTCGGCGCGGATGAAGCCCTTCTCGAAGTCCGTATGGATACGTCCCGCGGCCTGGGGCGCGGTCGAGCCGCGGCGCACGGTCCAGGCTCGGACCTCCTTCACGCCGGCGGTAAAGAAGGTCAACAGATCGAGCAAGGCATAGCCGGCGCGGATCAGACGGTGCAGACCCGGCTCGTCCTGACCCAGATCGGCGAGGAACTCGGCCTGCTCTTCCGGGCTGAGCTCGGCCAGTTCGGCCTCCATGGCCGCACAGAGCACGACGACCTCGGCACCTTCGGCCGCGGCCCGCTCACGCACCTGAGCCACCATCGCGTTGTCCTCGGCGGCCGAGTCATCGACATTGGCTACGTAGAGCACCGGCTTGGCGGTAATGAACTGCCAGGTTCGGAGCTCGGAACGCTCTTCATCGGCCAGCTCCAGGGTGCGCAGCGGCGAGCCCGCGCCCAGGTGAGCGACGACGCGCTCGAGGATGCCGGCCAGGCGCTTGGCATCCTTGTCGCCCGACTTGGTCTGTCGACTGATCCGATCCAGGGCCCGCTCGGCCGTATCCAGATCGGCCAGCACCAGCTCCGTATCGATCGTATCGATATCGGCCAGGGGGTCGACCTTGCCGGCCACGTGGGTGACGTCATCGTCGACGAAGCAGCGGACGATATGTGCGATCGCATCGGTTTCGCGGATGTGCGAGAGGAACTTGTTGCCCAGGCCCTCCCCCTTCGAGGCGCCCGCCACCAGGCCGGCGATGTCCACAAACTGCATCATGGTCGGCACGACGCGCTCCGGCGAGACGATCGAGGACAGCTCATCGAGCCGAGGATCGGGCACGGGCACCATGCCGACGTTCGGCTCGATGGTGCAGAACGGGTAGTTCTCGGCCGCGATCTCCGCCTTGGTCAGGCAGTTGAACAGGGTCGACTTGCCGACATTCGGCAGACCGACGATTCCACATTTGAAGCCCATGCTGCGTCCTTCCGGAAGAAATGGATTCAGGGGTTGGCCGACTGCGTATGCAGGGCCGTCATTGCGCGCTCTCCGCGACCGGCTAGCAGGTCGGGAAGCACCTTGACCGAGCGCTCGATCGCCTCTTCGATGGCCCGCTCCTCCTCGGCCCGGGCCCGACCCAGCACCCAGCCCAGCACCGCTTCCCGCGTGCCCGGATGCCCGATACCGATCCGCAGGCGCCAGAAGCCCTGATCACTCAGGTGCTGGAAGATGCTGCGGAGACCGTTGTGACCACCGTGACCACCGCCGCGCTTCAGGCGGATCGTGCCAGGCGGCAGGTCCAGATCGTCGTAGGCCACCAGGATGCGCTCGGCCGGCACCGAGAAGTAGTCAGCCGCCGCGCGCAGGGCCTGACCGGAGTGATTCATGAAGGTATCCGGCCGCAGGAAGATCGCATCACGACCCTGCCAGCGCTGCCGACCGACCTCGCCGTGCAGCTTTCGATTGGCCTTCATGGCCAGGGGCTCGACGCGATCGAGAGCGTCCAGAAACCAGAACCCGGCGTTGTGCCGGGTTCTTTCGTACTTCTGGCCCGGGTTCCCCAGGCCAGCAATCAGCCAAAGCTCACTCACGGCGAGACTGGCTTGCCTCAGCTCTCCTCGTCGGAGGATTCGCCTTCTTCGGCCTCCTCGCTCGACTCGGATTCGGCAACGGTCTCGACTTCGGCGGCCTGGCCAACAGCAGCATCGGCTTCGGCGGCAGCTTCACCGCTACCCTGACCTTCACGGATGAAGATCGCGGTCACGATCGGGTGATCGTTGTCTTCGCTGATCTCCAGGGCCGGGATGGTGACGCCTTCCGGCAGCACGATCTGGCTGAGCATGACGCTTTCGCCCGGCTCCAGGTTGGCCAGATCGACTTCCAGGTACTCCGGCAGATCCTTCGGCAGGGCGTCGATTTCGACTTCCACGGTCTGGTGGGAGATGACCACGCCGGCCTTCTTGCCGGCCTTCGACTTCTCTTCGTTGACGAAGTGGATCGGCACGCTCATCCGGACCTGCTGGTCGTCGGAGACGCGCAGGAAGTCGATGTGGGTCAGCAGGGGCTTGTACGGGTGGCGCTGCAGATCACGCAGGACGACCTTCTGGCGACGACCGTCACCGACGGTCAGCTCCAGGATCGAGGCGTGAAAGGCCTCTTCTTCGGCCATATGCAGGACCGAATCGTGGTCCACGCTGATCGTGGCCGGATCACGGTCCGCACCGTATACGACGGCGGGAACTCGACCCGCACGGCGCAGGCGGCGGCTCGCACCTTTCCCCACGTCCGTGCGCATTTCCGCCGGAATCTTGAAATTCTTCGACATGATGTGTTCTCGTCTTTTCAGTGGTTGAAACGCCACCGGCACGCGACCATGCCAGCGGAGCAAGCCGAGCAGTATAACGTGAATTCGAAAGCGGAGGAAGACCCTCAGGCCCAGGCGGGGAGGTCTCTCGCAGAGGCGCTGAGGCGCAGAGAAAAAGAAAAAGGGGCGGCTTCGAGGCCGCCCCTTCCGATCGGTGCACCGGCAGTAACGGTGCGGTTCGGCTTATTCCTCGCCGAAGGCGAAGCCGAACAGATGCAGCAGGCTGGTGAACAGGTTGTAGATGGACACGAACAGAGTCACCGTGGCCATGATGTAGTTGCGCTCACCGCCGCGGACGATCTGCTGGGTCTGGAACAGGATCAGACCAGACATCAGCAGGGCGAACATCGCCGAAACGGCCAGGCTGAGGGCCGGCATGCTGAAGAAGTAAGCGGCCAGGCCCGCGAAGAAGGCCACCCAGATGCCGATGAAGAGCATCGGCCCAAGGAAGCTGAAGTCCTTCTTGGTCACGAGGGCAAAGCCGGACAGACCGAAGAAGGCCACTGCGGTGGTGCCAAAAGCCGCGGTGACGATCTGCCCACCGTTGCTGAAGGCACTCAGATAGAAACTCAGGATCGGCCCGAGCGTCGCCCCCATGAATCCGGTCAGGGCGAACACGGCCACCAGACCCCAGGCTGAATTGCGCAGCGCCACTGTCAGGAACAACAGGCCGAAATACCCGACCAGGGTCAGCAGGCCGAAATGCGGCCAGTTCAGCTGCATGGACACGAAGGCCATGATGGCGCTGAAGGCCAGAGTCATGGCCAGCAGGTTCCAGGTATTCCGAAGCACCTTGCGCGCGCCCTCATCGACCTCGATGGACGACGACGCGGGGATGGACGTAGCACGATACGGCTGATTCATGATTGCCTTAAACCTCCTTGGAAGGATGAACGGCAGGGTTGAGAAGTCGCTGAATGAGACTCGATCTTAACAAAAAGGTTTCAACGCGGGGCGAGACGCACGGCCAGTTCGCGCACCGGCGCGGCCCCGTCGAGCTGCTCGGCCAGGAACTCGGCCGCCGCGATCGCCAGGATCGGACCGAAGGCCTCGTGTCCGGCATTGATCCAGAGGCCGCGGACGCCGGGATAGGCGCCGATGGCCGCTCGCGCATTCGCGCTCAGCGCCAGGGTCTCACCACGCAGCTGCAGATCATGTCGGCCCAGACCGGGCAGGCGGGCGTGCACGCGTTCACGAAGCGCCCGGCTGTCCAGGCGAGGCTGCCCGTCGGCTTCGATCGCCGTGCCGGCCAGCAGACGTCCATCCAGGCGGGGCGAGAGCCAGAACTCGTCCATCCACACGGAGGCGGCCAGCGAGGTCGAGGATGGCGCGAACAACAGGCCCGGGGCGAAGGCCGCCTCACCTTCGAGCCGCTCGAGGCCGGAATCATGGATCAGGCGACTGCCGGCCGCACCCGCCGCGACCAGTACCGCATCCGCGCCCAGCCAGCGGCCATCGTCGAGCTCGACGCCGAGCACGATATTGCCGGCCACATCCAGACGGCGCACCGCCGCCTCGGACACCAGCTCGACGCCCCGCTGCTGCAGCTCGGCGCGCAGGGCGCGCTCGAGCCGGTCCTGACGGAGCACCAGGCGCTGATGCACGCACACGGCGGTCAGGCTGCCCTGCGCCAGATGGCTGTCGACATCGGCGATCGGGCCGGTCGACCAGTGTAGATGGGTGTGAGCGAGCCAGTCGGCCGCCGAACGGTCCGCCTCGCCCTCGACCAGCAGGTCACGCCGAGCGATGGCCAGATCGACGCCCGTCGACTGCCCCAGGCGGCTGACCAGCTCGGGCAGCAGCTGGGCGGCCCGCATCTCCAGCTGCTCGATGAGCGGGGGGCGGAACCAGGGCGGCAGGGGTGAATCGTCGATGGGCGGCAGGCGGTCCGGCGCGTCGCGCAGGGCCACCACCTGGGGCATCAGACCGACATCGAGCAAGGCCAGCGCGCTGAGCAGGCCGCTGGCATCGGCCCCGACAACGATCAGATCGGGCTGGCGCCTCACAGGCGCGGGGGCTCCGGCCCGCGGCGCGGCAGGAAGCCCTCGATCAGCAGCAGGATCACGCCCAGAACGATGGCGCTGTCGGCCAGATTGAAGGCCGGCCAGTGCCAGCCCTGGTAATGCACATCGATGAAGTCGACCACATAGCCGTAGCGGATGCGATCGACCAGATTACCGATCGCACCGCCCAGCACCAGGACGATGGCCACCGGCAGCAGGCGCGAGCGGTTCGGCAGCCGCCACAGCCAGATCAGCAGGATGATCGAGATCAGCACCGCCACGCTGCTGAAGAACCAGCGCTGCCAGCCCCCGGCGCCGGCCAGAAAGCTGAAGGCCGCGCCCTCGTTGTGCGCCAGGGTGAAATTCAGCCAGTCGGTGATCGGCACGGGCCGATAGAGCACCAGTTGCTCGGTGGCCAGGTGCTTGGTCCACAGGTCCAGCAGGGCGACCAGCGCCGCCAGAGCGAGCCAGAGCCCGTATTTTCCGGGACGCATCGGCGCCATCGGCTCAGCCCCAGCGGCGGGTCTCGCCCGCCGGCGTCAGGTTTTCGACACAGCGCCCGCAGAGCTCCGGGTGCTCATCGATCCGACCGACTGTCTCGCGATGGTGCCAGCAGCGCACGCACTTGGCGTGCTCGGTCGGTCGAACCGAGAACTTCAGGGTCTGGCCCGCCACTTCGGCGAGCTCACCGCCCTCCCCGACCGGCGCCAGGTGCACGTCGGAAGACAGGAAGATGAAGCGCAGCTCGTCGCCGACGGCCGCCAGCACCTCACCCAGGCGGCCGTCGGCCTCGAGAGTGATTTCCGCGGCCAGGGAGGAGCCGATTTCCTTGGCCCGGCGCAGGGCCTCGAGGTGCGGGCCGACCGCTTCGCGGACGCCGCGCAGGGTCTGCCAGAAGGCACGATCCTCGTCCGAACCCGTCGACAGGCCTTCGTACCAGGTCGCCAGCATGACCGACTCCTCGCGTTCGCCGGCCATCTCGCTCCAGATTTCCTCGGCGGTGAAACAGCAGATCGGCGCCAGCCAGCGAACCAGGGCTTCGAGGAGATGCTGCATCGCGGTCTGGGCCGAGCGACGCGCCGGGTGGCCTTCCGGCAGGGTGTAGAGCCGGTCCTTGATCACGTCGAGGTAGAAGGCCCCCATGTCGACGCTGCAGAAATGGTGCAGGCCCTGGTAGATGTTCAGGAAGCGGTAGTCGCGGTAGGCCTGGCGGATGTCCTCGTCCAGGCGAGCGGCCAGATCCACCGCATAGCGATCCAGGGGCAGCAGCTCATCGTCCGGCAGGGCGTGCGCGGCCGGATCGAAACCGTTCAGGTTGCCGAGCAGGAAGCGCGCAGTGTTGCGGATGCGGCGGTAGGCATCGGCGACGCGCTTGAGGATTTCGTCGGAGACGCTCATTTCCTGACGGTAGTCGGCAGCCGCCACCCACAGACGCAGGATGTCGGCACCCAGGGTCTGCATGATCTGCTGCGGCGCGATCACGTTGCCCAGGGACTTCGACATCTTGCGGCCTTCGGCATCGACCGTGAAGCCATGGGTCAGCACCTGACGATAGGGCGCTTCACCGTGCATGGCCACCGAGGTCAGCAGGGAACTCTGGAACCAGCCACGATGCTGATCCGAGCCCTCCAGATACAGATCGGCGGGACGGCTCAGCTCGTCGCGCTGATCGAGCACGCAGTGGTGAGTGACGCCCGAATCGAACCAGACATCGAGGATGTCGGGCACGGTTTCGTAGCGCTCCGGGTCCACGCCCAGGCGCTCGGCGATATTGTCCTCGTACCAGGCGTCCACGCCCTCCTCGGCCACGATGTCGGCCAGGCGGCGCACCAGCTCGGGCGTGTCCGGATGCGGCTCCTGGCTTTCGCGGTCGACGAAGAAGCCCAGCGGTACACCCCAGGTGCGCTGGCGCGAGATGCACCAGTCGGGGCGCGACTCGACCATGCCACGGATGCGGGCCTTGCCCCAGTCGGGCACCCAGCGGACCTGATCGATGGCGGCCAGGGCCTGTTCACGAAGCCCGGCCTGGTCCATGGCGATGAACCACTGCGGCGTGGTGCGGAAGGCCGTCGGTGACTTGTGCCGCCAGCAGTGCGGGTAACTGTGGCCGAAGGCTTCGTCGGCGAGCAGGGTGCCGTTGGCACGCATGTGCTCGACCAGTTTGGCATTGGCCTTCCACACGAATTCACCGGCCACGACCGGCGTGCCGTCGACGAAGATCCCGCGGCTGTCGACGGGGTTGACGACCGGCAGATCGTAGCGCTGACCGACCTCGAAGTCTTCCTGGCCGTGGCCGGGCGCCGTGTGCACGGCACCGGTACCGGTTTCCGTGGTGACGTGTTCGCCGAGGATGACCGGCACTTCGAGGCCGTTGTAGGGGTGATGCAGAGCCAGATGCTCGAGGGCCTGACCGCTGACCGTGCCCAGCACTTCGGCCTGCCCGAGGCCGATCCGCTCGCACACGGACTGGCGAAGCTCGCTGGCCACCACGATGTCGAGGGAGCGGCCATCGTCGCGCTGACCGCGCACCAGATCGTAGTCCAGCTCGGCGTTCAGACAGACGGCCTGGTTGGCCGGAATCGTCCAGGGCGTGGTGGTCCAGATCACGATGCCGGCGCGATCATCGACCGCCTCGACGCCGAAGATGGACGCCAGGCGAGTCGGGTCGACGGCCGGGAACAGCACGTCGATGGCCGTCGAGGTCTTGTCCTGGTATTCGATCTCGGCCTCGGCCAGGGCCGAACCGCAGTCGAAGCACCAGTGCACGGGCTTGACGCCGCGCTTGAGGTGGCCGCGCTCGACAATCTGCGCCAGGGCCCGCAGCATGCCGGCCTCGTAGCTGAAATCGCGCGTGGCATAGGGATGGTCCCAGTCGCCCAGGCCGCCCAGTCGTTTGAATCCCTCGCGCTGGCGGTCGATCTGCTGGTCGGCGTACTCGCGGCATTTCTGGCGGAAGGTCCTGGCATCGACCTTCTGGCCGACCTTGCCGACCTTCTTCTCGACCTGCAGCTCGATCGGCAGGCCGTGACAGTCCCAGCCCGGCACGTAGGGCGCGCGGAACCCGGCCAGCAGGGCCGAACGCACGACGATGTCCTTGAGGATCTTGTTGACGGCGTGTCCGATGTGGATATCGCCATTGGCATACGGCGGTCCGTCGTGCAGCAGGAAGGTCTCGCGATCGGCGGTCGCTTCCTGGATGCGCTGGTAGAGGCCGCGCTCGTACCACTGCTCGAGCATGGCCGGCTCCCGGGTGGCCAGGGCGGCTTTCATCGGGAAGTCGGTCTGGGGCAGATTGATGGTGTCTTTGTAATCCATGGGGCAGTGGCAGCAGGCTTGTCGTCGTTGGGTTTCAGTCAGGGTTGCAGCAGGGCTCGCGCCCGGGCCGCATCATCGTCCATCTGGGCGCACATGGCCGGCAGGGACTCGAATTTCTCTTCCGGGCGCAGGTACTCGACCAGCTCGATGCTCAGATGACGTCCGTACAGGTCCCCATCGTAATCGAACAGATGCGCCTCCAGCAGCCAACCCTTGCCATCGACCGTCGGCCGCTGGCCCAGGCTGGCCACGCCGGGGTGTCGATCCAGGCCGGCGCCGGAGACCCGGACGGCGAAGATGCCACGCGCGGCCGGCGGCAGCGGCGGGCGCAGATTCACCGTCGGATACCCGAGCGTACGGCCAAGCTGGCGGCCGCGCAAGACGCGACCACTCAGCGAATAGGATCGACCGAGCAGCGCGCGCACTCGCGACATCTCGCCCCGATCCAGGGCCTGGCGCAGGGCCGTCGAGGAGACGCGCTCGGCCTCGAGCTCGACGGCGCCGATCACCGAGACCTCGAAACCCAGGCGCGCGCCCAGGGTTTCGAGCAGCTCGACATCCCCAGCCGCCCGGGCACCGAAGCGGAAGTCGTCACCGACCACCACGTGGCGAGCGCGGGCCAGGTCGACGACGATTCGCTCGACGAAGGCCTCGGCACTCAAGGCCGCGAAGGCTCGATCGAAGCGCATCATGTACACGCGATCGAGCCCGAAGCCGCGGCACAGGACGAGTCGATCGCGCACGGAGTAGATGCGCGAGATCGGATCCTCCGGCCGGAACAGGCTGATCGGCAGGGGCTCGAAACACATCAGGGACGGCACGAGCTCGTCGGAGCGCGCGCAGACGCGCCGGATCAGGGCCTGATGCCCGCGATGCAGGCCATCGAAATTGCCGATGGCCAGCGCCGTCGCAGCACTCGGTGCCCGTGCCGGTGATGTGTCTCGGATCAATCGCATAAGAGGCGCGATTCTACCGGGTTTGCCGTTTCGACGTGGTCGCTGCGGGCCGCCCTCTGCTACCCTTCTCGGCCCACTGTCCAACGCCGCCCGTATCCCCATGAGCCGTCTGCCAGAAACCTACCCCGCGATCCGACTGCGCGTTGCCGACACCAGCCTCGACGAATGCGGGCGCGCGCTCCGCCAGGGGCCGGAACGCAGCCTGCGCCAGGTGCAGCGTCTGATCGAACAGGAGCTCAAGCGCCTGCCGGCCGATGAGCGCGGGCCGCTGGCCTGCCGCGCGGGCTGCGATTTCTGCTGCCATCTGCGGGTAATGGCCACGGCGGTGGAGGTCTTCGCCCTCCTCGACTATCAGTCCCGGCAGCTCGATGCCGAGGCCTTCGACGCCTTCGCCGAGCGCATTCGAGCCGCCGACCGAGCGCTGCGCGAGCTGCCGATGGATCGGGTCCTGACGACCAACCTGCCCTGCCCCGCCCTGATCGACGGCCAGTGCTCCGGCTATCCGGCGCGGCCGCTGAACTGCCGCAGCTACCATTCGATCTCGCGAGAGGACTGCCAGGCCAGCTTCGAACACCCGGAAGACCTCGAGCTCGGCCACCCGCAGCTGCGCGGCATCGCCTCGGTGCACGAGGGTGCCCAGGGCGGCTTTCTGCGCGCCTTCGAGCAGGCCGGCCAGGATGCGCGTCAGTACGAGCTGGTCACGGCTCTGGCCGAAGCCCTCGACGACCCCGAATGCCGTCAGCGCCTGGCCAGGGGCGAGCCGGTCTTCCAGCGGCCTTCAATCCTCGCCGACTCGGACTGAGCCGGCCGGCGCGGCCGCCGCACCCTCGAAGATCGGCCCGGCGACGTCGGCGGAATCCCAGCCGCGGCCGACATCGCGACCCGTGATCTGCCAATCGTGCGCCTTGATCCGGATCGGTCCGCGCACGCGCTCCTCGAACTCCGTCGCGATCCAGTAGCCGCCCATTTGGACGTAGTCGGCGAAGCTGGTGTCCACATGGGCGCCCTGGGTGGTTTCGAAACCGTTCAGGGTGATGTGCACCCGGAACAGGCGATGGCTGTCCGGATCGATCCAGGCCACGACCTCGTCATGCTCGGCCCGGCCGAATCCCGGCTCGATCCGGATCCACAGGCGTGGATAGCGACGCCCACTCTCTCGCCCCTCGGGAAGACGACTCATGGCGACGGCGCGACGGGCCAGAAAGGAGGGGCCGAAATGAAACAGCTCGAAGGCATCGGTGGTCATGGCGCTGGCCGCGAGCAGCTGCTCGTCTTCGACTTCCTGCCCGTCATACCAGATCCGGATCGAGTCACCCTGCCGCCGAATGGTCTTGCTGCCGGCCGGGCCTTCGTGGCGAACCACGTACAGGCCGTCCGCGGGGCGGTAACGTTCTTCAGCCGTGACGCGGTAATCCGCGTCCGTGACCAGGGGCTGGATGCGCTGGATCGCGCGGTACCAGTGCCCGCGCATGGCCAGATTGAAATCTCGCGGATCCTCGGACAGGTCCCCACCGTGACCTTCGATCAGGCGGTCGAACCACTGCCGGGCGGTCAAGCCGTCTTCGAAGCGCAAGCCATCGCGCGGCTCGGGGAAGCCCGCGCAGGCCGTGAGCAGCAGAAGGGCCAACATCGGGCCGGCCCAACGAAAGCAGAACGCCATCGCAATGCTCCAGGATGGAAAAACCCCAGCCTAGCCGCCTCTCGTCAAGCTCGGAAGAAGACCGTGCTAGTGGGCCACTAGAGACCCAGGTCCTCCCGGGCGAGGGCTTCGCCCGCCGCTGGCGGATCGGGCTCGATTCGACGATCCTCGCCGAGTTCACGCTCCCCTTCCAGCACGGCAAGCAGATGATCCAGGCCGGCCCAGCCGTAGGGCAGCATCGGCACCAGGCGCCCGGCCAGGGTGGGCACCGCCAGCAGGGCATCGAAATGCTGGGCCCGGGCCACTTCCCAGTAGGCAATGCGGGCGCCGTTGGCGCGCGCCTGCTCGAGGTAGGGCCGGGACGTCAGTCCTGCGGGGATCAATCCATCCTCACGACCGTGCACCAGCAGCACGGGCACGTCCGGTCGTGGCCGGGCCGTGGCGCGGGTCGCTTCGATCGCCTGGTAGAGCGTCTCCCCGTACTCCGTGGACCGGTCGTTCAGCTCGTAGAGGCAGCGCAGACCGGCCAGCGCCGGATCGCGTCCTTCTGCCTGCCCATCGACGAGCTCGATCCCCGCCCCGGGCGCGATGCCCGAGAAGATCGACCACCAGGTCCGGACCTGTTCCGGCGTTGCCGAAGACGCATCGAAGCCGTAGCCACAGGGCATGTCCAGCGGACCGCGACCCAGATAGGCCGAACTGTAGGTCACGGCCACGGTGCGCCAGAGGTCCAGGGCCACGTTGGTCGCGGCCAGGCCGAGCGCATGCTCGTCGAAGCCGGCCTCGATCAGCCGGGCGCGCGCCTCGGCCGGCTCCGAGGCCTCCAGCAGCCCGGCGATGGACAGGCTGGTGCAGCGCTGCTGACCGGCCGCAGCCAGCAGCGGGTTGCCGAGCACCATCTCCATCGTGGCCTCGAGGTCACCGAGCATGCAGGGTTGATAGAGCGCCGCCAGCGTGCCCAGCTCATACAGGTGCGGCACACCGGGGACGCTCACGTTGGGCATCATCGAGAACACGCCGTCGATGAATCCCGCCTCGTCCTGCTCGGCGGCACGCAACACGGCACCGCCGCCGTTGGACAGGCCAGCGGCAATGACCATCAGCGCGTCTTCGTCCAGCGCCGGGCCGTAGACCTCGCGCAACTGCTCGAGCGCGAAGCGACCGGCGTCGAGGACGTACAGGCCCCAGTCCTTTTCCGAATGATCCCCGGAATGCGCGTGCGGGATCGCCACCGTGCCGGCAGGGACCTCGCCTTCGAACGTTGGCGCCCGGAGCCCGGTCTCGGCGATCCCGGGGTCGACCCGTCGACCGTCCAGACCCACCCCCGTGCCACTGTCGAAGTCATGAACATCGCTGCCTGCGCCCTTGTCCGTGTAGGCCACGGCGCAGCCTTTCGGCAGGGCCCAGGGCGCGACCAGGGGCACGGCGCCGTAGACGCCGCGCGAGCCGGACGCCGGTGCCAGCAGCAGACAGGCCGAGGCAGGATCGAAGCCTGCCGGGATCTGCAACAGGACCCGCGCCGGGCTGTTGCGCCCCGGCAGGCGACGAAAGGCCATCCGCTCCTGCCCTTCGACCTTCGGCAGGGACTCGATCAGGCCACCCACGCCGCCGGCCGGGTTGAGCGCGGCCAGGCCTCGCCAGGTCGAATGAAAGGCCAGACGTCGAAGCTCCTCCGCCGTCGGTGAAGATGGATCGGCCGGCGCCGGCGCAGGCCCCATCAGGCCCTCGAGGCCGAGCCCGGCCGTGACCAGGTCGTCGCCACCTGCGTGCTCGGTGATGCGCACGATCGGGGCGGCTTCGGTTGCCGCCGTCGGTGCCGGTTCGGCCGACGAGCCCTCGTCGGCCTCGTGCTGACAGGCCACCAGGGACAGAAACAGGATCAGGATGAGGATTCGGGCCACGACGATAGCTCCGCGTGAGGAATTCGGAAGACGAAAGCCTAGCAGGCGAGCGGGCGGGCGGCACCATGGACTTTGGTACAGGCGCGCCGTCGCGCGGCCTTTGCTAGCCTGCTCCGCAGGCATTCCGAGGCGGACCTCGACGCAGACCATGAGCCAGACGCTGAACATTCTCATCACCGGTGCCGGCAGCGGCATCGGCGCCGGCATCGCCTGCGAGCTCGCCGGGCAAGGGCATGCCCTGATCGTCACCGACCTGGATACCTCGGCGGCCGAAGCAACGGCGCGGCGGATCCAGGCGGCTGGCGGCCAGGCCACGGCCGCCGCTCTGGACGTGAGTTCCGAGGCCTCGATCGACGCCCTGGTCGAGGGGCTCCCCGCACCCGTCGACGTCCTGGTCAACAACGCCGGCCTGCAGCACGTGGCCAGGCTGGAGGACTTCCCGATGGAAAAATGGGACCAGCTGATCCAGGTCATGCTGGTCGGGGTGGCCCGACTGAGCCGCGCCCTGCTGCCCGGCATGCGCGAGCGCGGCTTCGGACGGATCGTCAACATCGGCTCGATCCACTCCCTGGTGGCCAGCCCCTTCAAATCGGCCTACGTGGCCGCGAAGCATGGCCTGATCGGCTTTTCCAAGGTCATCGCGCTGGAAACCGCCGACTGCGATATCACCATCAACACGGTCTGCCCGACCTACGTCAAGACCCCCCTGGTCGAGAAGCAGATTGCCGACCAGGCACGCAACCACGGCCTGTCCGAAGATGAAGTGGTCGAGCAGATCATGCTCAAGCCCATGCCGAAGGGCGTGTTCATCAGCTTCGAGGAGCTGGCCGGGATCACCGCCTTCCTGATCGGGCCGGCCGCGCGCAACATCACCGGGCAGGCCATCGTGGTCGACGGCGGCTGGACCGTGCAGTGACAGGACGGTAATGTCTAGCGTCCTGTCCGCCACGCCCGCCGATTCCATGGCCACCCGAGTCCTGATCGCCGACGACCATCCCCTGTTCCGCGGCGCCCTGGTGCAGGCCCTGGGCGGCTGCCTGGACGACGCCGAGATCCTCCAGGCCCGTGATCTGCCCGAGACCCTGGCGACGCTCGAGCAGCACGAGGACATCGACCTGGTCCTGCTCGACCTGCACATGCCCGGCAATCAGGGCCTGGCGGGCCTGGCCTCGATCCGCTGCCACTTCCCGGCCGTGGCCGTGGTCGTGGTCAGCGCCAATGAAGACCCCCGCGTCATCCGCCGGGCCCTCGATCATGGCGCCGCCGGCTTCATCCCGAAAAGCTCCGGTCTGGACGAACTGTCCAGGGCGCTGGACGCCGTGCTCGACTGCCAGGACTGGGTGCCTCCGCACCTGGCCCAGGCCGTGGCCGACCTGGCCGGTGACGACGAAGATCTGGCCCTGGCCGCGCGCATGGCCCGCCTGACCCCGCAGCAGTTCCGGGTGCTGGCGATGGTCGCCGAGGGCCAGCTGAACAAGCAGATCGCCGACCAGCTCGGCATCCAGGAGCGCACCGTCAAGGCCCATATGAGCGAGATCTTCGCCAAGCTCGAAGTGCGCAACCGCACCCAGGCTGGCGTCGCCTACCGACGCCTCGAACTGGTCGACCCGGCCAGCAAGGTCTAGGGAACCTCTGAATAACTCTGCGCGGGCGCGAAGGCGTCTTTGCGGGCTCAGCAGGCGTGGCTTCGGCGAGCGTGGTTTGGTTACTCCAAATGAGCGAGTCGAAACACGTCGGATGGCCCGCAAAGGCCCTTCCCATCTGGCGATTGTGATGACAAGCTGCCGGAAAAGCCGCACCTCGCATGTTGCGCCACTCGGCCGTAACGCGCTGATCGTTCTTCCGGCAGGCACTTCTTGCCCTACGGGCAAACCGTACCTGCCTGCAGAACGGCGCTACGGCTACTGTCACTCGCGTCGCACCACACGATCTGCGGCTTTTCCGGCTGAAACGCGCTCCGTGCAGAGTTATTCAGAGGCTCCCTAGATCGCTTCTTCTCCATTCTCCAGGGCGAGGGGTGGGGCCTTCGACCGCGCTGAGGATCGCGGCAGTAATCAGAAAGCCAGCAGCGTCCTTCAGTCGGCACCCCAGTGGAGCGATGGCAGCTCACTGGAGGCGCCCCAGCCGCCATTCGCCGGCACCCAGGCATCCCCACGACCATCACACATCGACAAGACCGATCCGACCCTCAGGGCGGTTGAAGGCCCCGCCCCTCGCCGCCCCCCTTCTTCAGGGTTGTTCGAAGCGATCGTTGAAGATCATGTCGGGCAACGCAATCACCTCGTAGGGCAACGCCGGGCTGAGTTCGGAGCTGTTGCCCTCGCTATCGATCACCATGGCGCTGATCAGCGAGGTCGGGAACGGTGGGGCGATCATGATCGTGCGCTCGCTGCCGGGGGCGAGGTTGTAGGTGTCGCGATGAATGCGATAGATGTCGCGCTGCAAGTTGGCCTCGATGTAGAAGTCGATGGTCAGCGGGTAGTTCGAGTTGGCCAAGGAGCTGTCGACGCGATAACGGATCTCGAGCTGCCCGCCGACGCTGGCCAGGCTGGTGATCTCGGGATAGTTCTGCAGGTTGTTGGCGCCGGAATCGCCATCGCCCGCATCGTTGGCGGTCGGCCCGTTGTCACCGAGGTCGATGCTCTGATCGCCATTCTCGCCGAACTCGTTGCTGTCGAAACGGTTGCGCGTCCCGGCGCCCGCCGCGACGCGAATGCCGTCATTACCGTTGTGGTGCAGCTGATTGCCTTCGATCAGATTCAGGTCGGAACCGTTGGCCAGAAACACGCCCGCGTTCAGGTTGCCGAGGTCGGTGAACAGGACACCACCGATCGTGTTATCGCGAACCGTGTTCGCGTCGCCGGAGATCTGGACCCCGTCCGAGGCGTTGAAGCCGATCAGGTTGCCGACGCAGCTCGAATTCAGATCTCCGACCACGTTGCCACCGCCGTCGATGCGCACGCCTTCGACGGCGTTGCCGATATTCTGATTGCCCTCGCCCACGCCGATGAAGTTGGCGCAGATGCGGGTGCCCGACCCCATCAGCGCGATGCCATCCGAATTGAAACCGATCCGGTTGCCCTGGATCAGGGTGCTGCCGGCACCCGACTGGACACGAACCCCGGCATTGCCGACCCCGATATCGGCGTAGTTCTCGCGAACACCGATGTAGTTGTCGAGCACCTGGTTGCCGATGCCACCAGGGACATCGATCCCGTCGTCTGAAACGCCACCGATCAGATTGGATTGCGCGACGTTGCCGTCATTCGCCAGGACGATGCCGTTGGCAGTATTGCCGAACAGGCCGCCGTCGAGGAGACCGATCTCGTTGCCGACGATCAGGGAATTCGTGCCGTCGACACGCACCGCGTCATCGCCGTTGACGGCAAAGGAACTGTCGCGCACCTCGTTGTTGTCGCCATTGACGATCCACAATCCGCGGCCGCTGTTGTTCACGCTGGTCAGGTAACGGATCAGATTGCCGCTGGAGGCGAAGTCATTGCCGACCTGGACGCCATGGCCGCCGTTCTCGGAGACCAGATTGCCCAGCTGCGGGCTGGTGAAGCCGATTCTGCTGTTGGCACCGTTGAGACGAATGCCGTCGCCCTGGTTGAAGCGCACGGCATTGCTGTAGATCAGATTGTTGCCGGCTTGCGTGTAGATGCCGGTACCGCCGTTGTTCTCCACCACATTGCCACGCTCGGAGGTATTGACGATGCCACCGATCTGGTTGTTGGGGCCGACCACGCGAATGCCGTCCAGTCCATTGCCGAAGTCACCGCCACCGACCGGGTCGACGCCGATGTAGTTGCCGGCGATATCCGCATCCTCACCGAGCAGCAGGTAGATGCCATGCTCGCCGTTGTTCGAGATCACATTGCCCCGATCGGGCTCCGGCGAGGTGGTCAGGCGACGTCCGACCGTCGCCCGATCCACGCCATTGAGGTAGACGCCACTACCGCCGTTGCCCGCGATGCCGCCGGTCCGCGTCACACCGATCCAGTTGCTGTCGATCAGGGCCGGCTCGCCGTTGTTGAACTCGATGCCGTTGTCGGGAAAGTTGATGATGCCCAGGCCCTCGACGCTGAGGTTGTCCGTATTGAACGAACGCAGACCGTCGGCGGTCGTGCCGGTCAGCGCCGAGCCGTTGATATAGACAGACGGCGGCGCATCGAGGGTGGATTCGGCGCCGGCGTTGTAGCCCGGTGCCGTCGTTGCATCGATCCACAGCCCCGCCGTGATCGTCGGCAGCGGTGTGCCGGTGATATTGATCACGATCAGGCCCAGGCTGAATTCGACGAAGTCGACCACGGGCGTGGTGTTGGCCTCCATGATGGCGGCCCGCAGGGTGCAGCGGGGTGGGCCACCGGCCGGGATATCGCAGATGCCGTCACCCGGGTTGGCATCCGGATCGTCGCCGAGGTCGTTGACGACGAAGGTGGCAGCAGGTGCGGCCACGGAAAATGCCAGCGCGAGAGCAAACAGGAAGGGCTTGAACATGGTCATGGAACTCCAATCGGAATCGGTGCTTGCCATGTCAGTCGCAATCGGGGATGAAACCCTGCCATGGTGTCCGGCTGATTTCCCGGCATGAATCGGTCAGAATGGCGACGGGCCCCAAGGACACTGGCTTTCGATGTCGCAGCAGCAGACGGACCTGACCGCAGGCTTCGACCCGGCCGACACCGATCGGATCCAGCAGTTGTATCGAGAAATGCGCCAGATCGCCCGGCGCGAGCGGCGGCGCCTCCCCTCGGCCACGCTCAACACCACCGCCCTGGTGCACGAAGTCTGGCTGCGCATTTCGCCCGAGGATCACCAGTTCCGCGATCATCGCCACTTTCTCGGACTGGCCGCCGTGGCCATGCGCCGCCTGGTCGTCGACCATGCCCGCTATCGTCTCGCCCAGAAGCGCGGGGGTGATCAGCAGCAGGTCGAACTGGGCGATGCCGACGGCGCGCGCTCGGTGCCGATCGACCGCATTCTCGACATCGACGAGGCCCTGGGCGACCTGGAACGCATCGACGAGCGCCTGCGCCAGCTGGTCGAGCTGCGCTTCTTCGCCGGACTCCCGAACGACGAGGCGGCCGACGTGCTGGGCATCTCGCCCCGAACGGCGGCCCGCGACTGGGCCCGGGCGCGCGCCCTGCTCAAGACCGCACTGGACGCAGGCTGAGTCCTCATGGGCCTTGATGCGGACAGCTGGCAGCGCGTCCAGGCGCACTTCGACCGCTTGAGCGAGCTTGCGCCCGACGAACGCGCGATCGAGTTTGGAAAACTCGATCTGAGCGAGGACGATCGCCGCTTGCTGGAGCGCCTGCTCGACGCCCACGATGACCCGGATCCCCTGCTCGGCGAGCAGTCGGCACCCGAGCTGCTGGACCTGGACGAAACGCCGGAATCCCTCGCCATCGACTGGACCGGCCGCCGGCTCGGCCCCTGGCAGGTCGATCGCCGCATCGGCCAGGGCGGCATGAGCGTGGTCCACCTCGGCCATCGCGCCGATGGCCGCTTCGACATGCAGGTCGCGATCAAGGTGCTGGATCTCGAGCAGCTCGGCCCATCCAGCAGCCATCGCCTGGACGAGGAAATCCGCATCCTTGCCCGACTCGAACACCCGGGCATCGCCCGCCTGATCGACAGCGGCACGGCCGACGACGGCCACCCCTATCTGGTGATGGAATTCGTCGATGGCCTGACGCTGGACCGCTACGCCGACCGGAACCGCCTGGGGCTCGAAGCGCGCGTCGATCTCGTCCTGCAGGTCGCCCGGGCCCTGAACGATGCCCACCAGCGCCAGATCATCCACTGCGACATCAAGCCGTCCAACATCCTGGTCAGCGGCGATGGCCAGGCTCGGGTCGTCGATTTCGGCATCGCCGCACTGATCCGACGGCACGATGGTGCGGCCAGCCTCGACACGCATTACTGTTCACCCGCCCACGCCGCTCCGGAACGCTTGGCCGGCGCCCTGCCGACCACGCGTCAGGACGTGTTCTCCCTGGGCTCGGTGCTCTATCGCCTGCTCAGCGGCCATCCGCTGCGCAGCGAACGACCGGGTCCGGCCACGGCGCAAGGCTTCCAGGCCCCTTCGCGGCGCGCCGATCCGGCGCTGCCCTTCGCGCCCGCGCGCCTGCGCGGCGATCTGGACGCGATCTGCAGGAAGGCCCTGGCCGAAGACCCGTCCGATCGCTACGGCAGCATGGCCGAGCTGATCGCCGACCTCGAAGCCTGGCGGGATCATCGGCCGGTTCGAGCTCGCCAGGGCGGGCGTCTCTACGATCTGAGCCGCTGGTTGCAGCGTCACACGGCGGCCGCCGTGCTCGGCGTCCTGCTGCTGGCGGCCTTGATCAGCGGCAGCCTGGTTTCCCTCGACCAGGCGCGCCTGGCCCGACTGGAAGCCGATCGAGCGGTGGCGGCCCGCGACTTCCTCGTCCGGATCCTGGAAGCCGCCGACCCGACCCGGGAGTACGGCCATGATCCGACCGCCTCCGAACTTCTGCGCAGAGGGGCGGAGGCATTGACCACCGACCTGGCCGACCAGCCGGCGCTCCGCACCGAACTCCTGCTGACCGTCGGCCGAACCCAGCTCGAGCGCGGTCTGGTCGAGGATGCCAGCGCCACCCTGGACCGGGCCCTGGCCAGCCTCGAAGAGAGCCCCTCCCACCCGGCCGCCGCGGCGATCCTGTCCAGCCGAGGCCTGGCGGCCTACGAGCAGGGCGACTACCAGGCGGCGATCGACTATCTGGAGCGCGCGCGCTCGGCGCCGAACGGCCCTGCGCCGGGTTCGCCCGACGCCCTGGGCATCGCCATCCAGCTGGCCGACATGTACGTGGTCAATGCACAGCCCGAACCCGCGCTGAACCTGATTCGACCC
The DNA here is from genome assembly GCF_001187785.1 of Wenzhouxiangella marina. Lineage (GTDB taxonomy): Bacteria > Pseudomonadota > Gammaproteobacteria > Xanthomonadales > Wenzhouxiangellaceae > Wenzhouxiangella > Wenzhouxiangella marina. Next base: position 2,754,249 of record NZ_CP012154.1, read on the forward strand.
GTGCTCGAAGCCGGCCCCGAGCCCCAGCAACGCGCCGCGGCGCTGCGGGTCTTCGGCAGCGCCCTGGAGCTCAGTGACCGCCTCGAAGAGGCCGAAGCCACCCTGCGACAGGCCTGGGCCCTGCAACACTCCATCGACCCGCGCCACGTCGATCTGGCCAAGATCGAGAACGATCTGGGCATCGTCTACTGGAGGATGGAGGACATGGACCGGGCCGCCGAACAGTTCGAGGCGTCCTGGCGCCACAAGCGGGACATCTACGGCCAGGATCACCCCCAGACACTCGCCTCCCTCGGCAATCTGGCGGGCGTCCATTCGGCGCGCCGGGACCACGAAGCCGCCGAGCGAGTCTGGCTGGATTCACTCGAGGGCCTGGCACGGGTTCACCAGGGCGAGGCCCATCCCGACATTGCCTACAGCTACGGCATGCTCGCCCTGACCCTCTACTGGCAGGACGATTACCTCGCCGCTGAAAACGCGATGGAGGAAGCGCTGAGGCAGCGCGAGGCGATCACCGCCAGTGATCATGCCCAGGTCGCCTGGCTCGATGGCCTGGACGCGCTGATCCAGCTGGAGCTTGGCCAGGCGATCGATCCCGACCGGCTCGGGGTGGATGCAGCCGCCTGCGCGAATCTCGGCGAACGCCGCCCGCTGGGCCAGGGCCTGTGCCTGGCCTGGTGGTCAAGCGTCGAACCCTGTCCGGCCGCACCGCTTCCCATTGCCGAGCCGGCACTTCGGGGCGAGTGGCCCAGGCACTGGCAGCAGCGCTGGGCGCAGATCACCCAGCGCTGCGAATCACCCTACTGAGACTCCACGCCTAGAGCTTCGGCAAAATCCGCCAGAAGGCATCGACACAGGCCATGCCCAGGGTCTGGCTGCGACCCGGACTCCAGCCGGTCTCCGGCAGCGGGGTGATGGCCGAATCCTTGAACGGCATTTCCAGGGTCATGGCCAGGCAGTCGAAGGTCTCGGCCACGAAATCCGTGCACTTCTTCAGATCGGCGCTGCCCGGGGCATCGACCTCGTAGCCGTGCTCGGTCTGGAAGTCCGGACTGATCTCGGCCAGCAGGGCCTTGAAGTCATCGAGCTGCGACTGCTTGTGCTCGTTCCAGCTCTGGATGCCCTCGGCGCCGGCGATGAAGTTGTAGGGCAGCCCCTCGTCACCATGGACGTCGAAGGCGAAGTCGACGCCGGTCTCCTTCATCCGCTCGACCACGTAGTAGACCTCGGGCGACTGCTCCGGACAGGGCCGGATCCATTCACGGTTGAGATTGCGGCCATGGGCGTTGGTCCGCAGATGCCCGCGCACGCCACCGTCGATGCACATGTTCGGCACCAGATAGACGACCGCCTCTTCGAGCAGGCGTCGCGAGACCGGGTCCTCCGGATCGAGAAGGCGGCCGAGGAAGCCTTCGACCCACCACTCGGCCATCGTCTCGCCCGGGTGCTGGCGCGCGGTGATCCAGAGCTTCTTGCGGCCTTCTTCCTCTTCGCCGATGACCAGCAGGGTATGCGCATGGCCGTCGGGCGTGGAACAGAGGGTGTCGGCGCGCACGCGCTCGGAGCTCAGGGCATCGGCGATCAATCGCTGATGGCGGTCCAGGGAATACGGCGCGAAGTACGCGTAGTAGACGACGTCGGCCGGCGGCGCATGCCGGATGATCAGGCGCTTGCCATCGAACTCCGTCGGCACGCGGAACCAGTGCTCCTGGTCCACCGAGCAGACGGCCTGGTAGTCCTTGAAGCCCTCCGGATAGGACACCTCACCGGCATTGTCGAGGGTAAACACGCAGTCCTGACCGGCCGCATCGCAGACCTGGAAATGGAACCACTGCATGTGCTCCCCGCCGGCATCGGGACGAATATGCAGCTGGATATCGTCGGCCCGCTCGGCCTTGATGACCTCGATATTGCCGCCGTCGAAATGGGAAAAGATATTGATACTCATATTGATGCTCTGGGGCTCACTCAAAGAATTCGATCCGAATAGGTTAACGGGTTTGAATTCGGTTTGGTCCAGATCGAACGACTAACCACGAAGGACACGAAGGAGAACGGCCATCGAGTAGGTCGGGCTCACACGCCCGACGGACCATGTCCCAGGCATCTCCGTCAAACCGACGGCGCAATGCCGCAATTGTCGCGGGCAACCCGACGCACGAATATCGCAGGCATCGTCGCGTCTCCTAAGACATTGGATCTTCAATGGCGTCGGGTTGACGGAGGCACGCGGGGCATGGATCGATTCGTCGAAATTGAACGAATAACCACGAAGGAAATGAAAAAACCGGCCTCAGGTCATTTTTGAATTCTTTTTCTTCGTGCCCTTCGTGGCCTTCGTGGTGAGAAAAACAGCCGACGAGTGGAGACACCTGGATGTTCCGGTCGTCGGGGATGTGACCCCGACCTACGGCTCGGGGTTTCGGTCGGGCTCGAAGCGCTCGATGAGATCGGCGAAGACACCCGTCGGCGGGCAGTCGATCTGCATGGCTCGACCGTCGGCCGGGTGCTCGAAGCTCAGCTGGCTGGCGTGCAGGAGCATGCGGTGGCTGGCGAATTCGATGCGGAACAGGCGGTTGTGACGACCTTCACCGTAGGTGGTGTCGCCGATGATCGGATGGAAGCGATGCTTGAAGTGGCGACGCAGCTGGTGCATCCGCCCCGTTTCCGGCCGGGCCTCGACCAGGCTGTAGCGGGCCGTTGGATAGCGCCCGATGGGAATCGCCAGTTCCATCGTGGCCAGACGCCGGTACTCGGTCACGGCCTCCTGTTCCGGGCCCTTGCCTTCGGCTTTCAGGGGGTGGTCGATTCGACCGGCCTCTTCGATGTGGCCGCGCACCACGGCCAGGTACCGCTTGGCGACGCTGCGCGCCATCATCTGCTCGCCCAGGGCGCCGGCCGAGTCGGGGTCGAGGGCGAACAGCAGCACGCCGGAGGTCGCCCGGTCGAGACGGTGCACCGGCCAGACCCGTTGGCCGAGCTGATCGCGCAGCATGCCCATGATGAAGCGGTCGTCGGTGCTGCGGCTCGAACGATGCACCATCAGGCCGCAGGGTTTGTCGATCGCGCAGAGCTGCTCGTCGCGGTAGAGGACCTCGAAACTCAAGCGCGGCTCGCCTCGAGCAGACGGTCGAGCAAGGCGTCGAGCTGACGCCGTTCGGACGCACTGAGCACGCCCAGCAGCTCCTCTTCATAAGCCAGAGCCGCCGGCGCGATCGCGTCGAAGACGGACTGCCCCTGATCGCTCAGGAACAGGTGCTTGGCCCGGCGATCCTCGGCATTGGCCTGGCGACGGATACGCCCCTGGTCGATGAGGCGGCGCACGGCGCGGCTCACCGCCACCTTGTCCATCGCCGATCGCTCGGTGACTTCCGTGGCCGAGATGCCGGGAAAGCGTCCGAGGATGGCGATCACCCGCCACTCGGTCACGCTCAGGCCGAAGCGCTCGGCATAGGTGCGAGCGATGCCGGCACTGACCTGGTTGGACAGCACGGACAGGCGGTAGGGCAGGAAATGTTCCAGATCGAGCATGGTCGGACCGTCTTGAAATTGGTTTCAAATGTAACTAATATGGGCGGATTGATCAAGTCCGAGCCGCGCCGGAACGTGGCTCCACCACCGAAATCTGCCAAGGAGAGTGAAGGCCATGACCGAGACACGTCCCAACCCGCTGGGTGTCGATCGCTTCGAGTTCATCGAGTACGCAGCCCCGGATGCCGCGCTGCTGCATGATCTGTTCCAGCGCCTCGGCTTCACGGCCGTGGCCCGCCACAAGTCCAAGGCCGTCACCCTGTACCGCCAGGGCGACATCAACTTCCTGGTCAACGAGATCCCGGATTCCTTCGCCAGCGATTTCGCTGCCCAGCACGGCCCCTGCTGCACCGGCTTCGCGCTGCGCGTCAGCGACCCGGCCGATGCCCGCGAGCAGGCCCTGGCCCGCGGCGCCAAGCCCATCGAGAACAAGCCCGAGACCCTGGCCGTCGATGGCCCGGCCATCTCCGGCATCGGCGGCAGCGCTCTCTATCTGACCGGCGGCATCGAGGATCTGGAATCGCAGTTCGACTTCGACCCGGCCGTCGAACGCAACCCGCGCGGCGTGGGCCTGAGCTTCGTCGATCACCTGACCCACAACGTCTACAACGGCAACATGGCCGAATGGGCGGGCTTCTACGAGAAGCTGTTCGGCTTCTTCGAGGTCAAGTACTTCGACATCAAGGGTCAGCAGACCGGCCTGCGTTCCAAGGCGATGACCGCCCCGAACGGCAAGATATCGATTCCCATCAACGAATCCGAAAATCCGAAGAGCCAGATCAACGAGTACCTCGACGAGTACAAGGGCGAAGGTGTCCAGCACATCGCGCTCTACACCGACAGCATCTACGAGTCGGTCGAGGCCCTGCACGCCAACGACATCGAGTTCCTCGACACGCCGGACACCTACTTCGACGTGATCGACCAGCGCATCCCGAACCACGGTGAAGACGTCGAGCGCATGCGCAAGAACAAGATCCTGATCGATGCCGACCCGAACGAGTCGAACAAGCAGCTGCTGCAGATCTTCACCCAGACCAACATCGGCCCGATCTTCTTCGAGATCATCCAGCGCAAGGGCAACGAAGGCTTCGGCGAAGGCAACTTCCAGGCCCTCTTCGAAGCCATCGAACGCGACCAGGCCAAGCGCGGCGTCCTCTAACAAATCAAATCACCACAGAGGCACTGAGTGCACAGAGAAAGGAAAAGAATAATTTTCAAGGCCTTTCTCTGTGATCTCTGTGCCTCCGTGGTGAACCCAAAAGGTAGATGGCTATGAAGAACTGGATCACGCATCCGAAAGTGGAAGGCAAGGCCTCTCGGCAGGCGCATTGCGATCTGCCCGAGGGCACCTACGAACGCGAGCTGGGCAAGGAGGGTTTCTTCGGTCCGGCAGCGCACATGTACCACCCGAATGCTCCGACCGGCTGGACGGACTTCGAGGGTCCGCTGAAGCCGCGCGCATTCGACACGACCAGGCTCGATACCTCCACCGGCTCCCCCTGGGAGGCGACGGAGCTGATGCACAACGCGCACACGCGCATCCGCCAGTGGAAGAGCGACGGGAAGATGGATCACCTGGTGCGCAATTCCGACGGCGACGAGATGCTGTTCATCCACGCAGGCGCCGGGGATCTCTACTGCGACTACGGCCGCCTGCCCTTCCGTGACGGCGACTACCTCATGCTGCCGCGCGGCACGATGTGGCGGATTCAGAGCGAGGCCCCGGTCGAGTTGCTGCTCATCGAAGCCACCAACTCGAGCTACATGCTGCCCGACAAGGGCCTGCTCGGCCCGCACGCGATCTTCGACCCGGCGATGCTCGACACCCCGAAGATCGACGAGGCCTTCAAGGCCCAGCAGGGCGAGGGCGAATGGAAGGTGCGGGTCAAGCGCCGCAACGCCATCTCGACGATCACCTATCCGTTCAATCCGCTCGACGCCGTCGGCTGGCACGGCGATCTGATGCCGGTGAAGATCAACTGGCGCGACATCCGCCCCTTGATGAGCCACCGCTATCACCTGCCGCCCTCGGCGCACACGACCTTTCTGGCCAATCGCTTCGTGATCTGCACCTTCGTGCCGCGTCCCTTCGAGACCGACCCGGACGCCCTCAAGGTACCGTTCTTCCACAACAACGACGATTACGACGAGCTGATCTTCTACCACGCCGGCGAGTTCTTCTCGCGCGACAACATCCACCCGGGGATGATGACCCTGCATCCCTGCGGCTTCACCCATGGCCCGCACCCGAAGGCGCTGAAGAATGCTTTCACGCCGAAGGCCGAGGGCACGGAGGAAGTGGCCGTGATGATCGACACGCGTGATGCCCTCGAGGTCACCGAGCAGGCCGAGTCGATCGAGTGGACGGGGTATGTGGATAGTTGGAAGGGGTAGGCATGGGTTTTTCTCGTCCTCCAGCACCCAAGTCGCCAAGTCCCGGATCAGGTCCGGGATGACGGATGGTGTAGCGAGCTACAGAAACCAGCACATCGAATTCAAATCGCAGGATCGTTATTTATGAAATTGGCAACACTGAAAGAAGGTGGTCGGGACGGGACGCTGATCGTGGTCTCTCGCGATCTTTCACGGGCGGTCAAGGCGACCGACATCGCGCCGACGCTGCAGGCCGCGCTGGACGACTGGTCGAACACGGCTCCGCGGCTCAACAGCCTGTTCGAGGACCTGCAGGCCGATCAGGCCGACGGCGCCTTCGATCTGGACATGAACGCCCTGGCCTCTCCCCTGCCGCGCGCTTACCAGTTCGTCGACGGCTCGGCCTACCTGCCGCACGTCGAGCGCGTTCGCAAGGCGCGCGGCGCCGAGGTGCCCGAGAGCTTCTTCACCGATCCGCTGATGTACCAGGCGGTCAGCGACGGATTCCTTGGCCCGCGCGACGACATCGTCATGGAAAGTACCGACTGGGGCATCGACTTCGAGTCCGAGATCGGCGTGATCTGCGACGACGTGCCGATGGGCGCCAGCCCGGCCGAATGCGCCGACCATATCCAGCTGGTCACGATCCTCAACGACGTCTCGCTCAGGAACCTGATCCCGGGCGAGCTGGCCAAGGGCTTCGGCTTCCTCCAGTCCAAGCCGCGCTCCGCCCTGGCTCCGGTCGTGGCCACGCCGGACGAGCTGGGTGACGCCTGGCAGGACTCCAAGCTGCACCGCCCGCTGGTCACGCACCTGAACGGCGAGCTGTTCGGCAACCCGGAGGCCGGTGAAGACATGCAGTTCAACTTCGCAGAGCTGCTGGCCCATGCGGCCAAGTCACGGCCCCTGGCCGCGGGCACGATCCTCGGCTCGGGCACGATCGCCAACCAGGACACGGGCCGCGGCGCCAGCTGCCTGGCGGAAAAGCGCATGCTGGAAATCATCGCCAACGGCAAGCCGGAGACCCCGTTCATGCAGTTCGGCGACACGGTTCGCATCGACATGACCGACGCCGACGACAACAGCTACTTCGGCGCCATCGAGCAGACCGTCAAACCCTACGAGCGCTGAGAACAAACGCGGCAAATCGGTAGCAATCAGCGGCCCCGACTCGGGGCCGCTTTCGTTCTGGAACGATGACCCGACCCCACAACGGCAGCCACTCACTGCTGCCGGTCGGTTCGATGCCGCCGGAGCCGCAAGCGGCGCGGCCTTCGGTGGTCCCTCGAGATCATGCTCAGCACGGTCACGGTCGACAGGATCAGGGCCACGCCTGACCACTGGACCACCGTCAATCGCTCACCGAGCACCGCGAAAGCGAACAGGGAGGCCGTGACCGGCTCGATCATCGCCACGACCGAGGCCACCGGCGGCGGCGTATGGCGCAGGCCGATCACATAGAGCACGAAGGACAGGCCCGCACCCAGCACTCCGATCGCCAGGAACAGCGGCCAATCGGGACTGGTCCATGCCGAGCGCAGTTGCAGATGATCGCTCGGCCAGGCCAGAACGCTCACCAGAACCAGGAAGGCGATCGACAGAATGGCGGCGGCATTGCCGTGTGCAGAAGCGTATTTGAAACCGAAGATGAACAGCGCGTAGCAGGCCCCGGACAGCAGCCCCGCAGCCAGCGCGACGGGAGTGATGGCAGCGGCGTCGAGCCGATGCACCTCGACCAGAAGAAGGATACCGACCAGCACGAGGGCCATCGCGACCCACTTCCCCGCCGTCGGGGGCTCCAGCCCGAACGAAAAGGACACCAGGTAGACGAACACCGGCGCGCAATACATCAGGGTGGCTCCGACGGCCAGACTGCCGTGCTCGACGCTGACGAAATAGAGTGCGAAATTGCCCGTCACGCCCAGACCGGCCAACACCGACCAGAACCACAGCGGCGCACGGCCGAGACCGCTACGCTTCGGATGAACGGCAACCCAGCACAGGACGGCGAGCAGCCCGACCGCGCCGCGATAGAAGGAAATCACGAGCGGATCCCAACCACGATCGATCAGTACGCCCCCGAGCCCACCGGACAGGCCCCAGAACAGGGCGGCCAACAGCAGCAATAGCGTGCTGGGACACGACAATCGTCCTCCTCTGTTCGCGGACACTCCAATGCACCGAGGGAACCTCTGAACATCAGGGTGTCAGTTCCTGGCTTCCGCTGCCCGAAATCCGGCCAAATCGCCACGCCTCGCGGGTTCCGGCCCCGAATCCGGCAAGAAGGGACGACTTGCCGATTTCCTCGAATGAATGCAGACTAAGTAATGTAGGAGCCTTTAAAGTAGCGATAGGGAGTCTGTCATGCGTATTCTTCACGTGGCGTGCTTGACCATGACCGTTGCCTTCAGCGGTCTGACCCATGGCGCCGATGCCTTACCGCTCGACTGGGAAGCGATCGTCAATAACGGCGATGAAGCGCCCGGCGGCGATGCCAACGACCTGTTCAGGAGTTACAACCCGCCCAGCATGAACGATCAGGGCGTGGTCGTCTTCCGTGCAAGGTCTGCCATTCTGGGCGGCCCCCAGTCCGGGGGTCTCTACATGATCGACCTCGGCAGCGTGGACCCGGCCATCAAACTGCTGTTCCGAGGCGACCCGGTGCCTGCACCCAACAACCTCGGCGCCACCTTCATCGAGTTCCCCTCCACCCCACGCATCGATCCGAACGGCAGCCTCGTGGCCTCGCGGGGGCAGCACGATCCGGTCTGGGAGTATTCCCTGGGCGGCAAGGAGACCACCCGCGTCGGAACCGCCGGCATCTATGCGTTCCCGACCGTCGGCGATCCCGCCGTGACCGGCGCCAGTCTGCTCGGGGCCGCGGTCGAGCCGGATCAGATCACCCTGAGCTTCCCGTGGTTTTCGGTGCCGGCCACCGTCTCTGGGACACGCTTCGATCAGTTCCCGGGCGCCACGGCGGTCGACGGCGATTACATCATCTTCAAGGGCAACTACACGGACCTGACCGATGGCCTGGGTCGGACCGGCATCTATTTCCGTGACGTGGTCAGCACCAGCCCGACGCCCTACACGGGCATGATCGCCAGTTCCAACCTCGAAATTCCCGGGTCGGGGGGCGTGTTGTTCGGCGCGACCGCCCCACCGAGCGCCGCCAACGGGAGCGTCTACTTCACCGGCTGGGACATCGAGGAAGCCCCGACCATCGGCGGCATCTTCAAGGCACCCATCGCGCATCTGCCGACCCTCGAAAACGTGGTGGCCATCGGCGATCCCGTGCCGGATGCGCCCGGCGAGACCTTCGCCAATTTCGGCGAGGGCATCTCGGTCAGCAGCGACGGCTCGATGATCGCCTTCTGGGGAACCTGGGGCGCGGCGACCTTCAGCAAGCTACTCGAGTGCCCGATCGACGGCAACCCGGCCCTGATCGCCTTCTGCAACGAACAGCATCCCGATGGCCTGCTCGTGGACATTCCCATCAACCAGGGCATCTTCCTGCATGACACCGGCAGCGGCACGACCTCGATGATCTCGCGCACCGGCCAGGAAAGCATCGAGGACTACCTGTTCTGGGTCTTTTCGGGGCGTGTACCCGGCACCGGTGACGAGGAAACCGACGAGCCGGCGCGCTGGCGGAGCAGCGCGTATGCCGCACTGTCCACCGCCATCGACCAGCCTGCTCGCGTCGCCTTCCAGGCACAGCGCTCGGGCCGCGCCGGCATCTACCTGCGCGATGGGGTCGATCCGTTCAACCCGCTCAAGACCGTGGCCGAAGTCGGCACGACGCTCGGACAGGCGGTGGATCCCGACGCCCCCGTGGATTCCTTCGTCAGTTCGGTGGCAATGGAGCGCGACGGCTTCCGCAACGGCCGCCTCGCAATCGCCCTGGGCATGCTCTACATCGACCCGGTCGATCCGGAGGAGACCGCAAGCTGGGCCGGCATCTACAGTGCCGTCATCCCCCTGGACAACATCTTCGCAGACCGCTTCGAACAGCAGCCCTGATCTGGCGTGATCAGGATGGCCGACGCCCGCCTTGGCGGCGTCGGCCTCCGAAGCAGAACAAGGAACACCGCAGTAGGGAGAAGCTTCGATGGCCATTCGACACTTTCTCGCAACCGCCTTCCTGGCAGGCCTGGCAGGTCCGGTCGTGGCGCAGTCCACGATCAGTTTCCCGCCGCCCGTCAATGTCTCCAACAGCAACCCGAGCACGGCCTTTACCGACTACCGCATCGTGGTCGACCCCGACACGCTTCAGAAGGTGCACGTGGTGACCTATGCCGACGGCCCGAACGGAGCGCGAGATATCTTCGTCCGGCACTCGGTCGATGACGGAGCCACCTGGTCGGCCGCGCTGAACCTCTCGAACACGGTCGGGCAGACCAACGTCGTCGGGGCCCCGGGCAACTCGAGCCGCCCGTCGATCGCCGCTGAATCGGGCAACGTCCTGATCGCCTGGATCGACAGTTACTGCCCCGGCGGGAGCCAGGGGAGTTACCTGGGTGAAGGCGGCAGCCCCACGGCCTTCGGCTGTGTCTACACCTCGCGCTCGACGGATTCGGGCAGAAGCTGGTCCAGTGCCGAACAGCTGACCGACGGCTCGCGCGATGCCATCAATACCTTTCCGGCGGCCAGCCCCAGCGGCTTCGCACTCGCCTGGCAGGAAGATCCGGCCGGTGTCCCGGCCGATGACGACGGCGGCTCCTCCGGCGCCAGCGGAACACCCGGTACCGACATTCACTACAGCGCACTGTCCACGTTGGACTTCGCCACCGCGGTTCCCTTCCCGCCCGACACGACCATCAGCGACAACACCGGGACCGCGAGCGGCGACCCGGCCGCCACACGTCCCCACCTGGTGCTGGTCGATTCGCTCGCCCTGCTCGCCTACGAGGAAACCAAGTCAGGCGCCCAGGGCAAGGACGTGCTCTGGCACGATTTCAACCTATTCATGCCCGACACTGTCGCCGCGGGCGGTCGGGTCAACGATCCTTCGGAGAACGCTCGACGGGTCCGGATCGCAGCCCAGCCGGCTGCCAGCGCCGGCGCATCCGATACCCGAGCCATCGTGATCTGGCGTCAGGGCCTGACCACCCAGGATGGACCCGCGGACCTTTTTGCACGCCGCCTGACCGGTGGCTACGGCATCGGCCAGATGCAGGCCGCCATCAACCTCAGCGGCTCGACGCTGGGATCGCCCAGCGCGGAGAATCCGGATGACAGCATCCGCGGACACCGTGCAATCCTCGATGGCGACCGGCTCGCGGTGGTCTACATCTACACCCCCAGCGAAGCCCTGAGAGCACTGCAACAGGCGACCTACAACGTCTTCACCCGGCAATCGCTGGACGGCGGTACCAGCTGGAGCACTCCGCGCAATCTCTCCGGCCTGTCCAACTTCGACCGGATGAGCTTTGCTCCACGAATCATCAAGACGCCTGCCAGCATCGCCAGCGGCGATCCGATCGATGACCGAGATCCGCTGGTCTACGTGATCGGCTGGGACACACGCACCAATCAGGCCAATTCGGAGGGCGCGGAACGCTTCGATGTCTGGGCGGCCTACACCACCGACTTCGGCAGCAGCTTTGCGACACCGATTCCGGTCTCCACCACCAGCGCCGGTGAGTACGCGATCATTCTGCAGGCCTTTCCATCCGGAGAACGGATCTGCGCCGTCTGGCGCCTTCGAGATGCCGATACCCGACCGGATGCCTACCATGCCTGTGGTTCGCTGCAACTCTCCTTGCAGGCCGTTCCCACGAACGCCACCCTTGCCCTTGCACTGCTTGCCGCTCTGACGCTGTTGGCTACCGCATGGACAAGGTCGAGACTCTGACGATCCCCCACTCGACTGGTCGGGCATCGGCCTCGAGTCCTGCCGCACAGGGACCGACGCGGCCGATGGCCGTCAGGCAGTTCATCGGGGCTCGCAATCAGCGCGGCTTGCCGAGGCCGAGTCGAGCGGTCGTCCCTCGCTCGGAAGAATCCAGCTCGAAGCGCCAGCCGTAGCGCTCGCAGAGCCGCTCGACGATGGACAGGCCCAGGCCGAGGCCCGGGCTGTCGCTGCCCTTGACGCGCGGCTCGGTGACCCTCGGGCGGATGCGCTCGTCGATCCCTGTGCCACTGTCGATCACCAGTAGATCATCGCCGTCGCGCTCGATCCGGATTTCACCCTGGCCGGTGTAGCGGAAGGCGTTCGAAATCAGGTTGGCGATGAGCACCTGGAGTACGGCTGGATCACCGGGGACACGCCACCGCGGGTCAAGGGCCACATCCAGTGCTACCGGCTTGTCCTGCAGCAGGTGGGAGTGATTGAGCACGCAGCGCTCGACGATCGGCAGCAGAGCCGTCTCCGGCAAGGACTCGGACGCACCCCGCTCCCGCGCCAGGCTCAGCAAGGCGTCGACCGACAGATGCATGGCCATGGCGGCGGAGCGGATTCGCCCGGCCAGAGCACGAACCTGCTCGGGATCCACCGCCCCATCGAGCAAGGTGGCATTGCTCTCGATCACGGCCAGAGGGGTCCGCAATTCATGGCTGGCGTCCTGGGTGAAGCGCTGTTCACGGTCGATGAACTGCCGGATGCGGTGAAAGGCGTCCCGCAGGGCATTGGCCAGCTGCCCGACTTCATCATCGGGATAGCGCGCGGTCCACTGCTCGGGCAACTGATCGGGCTCCAGTGCATTCACTTCGCCGGCAAGGCGGCGCAGGGGTCGGGTCACTCGATAGGCGAGAAACAGGCCGACGGTCCCGGCCAGCAGCACGATGACCAGCACCGCCATCGCCAGCATGGCGGTGATCTCGCTCAGCACCGGCCGGATGACCAGCAAGTCCTCGACCTGAAGGACCACCCAGACTGGTCCATCGCTGCCGGACAGTTCGACTCGCCGCAGATGGAAATGGCGACCGTCGGCGGCGAAGATCTCGCGTCGCCGGGGCTCGGCCTGCAGGGGTTCACGCAGTTCGGCCGGGAGATCGGCATCCGGATAGTAGGCCGCGAACGGCAGCTCGGGCTCGGGCAGTCGGCCCGCCTCTGCCGGCGACGCTCGGAGATGGGCCATCTCCAGCTCCAGCAGGCGATCGAATAGATGATCTTCCGTGGTGTAGGCAAAGAGCACGGCCAGCAGCCCGCCGAAGGCGCCGGCCAGCACCGCCATGCCGAGGAAGGCGACGGCGATACGCCGGAGCAGGCTGCGTCGCTTCATTCCGGCACCTCCAGCCTCAGACCCACACCGTGCAGGGTCTTGAGCATGGCCTGCTCGAAGGGCCGGTCCAGCGCCTGACGCAGGCTGTAGATGTGGGTGGCCAGGGCATCGCTGGCCGGGGGCTCGTCACCCCAGATGCGGTCGGCCAGTTCCGAGCGGGTCATCACCGCCGGGTAGGCTTCGGCCAGGGCCACGAGAATGTCGAAGGGCGTGTGATGCAAGTCCAGCACCCGACCCTGCCGGGTCGCCACGCGACGGCGGCGGTCGATGAGCAGATCGCCGAGCAAGAGCTCATTGCGCGCATGGAGCTGGTGGCGTCGACCCAGGGCATTGCAGCGCAGCAACAGTTCCTCGAGGGCGAAGGGCTTGGTCAGGTAGTCATCAGCGCCGGCCTCGAAACCCTCGACCTTGTTGTCCAGGGTCCCTCGTGCGGTCAGCATCAGGACGGGCAGATGACGATCCGCGCTCTCGCGCAGCTGCCGGCAGACCGCCAGACCGTCGAGACGCGGCAGCTGCAGATCGAGCAGCACGACATCGAAGTCCTGGCTCAGGGCCAGATCGAGGCCGGCCTGGCCATCGGCCGCATAATCGAGGCGATGGCCCTGCCCTTCCAGAAAGTCGATGATCGACGCGGCGAGCTCGGCCTGGTCCTCGACCAGCAGGATGCGCAGGCTCGCCGCGTCCATCGGCTCAGTTCCCCAGCGCGGCCAGCTGCTCGCGCGCGGCCTCGGACTCGGGCGAACGCTCCAGCAGAGCGGTCAGCACCCCGCGCGCAGCGTCGAGCTCACCCAGCTGCTCGTGGGCCGAGGCCATGGCCAGGGTCACGTTGTCGTGTTGGAAATACGGCGCGCTGAGCTGCATCAGGATCAGGGCATCACGAAGCGCCGCTTCATCCCCTGCCGCTCGGGACTGATAGAAGCCCAGCAGGGCCAGGAACATCGGCTCGCTGTCCTCCGGGCTGGCCGCCAGGCGCTCCGCGGCCACGTCCAGCCCCTCTTCGACGGCGAGCTTCGCCAGAGCCATGGTGGTTTCGTTCCGGTAGGGCGTTCGAGATCGCGGCTCGCCGCCCATGGCGCGAATCGTGGCTTCGGCGGTCAGGGCCGTGGAGAAGGGATTCTGGCCGGTGACCAGGCGCCCATCTTCGACCACATGGAGGTGCATGATCCCACCGGCGTCAAAGCGCCCGCCTTCCTCGACGATCCGGTCTTCCAGGGACCAGCCCTTGCCTTCCTTGTCTCCGAACAGGGCTTCTTCGGCATTGGTGAAGGCGGTCAGGTGTCGCCCTTCGAGGAAGGGTCGTCCAGCGAGCTCGGCGTTGACCAGACCCGCCGGGCCGTGACAGACCGCCCCGATCACGCCGCCCGAGCCGTAGACCGCCTCGACCAGGGCCTGAAGGTGCGGATCCTGCGGCAGGTCGATGGCGGCCCCACTGCCACCGATCAGGAAAACGGCATCGTAGTCCGCCGCCGACACCTCGGCCAGCGGCACGGTGTTGGCGATGGCCGCCATCGCCTGCGCGTCTTCGAGAAAGCGCGTGTTGTGCGCCCACATCGGGTTCTGCTCTTCCGACTGCGGCTCGCCACCGGCCGGGCTGGCGATCTCGACCTCGTAGCCGTTGTCGACAAAGGTCCACCAGGCCTGGGTCAGTTCGTCGAATTCATAGCCCGACTCGGGATCTTCGGCCGTGCCGGCACTGGAGACCACCAGCAGCACGCGTTCGGAGGCGGCGGCCGACAGGCAGAGGCCGAGGGCGGCAATGAAAAGGATTCGTTTGATCATGGTGCAGACTCCATTGGTTTCGAGTATGCACCAGCCTGCCCGAGGGCATCTCAAACGAATCTCAGATCAGCCTACCCGTCTTAATCAGAGCGATTGCCGAAGATTCGATCCGGCCGAGTTTGCTGTTGCCTGCGGGCCTGCCCGAACAGCTCTAGGAGGCGAGATTGCCAGCGTCCCTGCCGGTCAGGAATTTCCAGATCAGATGGAGGGCGAACACCACCGGACAGACCACGAAGTAGACCACTTTCAGGATCGTTTCAGGGTCCGCGCTGCCACGATCGCCCTCGATCGTCAGAAAGGCCATGGCGACCAGCAGGGAAATCACGCCGCAGGCCAGGAAGATCGCTCGGGTGCGTGTCATCGGCCACCGGGTCCAGCAGGCCAGAGTCAGCCCGATAAAACCGAGAATGCCGCCCAGACCCAGGGCGATGAACACAAGTCCACCCCACGGTTCCGACGAAAACAGCCCACCCACGCCCATGATGACACCGGTGCCTGCGAACACCAGCCAGAACAAGGCGGGCACCCAGGCCAGCAGGATGGCCAGACCGGCTTTCAGAATCGCGGCAGCATTCATCGATCGTCCCCTTCGAAGCGTAGCGGCCGCCGGTCGCGGCCACGGGCATTACAGCACAGATCTCCCGCCCGCACGAGCCAGGGCCGACGGGCCAGTCCAGAGCGATATCGAGTACCC
Source organism: Wenzhouxiangella marina (assembly GCF_001187785.1). GTDB lineage: Bacteria > Pseudomonadota > Gammaproteobacteria > Xanthomonadales > Wenzhouxiangellaceae > Wenzhouxiangella > Wenzhouxiangella marina. Next base: position 2,769,855 of record NZ_CP012154.1, read on the forward strand.
TGAAAGTTCACCATTGGAACCCTGCCGCAACATGTCCTTCGATGAATTCAGGGTCCAGGCCGCTGCCGGCCAGGCCATCAGCGTTCCCACGAGCTGGACGCAGGGACGCACCGTCTTCGGCGGTCTGTCCGCCGGCCTGCTCGCCGAGGCCCTGGGCCAGGGCACGGACGAAGACCGTCGCCTGCGCTATCTGGAAATCGGCTTCCTGCGCCCGCTGGCCCCGGACACGCCGTTCCGGATCGAGCTCGAGGCCGTCTCGGCCGGTCGAACCGTGGCCGTCCGATCCGCCCGGATCGTGCAGGAGGAGCAGGTTCGCGTCACGGCGCTGGCCAACTTCGTCCGCCCGCTGGAGGGCACGGTCGAAATCGAAACCTTCAAGGCACCGGACTTTCCCAGCTGGGATGATCCTCGCGCCGTCCGGATTCATGGCCCCGGTACCCCGGCCTTTACCCGGCACATCGATTTCCGCGGAGTGACCGCCGGACGCCCATTCTCGGGGCAGGGCCTGCCCGAGCTGGGCGGCTGGATGCGCTTCGATTCGCCGCCGCAGGCAATCTCCCCGGCCCACCTGGTCTGCCTGATCGACAGCTGGCCACCGGTTCCGATCTCCTACTACGACCGGCCTGTGCCGATGTCATCGATCAACTGGCAGATCCACTTCGGCGAACCGCTCGACGGCGTCCGTGGCGATGCGTTTCTCGGCTATCTGGCGCACTGCAACTTCTTCCGTGACGGCTACGGCTCGTCCTCGGCCGAGGTCTGGGCGGCGGACGGGTGCCTGCTGGCCAAGAGCTTTCAGACCTTCGTGGTGTTCGGCTGAACTACCCCTCAAAAAAAGAAGGGCCGGCCCTGAGCGGGCCAGCCCTCGACGGTCGAGTCTGAATCGTCCCGTTAGAACTTGTAGGTCGCGCGCAGTCGAATGTCGCGATCGCGCTGCAGGTAATCGGCCCCGGCGCGACGCTCGAGGTCGCGCCGCCAGCGGGCGCGGAACTCGAAGCGCAGGTCGGAGGTGGCCTGATACTGCCAGCGGTACTCGGCCAGTTCGTTGTTCGAACGGAAATCATTCGACAGCAGCATGCCGGCATCCGACTGCCCGTAGTTCAGACCCATCGTGTGCTTGGGGAAGATGTTCTTGATGTCGACACCCAGCTGCCAACCCCAGGCGTCCACGTCACCCGCACCCGGCAGGCCCATGGCCGCATTGGTCGGCGTATTGAAGGCGTGGGCGATCTCGCCGACGGCAATCAGACGACGACCGGATTCACCGAGGTCCCAGCCCGCACCCATCTTGAATGCGCCCAGGATGTAGTCCTCACGCGCCGAGTTGGCCGTGCCCAGTGGCGCCAGCGCGTCCGGATACACGGTCAGGGACAGGGCCCGCATGAAGATCGGACCGGCCTCGGCATCGCTGCCGAAAACACCGAAGAAGCCGACACGACCCGCCTCGTCGAAGGTGATCGGGCGGCTGTAGGTCTGGCCGATCCCGTCCGGGCCGTTGTACTGGGCCATGACATCGGCGTACCAGCCGTTGGTGAAGTTGCGACGGTAGGCGATCCCGTCGGTCCAGCCGATGCCCACACCGCTGGCCTGGCTGCGATCGAAGCTGCGCGAGGCCATGTGCGGCAGGTCGAGGTTCGACTGCATGCGGCCGATGCGCCACTCGTTGGCGCCATCGCCATTGGTGCAGCGCACGAACAACTCATCCAGCGTCGCGGTGCCGGCGTTGACAGCCGAACCGCTGTCGCGGTGCGAGCGGATGTAGAAGTCCCAGTCGTTGCCCTCATCGGCCACCGTGGCCGCGAATCGGGTCTGGAAGCGGCAGTTTTCGCCGATCTCTTCGCGAAGACGCAGACGAAACCGCGCTGCCGAGCCATCGGTACTCGTCGTGTCACCGTCGCGGGTGTCGCGCCAGTTTTCCGTGTACAGATGGGTTCGAAAATCGCCGCTGACATCCCAGGCCGCCAGATCGGCCGAGGCCGCCAGGGCCAGTGTGAGGCTTGCGAGCCCCAGCGCGTTCAGGGAATTCCGTTTCATGATGCTCCGCTCTCCGTAAGTTCAAATGGCAACAAACTTGCCTGACGCGCGCCAATATATTGCAGCACTATGAAGGAATTATTACGCCCTGTCACATTGGCGTGTCAGAACCATGACGAGGCCATGAATCCACAGGGACCCGAGACCACTTTGTCATCGAAATGTCGCCCCACCTTGACCCGAGCGTCATCCGGCCCGGCCAGGCCAACAGGATCACCAGTTCAACAAATGGTTGCCGAGCCGGCACGGCGGTGCTAGCGTCGAGGGCACCTGCAACTCGTCGAGTCCATATCCATGAAGCCCGCATTCCACGCCCTGATTCTCGCTGCGATTCTTGCCGCTTTCATGAACCCCCTGGCTCGAGCTCAGGGCGATGACGCCCACCAGTGGGTGCAGGTCGAGCAACAGATCCGCAGCGCACTGCAGAACGCCAGCAACCCCGTGGACGCACGCCGCCTCTGGTCGGAGCTCGGTCAGGTCCTGGAGCGGCAGCGAAGGTATGAAGAGGCCATCGAGGCCTATCGCAACGCCGGCGACACGATGGCGATGGGCCGCGCCGAGGAAAATCTCCGAACCATGAGGGAAAACGCTCGGATCGAAGCCGAGAACAGGCACATCCGGGAGATGGAAGCCGAGCGACGCCGGCTCGAGGAAGAGCTGCGGGAGCTCGGCGGCCCGCCGCCCCGATAAGGCAGCGGCACCGGGCCTACCCCTTCAATCGAGGCTCAGGTCGCGCAGCACGGACTGCAAGCGCTGGTCCTCGAGGGCAGCGGCCAGCTGGGCGTAGCGCCCCGCTTCCTGATGATCGCCTGCGAGCAGGTGCAGCTGGGCCAGACGAAGGTAGGCCCACTCAAGCTCCGGAACCCCGGCCGCAGGAAGCTCGAGACTCACGTATTCGCGCAGCGCATCGATCCCCTCATCCACGCGGGACTCGCTGAACAGCGCATTGCGACCGATCTGGTAGAGCGCGTTCAAGGCCGGCGCGAGGTCCTCCGGCGACTCCCCCAGGCTCAGCGGCGCCCTGCCCTGAACGAAGGCGGCATGGGCCTGCGCGTACTCCTCGCGCTGCTGCAGCCACAGGCCATGGCGAAAATGCAGGACCGAGGCCTCGGGATAACGCTGGCGCGAAGCCGCCAGCAGATCGCCCACACCCTCCGTTTCATCGATCGCATACAGGTAGTCCACACGGGCCAGCACGCCTTCGACGGGATCGAGCACCTCGATCGCTTCGACCTGCTCGAGCGCCAGCGACTCGTCGCCACCGGCGATGCCGGGCGCGCCCAGATAGAAGGCCATCAAGCCCCTGCGATAGGGAATATGCTCAGGGCGCAGCTGGGCGGCCCGCTCGAGACAACGCAGGGATCTGCGGGCATAGGAAAGGGCGCGCAGAACGCTGTCTTCGGCTTTTCGCCCCATGACTCGACCGCACATGAACTGCACCTCCGGCTCGTCCGGCGCCATCTCGAGCGCCCGCTCGATCGCATCCTCGGCCGCATCCAGATCCGAGTCCAGCAGTTCCGCCGCGCGGCCAAGTTCAGCCGCCGCCTCTCCATCTTCGGAGGTGGCGTGCACCTCGCCATGGACGAGAATGCAAAGCAGCAGGCCGACCGGCAGGATCCAGCGTGTCATCGATCTCTTCCTGTTGGATAGTCCAACCCGAATCGTGTCCGATCCGGCGCGGCGATCGCAGTGCCTGAAGTCATGAGCGATCGAACAGCTGAGGAATTCGCCGTTGCCCGGGGCACGTCAATGCCTGGCTCGCAGCCCGGCATCCACCTCAGCCCAAAGCCGGTCTTCCGATTCGCTTAGAATTCGAGAACGCTTTCCCCGCATCCCTCATCATGCCCATCAAGCTTCACTCCTACTGGCGCTCCTCGGCCAGCTACCGCGTCCGCATGGCCCTCAACCTCAAGGGCCTGGACTACACGATCGAGCCCGTTCATCTGGTCAGGGACGGGGGGCAGCAGCACTCGGAGGCGTATCGGGCGCTCAATCCGCAGGGCCTGGTCCCGACGCTGGAGATCGATGGGCAGGTGATCAGTCAGTCGATGGCGATGCTGGAATACCTGGAGGAACAACACCCGACGCCGGCGCTGCTGCCCGCCGACGCACCCGGTCGCGCCCGGGTTCGTGCCATCGCCAATGCGATCGCCTGTGACATCCACCCGCTGAACAATCTGCGCGTCCTCAAGTACCTGGTCGGCGAACTCGGTGTGGACGAAGACGCCAAGCTAGCCTGGTATCGACACTGGACCGAGCTGGGCCTGGGCCAGGTCGAGGCGATGCTGGATGACCCGGCGACCGGGCGCTTCTGTCATGGCGATGAACCCGGCCTGGCCGATTGCTGCCTGCTGCCACAGGTCTATAATGCGCAAAGATTCAAATGCAAGCTGGACGCCATGCCCCGCATCCTCGCCATCTGCGAGGCGCTGGAGCAGATTCCGGCCATCCGCCGGGCTGCGCCAGAAAATCAGCCCGATGCCGAGTAAGCGCGCCGTGCGCCCTGCCAAAGACGCCTGACCAGACCATGACCCGATCCCGACTCGTTTTCGCCCTGCTGCTGACCCTCGTGCTCGGCGCCTGTGCCACGACCCCGCCCGACCCGCGCCTCCTCGACAACGCCCGCCAAGCGATCGATCAGGCCGAAGCCGCCGGTGCGCAGGAATACTCGCCTCTGGAGCTGCGTTTCGCCCGCGAGCGCCTGCAGGCCGCTCAGCTGGCCATGCAGGAACGTGACTTCGAACAGGCCCGCCGCCTGGCCGACGAATCCGAGATCGACGCTCAGCTGGCCCTGGCTCGCACCCAGGCCGCGCTGACCCGGGCCGAGCTCGCCGATGCCCTGCGCGCCCTGGACGCGCTCAAGGCCGACCTGGTCGAAGCCTTCGGTGAGGAGGTGCTGCAATGAACCGATCCACGATCATCAAGCAACTCGGTCTGGCCGTCGCCCTGGTGGCGCTGGCGGCCTGCGCCCCGCCGCCTCGCGAAGACACGGCCCTGGACAATCTGCGCGCGGACCTGGAGCAGTTCCGGGCCAACACCACCCTGTCGTCCCTGGTGCCGCTGGCCCTGGCCGATGCCGAACGGGCCGTGCGCGAGGCCTCCGTCGAAGGCCTGAATGACATCGAACTGGCCCACTACATCCTGATCGCCGAGAAGCGTCTGGAAATCGCTCGCGCCAGCGCCTTTCGAGCCCAGGCCCAGAGCGAGATCAACCAGCTCGAGGCCGAGCGCACCGAGCTGCTGCTGCGCGCCAGCCGCCTGGAAGTCGAGCAGGCTCGACGCGAAGCCGAGCAGGCGCGGATGGAATCGACCGCCGTGCGCGAAGAAATCGAGCGCACCCGCCGCGATGCGATGACCGCCGAAGAGCTGCGTGAGGAGGCCTCCCGTCGCGAAGCCGCGGCCCGCGAGGAAGCCGAGGCGGCCCGCCGCCTCGCCGAAGCCCAGGCCAATGAAATCGAACTGGCCCGGCGCGAGGCCGAGCTGGCCACGGAAGCCGCCGATTCCCTCCGCCGTCGACTGGAGCTGATGGAGCTGCGCCAGACCGATCGTGGCGTGGTCGTGACCCTGGGTGACGTCCTGTTCGAAGTGGGTCAGACCAATCTGCAGCCCGAAGCCCGCACCAATCTCGAGGACGTGGTGGAACTGCTGCAGAGCGAGCCGGACAAGCGCATTCGCATCGAAGGCCACACCGACTCCAGCGGACCGGCGGACGTCAACCAGCGCATTTCCCTCGAACGCGCCGAAGCCGTGCGCGACGAACTGGCCGCCATGGGCATCGACGCTGGCCGGATCCAGGCCGTGGGCATGGGCGAGGACTTCCCGATCGCCAGCAACGACACGGCCGACGGGCGCAGCCGCAACCGACGCGTCGACGTCATCCTGCTCGACGACTGAGCGCGCACCAGCCCCTCGTCCGCGCTGTCTCCCGGGGTCCATCAGGTTCTCCTTGATTTACCCCGGAGGCAGCGTTATAAAAGACTGACGATGGTGGACGAGTCAGGTGAAACCTGCGCTGAAACGCGTACCCCCCGGGCCCTGGCGGCTCACGAATCACCTCGTCCTACGAAAAACCCGTCCCCCTCTTCTTTCGCCCCCGGCCCGAGCGGCCGGTGGCGCCCCAACCAGTGCGATCGTCGCCGTGAATCGGCGCGATGGCATGCGCTCACGACCTGAAACAAGGAGAACGCCCATGTTCGAACATCGTCAGGAACAGATGGAAAGCCTGCTGAAGGACAACGCCAACTTCCGCCGCCTTTTCAATCGTCACCAGGACCTCGAGAAGCGCATCATTGCCGCCGAAAACGGCACGGCTCCGATGGATGATCTGGCCGTGAACCAGCTCAAGCGAGAAAAGCTGAAGGCCAAGGATGAAATGGCCCGCCTGATGGATCAGGCCCAGGCCGCCTGAATCGCCCCCCGACGGCCGGCGCCCCTGCCGGCCGTCGCGATTTCTCTCGAATCTCGCAACCGCAAGCACAGTCGTCCCGAGTTGCGGTGCCGGTGGCCTTCGGCTATCTTGCCCGCCAACCTTCAACCTCCCGAGTCGGCATGTCCGTCTACAACAATGTCCTGGAGCTGGTCGGCTCCACCCCGATCGTCCGCGTCAACCACATCGACACCGGTCCCTGCGAGCTCTATCTGAAGCTCGAGTCCGCCAACCCCGGCGGCTCGATCAAGGACCGCATCGCCCTGAAGATGATCGAGGAGGCCGAGCGCCGTGGTGAACTGAAGCCCGGCGCCACCCTGGTCGAGGGCACGGCCGGCAACACCGGCCTGGGCCTGGCCCTGGTCGCCGGCCAGAAGGGCTACCGCCTGATCCTGGTCATCCCCGACAAGATGAGCCGGGAAAAGATCTCCAACCTCAAGGCGATGGGCGCCGAAGTGGTGATCACCCGCTCCGACGTCGGCAAGGGCCACCCGGAGTACTACCAGGACCTGGCCGCCTCGATCGCCAGGGAGACCGAGGGCGCCTACTTCATCAACCAGTTCGGCAACCCGGACAACCCCCTGGCCCACGAAACCATGACCGGCCCGGAGATTCTCGAGCAGATGGGCGGCGAACTGGATGCCATGGTCGTCGGCGTCGGCTCCAGCGGCACGATCACCGGCCTGTCGCGCTACTTCGCCAAGGCCGCACCGAATCTGGAGCTGGTGCTCGCCGACCCGGAAGGCTCGATCCTGGCGGACTACATCGCCACCGGCCACGTCCGCGACGATGCCGGCGGCTGGCTGGTCGAAGGCATCGGCGAGGACTTCCTGCCATCGATCAGCGATTTCACCCGGGTTTCCAAGGCCTATGCGATCTCGGACCGGGAGAGCTTCCTGACCGCCCGCGAGCTGCTCAAGCGCGAAGGCCTGATGGGTGGCTCGTCCACCGGCACCCTGGTGGCCGCCGCCCTGCGCTACTGCCGCGAACAGACCGAACCGAAGAAAGTGCTTTCCCTGGTCTGCGACACGGGCAACCGCTACCTGTCCAAGGTCTACAACGACCACTGGATGCGCGACCACGGCCTGCTCGAAGGCAGCAACTTCGGCGACCTGCGCGACCTGATCGCCCGCCCCATGGCCAGCCGCGACGCCGTCACCGTCGGCCAGGACGAGTCCCTGGCCAACGCCTACAAGCGGATGATGCTCTACGACATCTCCCAGCTGCCGGTGATGGACGGCAAGCGCATCGTCGGCATCATCGACGAGTCCGACATCCTGCTGGCCGTGCATCGCGATGAATCGCGTTTTGCCGAGCCGGTGCGCGAGGCGATGGTCTCCGAGCTCGAGTCGGTCCAGTACCAGCAGGAGATCGACGACCTGCTGCCGATCTTCAATCGGGATCGCGTCGCCATCGTGATGGACGGCGACTCTTTCCTGGGGCTCATCACGCGGGTGGATCTGCTGAACTATCTGCGTCAACGGGCGGATCGGGCGTAAGCGGTTCTGGGCGTCGCCTGTTCGGCGATGTCCGGAATATCCGTGCGTCGGGTTTTCCGCGATGGTTGCGGCATGGCGCCGTCGGGTTGACGGAGATGTCGGATGCATGGACCGGGCGTCGTCGGTCCGGCGATGTCTGGGATATCCGTGCGTCGGGTTGCCCGCGATGGCGGTGGCATTGCGCCGTCGGGTTGACGGAGATGTCGGATGCATGGACCGTCGGCCACACGCGCGGCCGGTCTCCGGCACGGCGCTCCTGGCCTGCGGCCAACCGCACCATGCCTCCAACCTGCGCTGGGCCGACCTACGCAGGGTTTCGATGCGGATGGTCGATGTTTGAGGGGTGCCGGGCCTCGGGTGGTCCGGGGTGCCGTTGATCGACACAGGCGGCGCACCGGGCACGATGCTCGAAAATCGTAGGTCGGGCCCACGCGCCCGACGGTCCATGTCGCAGACATCTGCGTCAATCCGGCTGCGTGACCATGCTGGCCCGTCTCCTCACAACGCGGCCACTGGCACCACGAACGGCGCCCGCAGTTGCTATCATCGGGCGTCTTTGCTGATCGAAACGGAGCAAGCCGAATCGTGTCTTCGCAATCTCCGGCGTCCGAGCAGGCGCCGCGCAATCTCTTTACCCGTTTTCTCGACACCGTGGAGTGGCTGGGCAATCTGCTGCCGCACCCGGTGACCCTGTTCGCCCTGCTGGCCACGGCGATGGTGTTCGTGTCCGGCATCTTCGGCTGGATGGGGGTGGCAGTCGAGGACCCGCGCCCGAACGTGCCCGACGGGACCATGATCGAGGCGGTCAGCCTGCTCAATGCCGAGGGTCTGCGCATGATCCTCGGCAACCTGGTCTCGAACTTCGTGAATTTCGCGCCCCTCGGCGTGGTCCTGGTGGCCATGCTCGGCGTCGGCGTGGCCGAGAAGTCCGGCCTGCTCTCGGCGATGGTGCGCGGCATCGTGATGAACGCGCCCAAGCACCTGGTCACCGTGGCCGTGGTCTTTGCCGGGGTGATCTCGAACACCGCCTCGGAGATGGGCTACGTGGTCCTCGTGCCCCTGGCCGGCGCGATCTTCCTGGCCCTGGGACGCCACCCCCTGGCCGGCATGGCAGCGGCCTTCGCCGGAGTCTCGGGCGGCTACTCGGCCAACCTGCTGCTCGGCACGATCGATCCCCTGCTCGCCGGCATCACCCAGGAGGCCGCGCGACTGATCGACCCGACCTATGAGGTCTTCGCCACCGCCAACTGGTGGTTCATGATCGTCAGCACCTTCCTGATCACCGCCATCGGCTCCCTGGTCACGATCTTCATCGTCGAGCCCAAGCTGGGCCGCTACGACAGCTCGCGCGCCGACCCGGCCGTGGTCAAGGACAGCAAGATGGAACCCCTGGACGGTCGCGAGAAGAAGGGCCTGATCGCGGCCTTCATCGCCCTGCTGGCCCTGCTCGGACTGATCGCGGTACTGGTGATCCCCGATTCGGGCGTGCTGCGCGACCCGGCCGTCGACAGCAGCAACTTCCTGGCGTCCTCCCGGCCCTTCTTCCGCTCGGTCGTGGCCTGGATCTTCGTGTTCTTCCTGGTCACCGGCTTCGCCTATGGCCGCATTGCCGGCACGATGAAGAACGATCGCGACATCATCGACGGCATGGCCTCGGCCATCTCGACCCTGGGGCTATACGTGGTGCTGGTGTTCTTCGCCGCCCAGTTCGTCGCCTTCTTCGGCTGGTCGAACCTGGGCCTGATCACCGCCGTCACGGGTGCGGACTTCCTGCAATCGATCGGCCTGACCGGCCCGCTGGTGTTCCTGTTCTTCATCATCATGTGCGGCATCGTCAATCTGAGCCTGGGCTCGGCCTCGGCGCAGTGGGCCGTGACCGCGCCGATCTTCGTGCCGATGCTGATGTTCATCGGCTACTCGCCGGAGGTCATCCAGGCCGCCTACCGAATCGGCGACTCGACGACCAACATCATCACTCCGATGATGAGCTACTTCGGCCTGATCCTGGCCTGGGCGACGCGCTACGACAAGAACTTCGGCATCGGCACCCTGATCGCCACCATGCTGCCCTACTCGATCTGCTACTTCATCGGCTGGACCCTGCTGTTCTTCCTGTGGGTCTTCGGCTTAGGGATGCCCGTCGGGCCGGGTTCGCCGACCTACTACACCGTCCCGGGCTGATCGGAATGGCCGAACCCACCGAGATCCGGCTGGAAAGATCCCGCCGGGTGCTGGTCGTCGAATACGACGACGGCCAGTGCTTCGAGCTGCCCTGCGAGTACCTGCGCACCCATTCGCCCTCGGCGGAGGTGCGCGGGCACGGCCTGTCCGAGCCGATGCTGATGACCGGCAAGGAAGACGTCAACATCACGAGAATCGAGCCGATCGGCAGCTACGCCGTGGCCCTGCACTTCGACGATGGCCACAACAGCGGCCTGTATTCATGGTCCTTCCTTTATGATCTGGGCCAGAACATGGAGACCAATCTGGCCCGCTATGCGCAACGACTGCGCGACGACCTCGGATCCGGTGGCGCGTCTTAAAGCGATTGAAACCACGAAGGCACGAAGGACACGAAGTAAAAGCTCTTCTTTCTTCGTGCCCTTCGTGACCTTCGTGGTAGATATGAATATCGAAAACTGGCAGGACACCTCGACAGGCACACAGACATGACGGATTTTGGATACAAGGAAGTCGCGCCGGAGGAAAAGACGCGGCTGGTCGGGAAGGTGTTCACCTCGGTCGCGTCCAAGTACGACCTGATGAACGACCTGATGTCCATGGGCATTCACCGCCTTTGGAAGCGCCAGTTCGTCGCGGGCTGCGGCATCCGCCAGGGCGATCGCCTCCTCGACCTGGCCGGCGGCACCGGCGACATCGCCCGCCTGGCGCACAAGGCCGGCGCTCGCGTGACCGTGGCCGACATCAACCATGCCATGCTCACCGTCGGCCGCGCTCGCATGGACGAGGCGGGCCTGGTCCAGGGCTTCGACTGGCTGCAGGTCAACGCCGAGGCCCTGCCCTTTGCCGACCAGCAGTTCGACCACGTGACCATCGCCTTCGGCCTGCGCAACGTGACCTGGCGCGACCGCGCCCTGAAGGACATGCACCGGGTCCTGAAGCCCGGCGGCCGGGTCCACATCCTCGAGTTCTCGAAGGTCGGCCTGCCGGCCCTGGCGAAGCTCTACGACGGCTGGTCCTTCCAGGTGCTGCCGCGCCTGGGCGCGCGCATCGCCGGCGATGCGGACAGCTACCGTTACCTCGCCGAGTCGATTCGCCGCTTTCCTGATCAGGAGACCCTGGCCGAGCAGATGCGCGAGGCCGGCTTCGAGCGGGTCAGCTGGCAGAACCTGTCGGCGGGCATCTGCGCCATCCACCGTGGCGCGAAGGTCTGATGGCCCGATACCTCACGCCCCTGCCCGGTCTGTTCGCGGGCCTGATCGACCAGGCGATCCAGCGCGCGGTCGCCCTGGACGAGCGCGCGGCAGACCGCCTCGCCTCGCTGGAGGGTCGCAGCGTGCAACTGGCTCTCGAGGGCGTGGGCATCGATCTGTTCTTCAGCGGCCAGGCCGGCCGCCTGAACGTGAGCGCTGAATCGCTCTCTGAAACCGAGCCCGACACCACCATCCGCGGCACGCCGGCGGCCCTGCTGGCCATGGCCGTGCCCGACTGGCGAACGCCGGGCAGTGGCGTGCGCATCGAAGGGGATGCAGGCACGGCGCAAGCCCTGGAGAAACTCTTCCGCCAGCTCGACCCGGACTGGGAACGTCTGGCCACCGAACAATTCGGCGAGGTCATCGGCCATCAGGTCTGGCGCCTGGCCCGGGACGTGCTCGATCTGGGCAGGCATAGCCTGGGCACGGCCGGGGACCAGGTCGCGCGCTACCTGCGCGAAGAAAGCGGCCTGCTGGTCACTCGTGAGGAGGTCGACCGTTTCGTGTCCGAAGTCGACGAGCTGCGCGAAGCGACCGACCGCCTGGAATCCCGCCTGCGTCGCGAGGGTCGGGCATGATCCGTCACGGCCTGCGTCTGGCCAGCATCGGCCTGACCCTGGCGCGCTATCGCCTGGACGAAGGCCTGAAGGGTTGGCCGATCCACCTCCTGGCCAGCTCGGCACGCGTGTTGTCGTGGGGCCCCCGCCCGCCGGTCGACGCCAACCGCGGTCATCGTCTGCGCCTGGCCCTGCAGGAACTGGGGCCGATCTACGTCAAGTTCGGACAGATTCTCTCCACCCGCCGCGATCTGCTGCCACCGGACATCGCCGACGAGCTGGCCGGGCTGCAGGACGATGTGGAACCCTTCGGCGTCGACGAAGCCCGCGCCATCGTCGAGGCCGAACTCGAAGCCCCCATCGACGAGCTCTTCGAGGACTTCGAGAACACGCCCCTGGCCTCGGCCTCGATCGCCCAGGTGCACGGCGCCAGGCTCAAGAGCGGCGAATCGGTCGTGGTCAAGATCGTCCGCCCGGGCATCAAGCGGCAGATCGACCGTGACCTGGCCCTGATCAAGAGCCTGGCCCGCCTGGTCCGCAAGACCCATCCCGAGGGCGAACGGATTCGACCGGATGAGGTCGTGGCCGAATTCGAGCGCGTTGTCGATGGCGAGCTGGACATGCAGGCCGAGGCAGCCAATGCCTCGCTGATCCGGCGCAATTTCGAGGATTCCTCCGACCTCTACATCCCCGAGATCCACTGGGAGCTGACCGCCAGCCGCGTGCTGGTCATGGAGCGCGTGAGCGGAATTCCGGTTCGCCGCATCGACGAACTCAAGCGCCTGGGCGTGGACCTGGAGAAGCTGGCGCGCCGGGGCATTCGCGTCTTCTACACCCAGGTCTTCCGCGACAATCTGTTCCACGCCGACATGCACCCGGGCAACATCCTGGTCGATGCCAGCAACCCGGACGACCCGACCTTCATCTCCCTGGATTTCGGCATCGTCGGCAGCCTGACGCCGAAGGACCTCTACTACATCGGCGAGAACTTCCTGGCCATCTTCAACCGCGAGTACCGACGCGTGGCCGAGCTGCACGTCGAAGCCGGCTGGGTGCCGGCAGACACCCGCATCGATCAGCTCGAGGCGGCTGCGCGGACGGTATGCGAGCCGGCCTTTACCCGGCCGCTGGAGGAAGTGAGCTTCGCCGAGCTGGTGATCAATCTGTTCCAGGTGGCCCGCAAGTTCAAGCTGACCATCCAGCCGCAGCTGATCATGCTGCAGAAGACCCTGCTCAACATCGAAGGCATGGGTCGCGATCTCTACCCGAAGATCAACATCTGGGAAGTCGCCAAACCCGAACTGGAATCGATCTACCAGGAACGCTACGGCCTGCCGCGCACGGCCCAGCGCATCCGTCGCCAGCTGCCCGGCATGCTGGCCCGCAGCCCGGAGCTGCCGACCCTGATCTACGAGTACCTCAAGATGGCCGGCAGCGGCCATATCCGCACTCGAATCGACTCCAGCGACCTGGCCGAACTGGCCGAGGAACTGGGCCAGCACAACCGCCGCCTGCCCGGCGCCATCGTGGCCGCCGGTCTGATCGTGGCCGGCGCCGTGCTCGCCGGCTACCAGGTCGGTCCCCTGTGGCAGGACATCTCCATCGCCGGCGGCGTCAGCGCCCTGCTCGGTCTGATCATCGGCTGGCGTTCCTGGCGGGGATGAGACCGCGGGAGGCCTGAGCCTCGCAAATCACCATGGTGAACCGGTGCAGGTCGCCTGGCCGGTGATGCCGGCGATATCCGTGCGTCGGGTTTTCCGCGGTGCCAGGGGCATTGCGCCGTCGGGTTGACGGAGATGTCGGGGACATGGACCGTCTACGGTTTCCGAGCATCGTGGCGGGGTGCCAACGGTCTATATCAACGGCACCCCGGACCACCCGAGGTCCCGGGCCCGTCAAACATCGGCTCCGTCAATCGGAGCCCTGGGTAGGTCGGGGCCACGTCCCCGACGGTCCATACATCCGAAATCTCCGTCAATCCGACTGCGAGATGACCGAACCCCACCGACAATCCGACGCACACATCCCCACGCACCCACCCGGAACCGAACGAAGCCACCACGAAACCATCACCATCGTAAGACGGTGCATGTCGCGTGGCCAGCGATGCCTGCGATATCCGTGTGTCGGATTCTCCGCGATGCTTGGGGCATTGCGCCGTCGGGTTGACGGAGATGTCGGATACATGGACCGTCGGGCGCGTGGGCCCGACCTACGGTCCGCAAGCATCGTGGCGGGGGTGCCATCGATGTCGATCAACGGCACCCCGAAACCATCACCACGGTGGACCGGTGCATGTCGCCTGGCCGGTGATGCCGGCGATATCCGTGCGTCGGGTTTTCCGCGATGGCTGCGGCATTGCGCCGTCGGGTTGACGGAGATGTCGGGGACATGGACCGTCGGGGACGTGGCCCCGACCTACCCAGGGCCCCGATTGACGGAGCCGATGTTTGATGGGCCCGGGGCCTCGGGTGGCCCGGGGTGCCGGTGATCGTCACAGGCGCCCCCGCCACGATGCTCGGAAACCGTAGTCCATGCCTCAGATATCTCCGTCAATTCGACTGCGAGATAACTCAAGCATCACCCGAAACTCGACGCACAGATACCGCGGCTGCCACCCGGAACGGAACGAAGACGGTCCATGCCTCAGATATCTCCGTCAACTCGACTGCGAGATGACCGAACCCCCACCGACAATCCGACGCACACATCCCCACGCACCCACCCGGAACCGAACGAAGCCCATCGGCATCGCCGACCTAAACCGACACCTACCCCTTCGAGGTCTGCAGCCAGTAGCAGCTCAAGTCCAGATCCTGGCCCGTCGGGATGGCCAGGTGGCCCAGGAGGCCGGCGGGCCAATCGGGCTTCAACAACTGCCACGCCTGCGGCCAATCCTCGGGCAGCTGGCGGATCTCGGTGGGTTCGCAGTCGAGTTCGATCTTGCCGAGGCTGCCGGCCAGGCCACAGCCGACGGCCTTGACCAGGGCTTCGCGCGCGGTCCACTGGTTGAGAAAGCAGGACGAACGCTCGGGCTCGTCTAGCTGATCGATTCGCTCGCAGTCCGGGCCGCTGAAGTAGCGCCGGGCCAGGTCACCGGCACGGCGCATTTCGCGCTCGGCCTCGATGTCCACGCCCACCTCCTGATCGCGAACCAGGCCGATGGCCAGCCAGCGATCGGAATGCGAGACGTTGAAACTCAGGCCACTGTCCTCATGAACGCCCCCGAGGCGCGGTTTGTCGTTGCGGTCGGACTGGATGACCTGGACATCCTTGCCCGGCAGGCCCAGGTAGCTGCCCAGCAGCAGACGCAACACGAAGCGCTGCTGGATGCGACGCTTGAGCACGCGCTCCTTGCGCGTCAGCCCGGAAGGCCCGGCCTCCAGGGGCAGCTCGTCGAGATCGGTCAGCCAGAGATGGACCTGCCCGGCCCGCGGCAGAGCCCGGCGACGAAGCGGCAGGGGCACGGACTGCCAGCGCCTCATGGCTCGGCCTTCCAGACCCGAGCCACGCCGAAGGCGCCGTGCGACCTCGCCGTCTCCAGGTCCTCGCATTCCGAAGCCAGCACGGGCAGCGGCGACTGGGCAACTCGGGCTTCGAAGTCGCCCCAGCCTGCCTCCACCGGCAGACAGATCAGATCGGCGTCGATCTCGCCGGCCTGCTCGAGCTCGGCCGCAGTTCTGACCGCCACCACGACCAGACGATCATGCGGCAGTGGACGCGCCTCGAGCGAATTCAGGACGCCTGAACTCAGGCACACCCCATCGGCGCCCAGGCGCTCGGCCAGAGCCGGTTCGCCGTTGAGCAGCCAGCGCGCGCCAGCGCGCCGAGCCAGCTCACCACAGCGGCCAGCCACGGATTCCAGAAGGGCGGGATCGACACGATCGGCATTCAGTTCGAGGAAACGCTGGCCCGCGTCCAGACGCGCCTGCCAGTCGCCCAGGAAGGCCTCACCGGAATCGAAGGCATCGAAGCCCGGATCCCGCAGAAAGCACGGTTGGAGATCGAGGACCTGCAGCATCGGACGGTCGGCCGCCGGCATCGGCAGGCGGCGGGCGTCGGTCAGGGAATACCAGTCGACCGCCTGGCCCTCCCGGCCGTGCGCTTCCCCATGCCAGGCATCCACCGTCCGGATCAGCAGGCGGACGGTCTTGCCGGGATAGTGATGGGTCAGGCTGAGCAGGGGCTCGGAGTGATCGACCTCGATACCCAGCTCCTCGTGCAGCTCACGCACCAGGGCCTGATGCGGCGATTCGCCGGGCTCGCACTTGCCCCCGGGAAACTCCCAGAGGCCGGCCAGATGCTTGCCTTCCGGCCGTCGGGCCAACAGCATGCGGCCGCGCTCGTCGCGAATCACGGCCGCGGCGACGAGCACTTCGGCACGCGCCATGGGCTCAGGCAGGGAACTCATCGCCGGGCCGGACGAGCCGACTCGCAGTCGAGTTCAGGCAAGCGGGCTTCAGCCCAGCTTGCCGTGGCACTGCTTGTACTTCTTGCCCGACCCGCAGGGACAGGGCTCATTGCGTCCGACCTTGCGGCCGTCACGCACGACCGTGTCCGGCTTGAGCTGGGGCTGCGGCTGCCCGTCCGGCGCCCGCTGCGGCTGCGGAGAACCGCCCTGGGCGTCCGCGTGCTGGAACTGCATCGGCGTCTCGCGGCGCTGGGCGTCCACGGCGCTCACGTCGTCCTGGCCCTTGACCTGGACCCGAGCGAGCACCTTCATCACCTCGTGCTTCATCGAATCGAGCATTTCGGTGAACATCTCGAAGCCTTCGCGCTTGTACTCCTGCTGGGGCTTCTTCTGGGCGAAGCTGCGCAGGCTGATGCCACGGCGCAGGTAGTCCATGCTCGCCAGGTGCTCTTTCCACTGCTGATCGAGGATCGAGAGCATGACCGCCTTCTCGAACTGGCGCATGACCTCCGGACCCGTCATTTCTTCCTTGGCCTGGTAGTGGGCCTCGACGATTTCCATCATGCGCTCGTGCAGCTCTTCGGCCGTGAGTTCGTCGTCTTCTTCCACCCATCGACGGACCGGGACATCGATGCCGAAGTCACCCTCGAGCGCCTTCTCCAGCCCCTCGGGATCCCACATGTCGTCGATCGAGCCGGGCGGGAAGAAGCGCGCGAACAGACCGTCGAAGACCTCGGCGCGGATCGATTCGATGGTCTCGCTGATGTCGTCGGCCTCCATCAGCTCATCGCGCTGGGAGTAGATCACGCGGCGCTGATCATTGGCCACGTCGTCGTACTCGAGCAGGTTCTTGCGCATGTCGAAGTTGTGCGACTCGACCTTGCGCTGGGCGTTCTCGATCGCCCGGGTGACCCAGGGGTGCTCGATGGCTTCGCCCTTGTCCATGCCCAGCTTCTGCATCATCGCGCCCATCCGCTCGGAGGCGAAGATGCGCATCAGATTGTCTTCCAGCGACAGGTAGAAGCGGCTCGAGCCCGGGTCACCCTGACGGCCGGAGCGGCCGCGCAGCTGGTTGTCGATGCGACGGGATTCGTGGCGTTCCGTGCCGATGATGTGCAGGCCGCCGGCGTCGAGAACCTCCTGATGCCGCTTCACCCAGGCTTCCTTCGCCTTGGCCCGATCGGCCTCGGAGACGTTCTCGCCCATCTCGGCCAGCTCGGCTTCGAAGTTGCCACCCAGCACGATATCCGTGCCTCGACCGGCCATGTTGGTGGCGATGGTCACCGCACCCGGACGACCGGCCTGCGCCACGATATGGGCTTCGCGCTCGTGCTGCTTGGCGTTCAGGACCTCGTGGGGCACCTTGGCCTTCTTCAGGGCCTTGGAGATCAGCTCGGAGGTTTCGATCGAGGTCGTACCGACCAGCACCGGCTGGCCCTTGGCGACGCGCTCGCGGATGTCCTCGATGATGGCGTCGTACTTCTCGGCCTTGGTCAGGAAGACCAGATCGGCCCGATCGTCACGGACCATCGGGCGATGGGTCGGAATGACCACCACTTCGAGGTTGTAGATGTTCTGGAACTCGTAGGCCTCCGTGTCGGCCGTTCCGGTCATGCCGGCCAGCTTCTCGTAGAGGCGGAAGTAGTTCTGGAAGGTGATCGACGCCAGGGTCTGGTTCTCGCGCTGGATCGGCACGTTTTCCTTGGCTTCCACGGCCTGGTGGAGACCCTCGGACCAGCGCCGCCCCGGCAGGGTGCGGCCGGTGAATTCATCGACGATGACCACCTCGCCGTCGCGGACGATGTAGTCCACGTCACGCGCGAACAGATGGTGCGCGCGCAGCGAGGCGTTAAGCGTATGCATCAAGGCCAGGTTGTTGGCGTGGTAGAGGCTGTCGTCTTCCTTCAGCATGCCGGCCTTGACCAGCAGGTCTTCGACCTTGGCCATGCCGTCCTCGGTCAGGTAGACCTGCTTGACCTTCTCGTCGACGCTGAAATCGCCCGGGCCGTCCTCTTCGGTCTGCGGGACCAGGTGCGGCACGATCTTGTTCATCTTCACGTAGACCTCCGGACCCTCGTCGGCCGGGCCGGAGATGATCAGGGGCGTGCGCGCCTCGTCGATCAGGATGGAGTCGACCTCGTCGACGATGGCGAAGAAGCGGCCGCGCTGGACGCGCTGCTCCAGCTTGAAGGCCATGTTGTCGCGCAGATAGTCGAAGCCGAACTCGTTGTTGGTGCCGTAGGTGACGTCGGCCGCATAGGCCGCTCGCTTGGCCGCCGGGGTCATGCCGGGCACCGACACGCCCACGGTCAGGCCAAGGGCTTCGTAGAGCGGGGTCATCCACTCGGCGTCTCGGCGAGCCAGGTAATCGTTGACCGTGACCACGTGCACGCCCTTGTCGGCGATCGTGTTCAGATACACCGCCAGGGTGGCCATCAGGGTCTTGCCCTCACCGGTCTTCATTTCGGCGATCTTGCCCTGATGCAGCACCATGCCGCCGATCAGCTGGACATCGTAATGTCGAAGCCCGAGAGTCCGCACCGAGGCCTCACGGGCCACGGCGAAGGCCTCGGGCAGCAAGTCGTCGAGGCTGGCGCCGTCGCGGTGGCGCTGGCGGAATTCCTCGGTCTTGGCCTTGAGGGCGTCATCGGAGAGTTCCTTGAACTCGGCCTCGAGGGCGTTGATGGCCTCGACGTCCTTTTCCAGACGCTTGATCAGGCGGTCATTCCGACTGCCGACGATTTTGGTGATCAGGGTTTTGAACATGCAGAATCCGGTCGCAAAGCGCTCGACGATGATCTAGATTGAAGAATTCAACTTGGGGACGGACAGAGGCGGCCGCAAGCGGTCAGCCAAACATTGTAACGGAAGCCCGAGGGCCACTGCAGACCGCGACAGGAACCGCCCCGAGCCTTCGCTTTCCGATACCATCGTCAGGCATGAAGGATCGTCCCGAACGAAGTGCCGTCGAGGTGGCCAGCGGTGACCGCCGCCTGAGCGCCCTGCTGCGGGCGGCACAAGCCTATGAGTCGCTGGATCAACGCGTGCAACCGGTGCTCAGCCCGATGTGCCGAGGGCATGTCCGCGTGGCCTGCGTGGAAGACGGCTGCCTGGTACTCGCGGCCGAGTCGCCGACCTGGGCGGCCCGCGCCCGGCTGGAAGCGGAAAACTGCCTCGATGCGGCGCGCCAGATCTGGCCGCGACCGATCGATTCCGTTCGGGTGGTGGTGCTCAGGCCGGCGGCCTGAGCGAGGCAAGGCCGGGATCGGACCCGGCCGGTCGAGCAATCAGATGGCCTGGGCCGGCTGCACGTAGGAGATCGGCGCGCGGCCGTCGTCCTGGTAGGTCACCTCTTCCCAGGCGCTGGCGTCGGCCAGCAGGGTACGCAGGAGCTGGTTGTTGAGCTCATGCCCCGACTTGTAGCCGGTGAAGGTGCCGATGGGGTTGCGACCCATCAGATACAGATCGCCGATGGCGTCCAGCACCTTGTGCTTGACGAACTCGTCCTCGTAGCGAAGACCGTTTTCGTTGAGCACCCGATAGTCATCGAGCACCACGGCATTGTCGAGGCTGCCGCCCAGCACCAGGTTGCGCTGGCGCAGGTACTCGATGTCGCGCATGAATCCGAAGGTCCGCGCGCGGGCGATTTCCTTCAGATAGGAGGTCGTCGAGAAGTCCATGTCGCAGTGGCAGGAACCACTGCGGATGACCGGATGGTCGAAATCGATGGTGAAATTGACGCGGAAACCGTCGAAGGGCTCGAAACGAACCCACTTGTCGCCGTCGCTGACTTCGATCGTCTTGCGCACGCGCAGGAAGCGCTTGGGCGCGCTCTGCTCGGCGATGCCCGCCGACTGGATCAGGAAGGCGAAGGGACCGGCACTGCCGTCCATGATCGGCACTTCCGAGGCGGTCAGATCCACATAGATGTTGTCGATGCCCAGACCGGCCAGGGCCGACATCAGGTGCTCGATCGTGGCCACGCGGACGCCGTCCTGGATCATCGTGGTCGACAGGGCGGTGTCACCGACCTTGTGCGGGTCGGCCTTGATCTCCACCACCGGGTCGAGATCGACGCGACGGAAGATGATGCCCGCATTGACCGGGGCCGGACGCAGGGTCATGACGACCTTCTCGCCGGTGTGCATACCCACACCGGTGGCCCGGATCACGTTCTTGAGAGTTCGCTGCTTGATCAAGGTCTGTAACCTGTCTGTGACAATGCGCCGGCGTAGGGTAGCACAACGAACGTGGCGAAAAAGCCCTTTTTCGTTGTTTTGGCAACAAGTGTTGCCCCGGCGCAACAGACTCTGTCATTCAGACGTCATCCGAAGCGCCGAAGGCAACGGCGCAGCGCCGCCGATGGCGAGCGCGGCGGCGCTGTGCCGTCTCCAGACCTTGGACCCGCCCCGGCCCGGATCATTCCATCCGGGTGACGGGGAACTCGGCGATCAGTCGGCCTGATTACGCAGGAAGGCCGGGATGTCCAGGTAGTCCATTTCCTTCTGTTCACCGAACAGCTTGCCGCTCTCGCGGCGGTCGTCCTTGCGCTCGTTGCGGGATTCGCTGTCCTCGGTGGCACGGAAGGCCGGACGGTTGTCGGTGCCGGTACGCACGACCTTCATCGGGCGCTGCTGCTCCTTGGGCTTCTGTTCGCCCAGGCCGGTGGCGACCACGGTGACGCGGATGTCGTCGGTCATCTCGGAATCGATCACCGTACCGATCACGACCGTGGCGTCCTCGCTGGCCAGATCGGCGATGGTCGTGCCGACTTCCTCGAACTCCTTCATGGTCATGTTCATGCCCGCCGTGACGTTGACCAGGATGCCGCAGGCACCATTGAGGTTGACGTCCTCGAGCAGCGGCGAACCGATGGCCGACTGGGCCGCCAGCAGGGCGCGATCTTCGCCACTGGCCGTGCCGGAGCCCATCATCGCCATGCCCATTTCGCTCATCACCGTGCGCACGTCGGCAAAGTCGACGTTGATCAGGCCCGGACGGGTGATCAGCTCGGCGATGCCCTGGACCGCGCCGGACAAGACCTGGTTGGCCGACTTGAAGGCGTTGAGCAGGGAAATCTCCGAGCCCAGCACGCTCAACAGCTTGGCGTTCGGGATGGTGATCAGGGAGTCGACGTGATGGCCCAGTTCATCGATGCCCTGCTGGGCCACGGCCAGACGGCGCTGGCCCTCGAAGGGGAAGGGCTTGGTCACCACGGCCACGGTCAGAATGCCCATGTCCTTGGCGATCTGGGCGACGACCGGCGCAGCGCCGGTCCCGGTACCACCGCCCATCCCGGCAGTGATGAAGACCATGTCCGAACCGGACAGCATCTCGCTGACCCGCTCGCGGTCCTCGAGCGCGGCCTGACGGCCGACTTCCGGGTTGGCACCGGCACCCAGACCCTTGGTCACACCCGAGCCGATCTGCAGGGTGGACTTGCCCGAGAAATTGCGCAGGGCCTGTGCGTCGGTGTTGACGCAGATGAACTCGACGCCCTCGATGGCCGATTCGACCATCTGGTTGACGGCGTTGCCGCCGCCACCGCCGATACCGACGACCTTGATGGTCGCTCCCGGGGTGTAGTTTTCGATCAATTCAAAAGGCATGTTGGATCTCCTTACAAGCTCGCCATATCAACAACAACCATCGAACCGAACGGGTCGACGGCATGGGCCTTCTTGGTGGGCCCTTGTGCCGCCGCCCTGCAACGGTCCGAATCTCGATGGGAAGAGGTCTGATGCATTTCGCTCAGAACTCCCCCTGAAACCAGTGTTTGATGCGCTCCCACAGGCTTTCCCCACCCCGCCCCAGCGGCGTGCGGTGCCGCCCGTCGGCACGCGATCCATAGATCAGCAGCCCCACGCCGGTGGCGTAGATCTGGTTGCTGACCACTTCCGACAGGCCGGTCACGCCCTGGGGAGTCCCCAGGCGCACCGGCATGTGCAGAATCTCCTCGGCCAGTTCGACCACTCCTTCCATCTTCGCGCCGCCTCCGGTCAGAACCAGACCGGCCGGAATCATCGATTCGAAGCCGGACTGACGCAGCTGCTTGTGGACGTGGTCGAACAGTTCGCGATAGCGCGCCTCCACCACCTGGGCCAGGGTCTGGCGCTCGAGGCGGCGGGGGTCGCGATTGCCCACGCTGGGCACCTGGATGGTCTCGTCGCTCGACACCATCTGCTCCAGGGCGCAGGCGTACTTGATCTTGATTTCCTCGGCGTGCACGGTCGGCGTGCGCAGGGCCACGGCGATGTCATTGGTGACCAGGTCGCCGGCGATCGGGATGCAGGTCGTGTGGCGGATCGCGCCTTCGGTGAACACCGCCACGTCCGTCGTGCCCGCGCCGATATCGACCAGGGCGATGCCGAGATCGCGCTCGTCGTCGCTGAGCACGGCGTGGCTGGAAGCCAGCTGCTGCAGGATCAGATCGTCGACCTGCAGGCCGCAGCGGGCCACGCACTTGGTGACGTTCTGGACCGCACTGACCGCCGCCGTGACCAGATGCACGCGCGCCTCCAGGCGCACGCCCGACATGCCCACCGGCTGGCGGATGCCATCGGTGGAGTCGATGACGTATTCCTGCGGCAGCACGTGCAGGATGCGCTGATCGGCCGGCACGGCCACGGCACGGGCGGACTCGAGCACGCGCTCGACGTCGCCATCGACCACTTCCTTGTCGCGAATGGCCACCGCCCCGTGCGAGTTCAGCGAGCGCACGTGGCTACCGGCGATGCCGGCAAAGACCGAATGAATCTCGCAGTCGGCCATCAGCTCGGCCTCCTCGACCGCGCGCTGGATCGACTGCTCGGTGGATTCGATGTCCACCACGACGCCGCGCTTGAGGCCGCGCGAGGGGTGCGAGCCCAGGCCGATCACCTCGACCTGACCGTCGGCCTGGATCTCGCCGACGATGGCGACGATCTTGCTGGTGCCGATGTCCAGGCCGACGACCAGCGATTTCTCGGGGCGCTTAGCCATGCTGCTCGTCCTCCAGGGTCTCCGCGTGCTCGGCCCAGCGCACGGCCAGGCCATTGGTGTAGCGCAGGTCGACGCGTTCGGGCCGGCGCTCCGGCTCGGCCAGGTCGTCATGCACGGAAATGAAGCGGCTCAGACGCTCGCGCACCTGTTCACGCCCCAGCAGCAGCTCCAGGCCGGTGCCGAGACGAACGGTCCAGGCACCGCGCTCGTCGAGGTGCATCTGGCGGATATCCATGCCGATGCGACCGAGCTCGCGGCGCATCCACAGCCACTCCTGCAGCACGTCCTGGCGGCGATTCTCCGGCCCGCTCAGGCGAGCCAGGCCCTGCATGTTCTGGCTGCCGGTGACCGTGAACACTTCACCCCGGTCACTGAACAGGCTGGATTCGTTCCAGCGCGCGACGGGCTGATGCTCGCGGATATGAATCCGCAGGGCATCGGGCCAGTGGCGGCTGACCTCGGCCACCGCCACCCAGGGCAGGGCCTGGACCGACTCGCGGACCCGCTCCAGATCGGCCGAGAAGAATCCACGCGAGGCCGGCCCGGCGGCCGCCGCCCGGATCTGGCTGGCCGAGGTGCGCTGCAGCTCCCCCTCGACATCGAGCCAGTTGATCGGCCAGCGATCCGCGCCGATCAGACCCGAACGCAGCCACAGGGCGCCGAGCAGCACGCCGCCCAGCAGCACCAGGGTCGCCATCGTGGCCGGCCCGATCAGTCGTTCCGGCTGGTCGTCAGAATTCGCCATACCAGTTCCTCGAAATCGATTCCGGCGGCCTTCGCCGCCTTGGGCACCAGGGAGCTCTCGGTCATCCCCGGCGTCGTATTCACCTCCAGCAGCCACGGCTGCCCGTCGCCATCGAGCATCAGGTCGACGCGACCCCAGCCCGCCGCGCCGGTCACCGCAAAGGCTTCCATGCACAATTCGGCCAGCGAGCGCTCGCGCGCCTCATCCAGGCCACAGGGGCAGCGATAGCGGGTGTCGCCCGACTCGTACTTGGCCGCGTAGTCGTAGAACTTCCGGGTCGGCTCCAGGCCGATCAGCGGCAGCACCTCGCCATCGAGCACCGAGGCGGTGTATTCCTGGC
This sequence comes from Wenzhouxiangella marina, assembly GCF_001187785.1. GTDB lineage: Bacteria > Pseudomonadota > Gammaproteobacteria > Xanthomonadales > Wenzhouxiangellaceae > Wenzhouxiangella > Wenzhouxiangella marina. The sequence continues at coordinate 2,794,282 of NZ_CP012154.1, forward strand.
CGACGATGCACTGCTCGACCAGAACGGTGTCGTCGAACTCCAGCGCCGCGGCGATCGCGCCCGGCAGTTCACCCGCCTCGTCGACCCGGCTCATGCCGATGCTCGAGCCCTCGTGCGCCGGCTTGACGAACAGGGGCAGGCCCAGGGCCTGGAGGATCGATTCGGCTGCCTCGACCTCGCGTGCCACCTGCCAGCGCGGCGTGGGCAGACCGCAGGCCGCCCAGACGCGCTTGGTCTGCAGCTTGTCCATGGTCAGCGCCGAGCCGAGCACGCCCGAGCCGGTGACCGGGATCCCGTAGAGGCGCAGCGCACCCTGCAGGGCGCCATCCTCGCCGCCGCGACCGTGCAGCAGGTTGAAGACTCGGTCGTAGTGGCCCGCCGCGACCTGCTCGAGCAGGCGACGCGGCCCATCGACGACGCTGAACTGCACACCCAGGCGCTCCAGCGCGCCGGCCACGGCCTGGCCACCGCGCAAGGAGACTTCGCGCTCGGCGCTGTCACCGCCGACGACCAGGGCGACGTGGCCCATGGATTGCGCGTCACGACGGGTCATGCACTCACCTCCTGTTGCGCCTTGCGCAGGCGCGCGGCCAGCTGGCCGACGTCGCCGGCGCCCATGACCAGCAGCAGATCACCGTCCCGGCAGATCTCGTCGAGGCGCTCGGGCACCTCATCGATGCCGGCGGCGCGCGCCAGCGGCAGTTCGTCACGCTCGAGCACGGCTCGGGCCAATGCGTCGCTGTCGATGCCGGCGATCGGCGCCTCGCCGGCCGGATACAGGTCCAGCAGGACCAGGGCGTCGGCCTCGGCCAGCACGCGGGCAAAGGCGTCGAACTGATCCCGGGTCCGCGTGTAGCGGTGCGGCTGGAAGGCGAGCACCAGACGACGATCCGGCCAGCCGGCGCGCGCGGCACGAAGCACGGCGTCCAGCTCGGTCGGGTGGTGTCCGTAGTCCTCGAAGGCCAGCACCTTGCCGCCACCGAATTCGAGTTCGCCGATGCGAGCGAAGCGCCGACCGATGCCGCCGAACGCCGCCAGGCCACGGGCGATGTCGGCGGCGTCGATGCCCAGCTCCCAGGCGACGGCCGCCGCACCGAGGGCATTGAGCACATTGTGTCGACCGGGCTGGACCAGGCTGACCGGCACGCCCTCTTCGGCACCCGGCAGCCAGAGCAGGAAGTCCATCCGCGGACCGGTCTGCGACAGGCCCGTGGCGCGCACATCGGCGCCCTCACCGAAGCCGTAGGTGACGACGTTCCGCCCGACCTGACCGACCAGCTCGGCCACGTGCGGGTCGTCGAGGCACATGACGGCCACACCGAAGAACGGCAGGTGGCCGAGAAATTCGAGAAAGGCGTGCTGCAGCACGTCGAAGCTGCCCTGGTAGGCGTCCAGGTGATCGCGATCGATGTTGGTGATCACCGAGATCACGGGCTGGAGCTTCAGGAAGGAACCGTCACTCTCGTCGGCCTCGGCGACCAGGTAGCGGCCCTCGCCCAGGCGGGCGCTGGAACCGAAGGCGTTGACCAGACCTCCGACGATGAAGGTCGGGTCGAGCCCGGCCTCGGCCAGGATGCTGGCGATCAGCGAAGTCGTGGTGGTCTTGCCATGCGTGCCCGCCACGGCGATGCCCTGGCGGAAGCGCATCAGCTCACCGAGCATTTCGGCGCGCGCCACCACGGGAATGCGGCGCTCGCGCGCGGCCTGGATCTCGGGATTGTGCTCGGGTACGGCCCCGGAGACGACGACCACATCCGAGCCGTCCTGATTCTCGGCGCGATGGCCGATCCGGATCTCGGCCCCGCGCTGGCGCAGACGGGCCACGGTTTCGGACTCGTGCAGATCGGACCCGCTGACCTCGAACCCGAGGTTGATCAGCACCTCGGCGATGCCGCTCATGCCAGCACCACCGATGCCGACGAAGTGGATCCGGCGGACGCGATGCATCAGATTCGGGGCCGGTCGGCCAGCGCGGCTCATCGGGCCACCTCCAGGCAGACATCGGCCACGGCCCGCCCTGCCCTCGGCCGGGCCAGGGCACGGGCGCGGCCGGCCATGGCGGCCAGCTGCTTGCGGCTCAGCGAGGCCAGACGCTCGGCCAGACGCTCGGGGGTGAATTCGCGCTGCGGCAGCAGCCAGGCGGCGTGGGCCGCGGTCAGGTACTCGGCGTTGGCGGTCTGGTGATCGTCCACGGCGGCCGGGAACGGCACCAGCAGGGCCGCGACCCCGGCGGCGGCCAGCTCGGCAACGGTCAGGGCACCGGCCCGGCAGATCGCCAGGTCGGCCCGGCCCCAGGCCTCGGCCATGTCGTCGATGAACTCGACCACCTCGCCCTCCACGCCCGCGGCCCGATAGGCCTCGAGCGTGCGTTGATACTGACGGCCGGCCTGATGCACGATGCGCGGCCGCGCCTCGGCAGGCAGACGGGCCAGGGCCTGCGGGATCACTTCCGCAAAAGCCAGAGCACCCTGACTGCCCCCGATGACGAGCAATTGCAGCGGCCCGCTCCGATCGGCAAAGCGAGCTTCAGGGTCCGGCAGGGCGGCGATGTCGTCGCGCACGGGATTGCCGCAGTGCTCGGCACCCTTGAGCACGGCGGGGAAGCCGCTCATCACGCGCGCGGCCAGTGGCCGCAGCCAGCGATTGGTCAGACCGGCAATGGCGTTCTGCTCGTGGAGCACCAGGGGGATGCCCATCAAGCGGGCCATGACGCCACCGGGGCCGGCCACGTAGCCGCCCATGCTGAGCACGCAATCGGGCCGGTGACGACGCAGGATCCGGCGCGCCTGGACCATGGCCTTGAGCACGCGGAACGGGGCCACCAGCCAGCCCAGCAGGCCGCGGCCGCGCAGGCCGGCGATGTCGATCGTGTCCAGTTCGATGCCGGCGGCCGGCACCAGGCGATTCTCGAGGCCGTTCGGCGTGCCCAGCCAGCGGACCTCGACGCCTTCGGCGCGGAGCTCGCGAGCCACGGACAGGCCGGGGAAGATGTGCCCACCGGTGCCACCGGCCATGATCAGAACCCGTGCCCGACTCATACGGACCATCCCCCGCGCCGACGGCGCGGCCGTTCGAGCTCGACGCGTTTGAGCTCCCAGTCGATCCGGAGCACCAGGGCGATGGCGGCGATCGTCATGATCAGGCTGGAGCCACCGGCCGAGACCAGCGGCAGGGTCAGACCCTTGGTCGGCAGCACGCCCAGGTTGACGCCGATGCTGACCAGGGCCTGCAGACCGATCCAGAGCGCGATGCCCCAGACCACGAAGGCGGAGAAGGCGCGCTCCATGGTCAGGGCCTTCAGGCCGATGCGAAACATCTGGCCCACCAGCAAGACGAACAGGCCGAGCACCAGCACGATGCCGACCAGGCCAAGCTCCTCGGCCAGCACGGCGAAGATGAAATCCGTGTGCGCTTCGGGCAGGTAGTAGAGCTTCTGCACGCTGGAGCCCAGGCCGACGCCGCCGATCTGACCACGACCGACCGCGATCAGGGCCTGGATCAGCTGGAAGCCGCCCGAATAGGGGTCGGCCCAGGGATCGACGAAGCTCATGACGCGGCGCAGACGGTAGGGCTCCATCGCCGCGAAACCGAACAACGGAATGGCCGCGCTGCCGAGCAGGAACAGGTGCTTCCAGGCCGCACCGGCGAGCCAGATCATTCCCGCGACGATCGCCACCAGCACCACCGCCGAACCCATGTCCGGCTGCATCAGGAGAATGGCCGCCATCAGACCCACGGCCGCCAGCGGTTTGATCGTATCGATGAAGCGCGCGCGGTTGAGCTCCGGGCGACGCGACAGGTAGCCGGCGACGTGGATGATCAGCATCAGCTTGACCACTTCGACGACCTGGAAGCGCGTCACGCCCAGGTTGATCCAGCGGGTCGCGCCGTTGACCTCGTGCCCGAGGCCGGGAATGAAGGGCAGCATCAGGATCAGCACGGCCGCGGGCAGGCAGGCGCGCGCCAGCAGCTCCAGCTGCGGCGTGCCGATGAAACGGAAGCTCAGGGAGGCGACCAGGGCCACGCCGATGAACATCAGATGGCGCTGGACAAAGTGCCAGGGCCCGACGGAGAAGTTCTCGGCCACGGCCATCGAGGTCGACGCCACCATGATCAGGCCGATGCTCAACAGCAGGGAGGCCGTGATCACGATCACCGGGTCGAGCCCCACGGTCCGGGGCATTTCTCCCCAGCGGGACGCTTGACGGTGCTTGGCGCTCGTGCGTGCAGTCATCGGCTTCAGCGCACCTTCATCGTGGCCAGGCTGAACAGCACCAGCATCACGGCGATGATCCAGAAGCGGACGATCACCTTCGGCTCCGGCCAGCCCTTGAGTTCGAAATGGTGGTGGATCGGCGCCATCCGGAAGATGCGCTTGCCCGTGAGCTTGAAGGAGGCGACCTGCAGGATCACCGACAGGGTCTCGATGACGAAGATGCCCGCCATGACGACGAAGATCAGCTCCTGACGCACGGCCACGGCGATCAGGCCGAGCGCGGCGCCGACGCTGAGCGCGCCGATGTCACCCATGAAGACCTGGGCCGGATAGGTGTTGAACCACAGGAAGCCGAGCCCGGCGCCGGCCAGGGCCGCGCAGAACACGGCCAGCTCGCCCACGCCCGGCACGTAGGCCAGGCCGAGGTAGTCGGCGAAGATCGTATGGCCCGTGGCGTAGGCGAAGATGCCCAAGCCTGCGGCCACGAAGACCGCCGGCATGATCGCCAGGCCGTCCAGGCCATCGGTCAGATTGACCGCATTGGACGAGCCCACGACCACGAAATAAGTCAGCACGATGAAGCCCAGGCCAAGCGGGATGGCCACGTCCTTGAAGAAGGGCACGTACAGGGTGGTCGCGGCCGGCACGTCGGCCGTGGTGTAGAGGAACACGCCCACGGCGAGCGCAGCCAGGGACTGCAGCAGGTACTTCCAGCGCGCCGACAGCCCGGCGCTGTCGCGGTACTTGAGCTTCTTGTAATCGTCGACGAAGCCGATGGCGCCGAAGGCCACGGTCACGAACAGCACGGTCCAGATGTAGCGGTTGTTCAGGTCCGACCACAGCAGGGTGCTGAGCACCAGGGCAATCAGGATCATCGCCCCACCCATGGTCGGCGTGCCGGCCTTGGACTGATGGCTTTCCGGCCCGAGCTCGCGGATCGGCTGGCCGTACTGGCGTCGCACCATGTGGCGGATGAAGAAGGGGCCGATGAGCAGCGACACGGCCATCGCCGTCATCGCCGCCATGACCGTGCGGAAGGTGATGAAGCGGAACAGCGCGATGTCCAGCGCCAGCAGATGTTCGATGATCCAGGCCAGCATCAGTGTTTCTCCCCGATCATGGCGCGGACGATCCGTTCCATGGCGCTGGAACGCGAGCCCTTGACCAGGCAGACCACGTCAGCATGAATGGCGTCGGCCAGGGCGCTCGCCAGGGCTTCGTGGCCCTCGAAATGTTCTGCGCCCGGCCCGAAGGCGCGACTGGCCGCGGCGGCATGGGCACCCAGCGTGAACAGTCGGCGCACGCCCAGATCGGCGGCGGACTGCCCCATCTCGGCGTGCAGCTTGTCGCTGTCCGGGCCCAGCTCGGCCATATCCCCCAGCACCAGCCAGGCCTCGCCCGGCAGCTCGCTGAGCACCTTCAGACCGGCATACAGGGACGCAGGATTGGCGTTGTAGGTGTCGTCGATCAGGGTCCAGCCGGCCTCGCTGCGATGGCTTTCCAGGCGTCCCGGCAGGCTATTGATCGAGGCCAGGCCCGCCGCGATCTCGGCTGCCGGCACGTCGAGGGCAAGGGCGACGGCGGCGGCAGCCGCGGCATTCATCCGATTGTGCTCACCGGCCACCGCCAGGGTGGTTTCGATGCGACCGACCGGGGTGTCCAGATTCAGCCGTCCCGCCGGACCATCCAGCAGGCGCACCTGGGCAGCCTCGGAACGGCCGAAGCTCAGGCGCTGGCAGTGCGCGGCACGGGCCTGCCAGTCCGCGAAGAAGCGATCGTCGGCATTGATCACGGCGACGCCTTCGGCGGGCAGGCTCTCGAACAGCTCGCCCTTGGTGCGGGCCACGCCTTCCAGGCTGCCGAGACGCTCCAGATGGGCCGGTCCGGCATTGGTGACCACACCGACCCGGGGCCGGGCCAGGGCCGCCAGATCGCGGATATCTCCCGCCTGACCGCAGCCCATTTCGATGACTGCGAAGCGGTGCTCGCGCTCCAGGCGACCCAGGGTCACGGGCACGCCCAGTTCGTTGTTGTAGTTGCCGCGGGTGGCCAGGGTTGGACCGACCCGGCTCAGGATGGCGGCGATCATTTCCTTGACCGTGGTCTTGCCGTTGCTGCCGGTCACGCCGACCACGATCACGTCCAGCGCTGCCCGCCAGGCCGCGGCGATCGACTGCAGCGCGACGGCCACGTCCGCGACCTCGATCTGCGGCAGATCGACATCGAGGCGGCGGCTGACCAGGGCCGCCGACGCGCCGGAGCGCGCGGCCGCCTCGACGAAGGCATGGCCATCGACGCGCTCACCGGGCAGGGCCACGAACAGCTCACCGGCCTGCAGCTTGCGGCTGTCCAGGCAGAGACCGCGAATGGCCACGTCCTGACCGCTCATGCGTCCTCCGCAGGCCTGGGTGGCGGCGCTGAGCAACATGTCCATCAGGCGGCCCTCCCGAAGGCGGAGCGAACGGCATCGAGATCGGAAAAGGCATGGCGCTGATCGCCGACCACCTGCTCGGTCTCATGACCCTTGCCGGCAATCAGGATCACGTCTTCGGGCGCGGCCTCGGCCAGGGCCCGGGCAATCGCCTCGGCCCGGTCCAGCAGGACCTGCGCGCGCTCGGGGTGGCGCATGCCGCCCTGGATCGCGCGCACGATGCTCAGGGGGGCTTCGTGGCGCGGGTTGTCATTGGTCAGGATGACCCGGTCGGCCAGGGCTTCGGCGATCCGGCCCATCATCGGGCGCTTCTCGCGATCACGGTCCCCACCGCAGCCGAACACGCACCAAAGGGCGCCGGGCTCCAGGGTCCGCAGGCTCTTCAGGGCCGTTTCGAGAGCATCGGGGGTGTGCGCGTAGTCGATCACGGCCAGGCCACGACCGGCCTGGGCGATCGGCTGCATCCGACCGGGGACGGGACGGAGCGCGGCGATGCGACGAACCAGTTCCTCGGCGCTCAGGCCCCGGGCATCGAGTTCGACGGCCACGATCATCAGGTTGTAGAGGTTGATCTCGCCGAGCAGGCCCGAACGAATCTCGAGGGAAGGGGCTGCGTTCAATCCATGCAGGGTCGCCACCAGACCATCGCGATCGGCGCGCAGCCCTTCGGCATGCACATCCGCGCCCTGCTCCGCCCGTACCGCCAGGGTCCGGAGTCCGCCCGAGCCGGCCAGGCGCTCGGCCAGCTCGCGGCCGAAGGCATCGTCGACATTGATGATCTGGCGCTCGCTGGCGTAGTCCTGGAACAGCCGCGCCTTCGCCTCGCCGTAGGCCTGCAGATCGGCGTGGTAGTCCAGGTGGTCGTGGCCCAGGGTCGTGAAGATCACGGTCCGGAAGCGAAGCCCGGCCAGGCGCTGCTGGTCCAGGGCGTGCGAGGAGGCCTCGAACACGACCGTGCGCTCGCCCGCATCCGCCAGTTCGCTCAGATGACGGTAGACGCTGAACAGGTCGGGGGTGGTGTGCGTTCCGGCACGATGCGCACCCGGACGGCCGATGCCGAGGGTGCCGATCATCGCAGCATCCAGCGCCTGGGCCAGCAGCCAGGCGACAGACGTCTTGCCGTTCGTTCCGGTCACGGCCAGCAGTTCCAGGCGCTCGCAGGGATCGCCCCAGCAGCGTCGAGCCAGCTCGGGCAGCTGCACGGCCAGGTCGTTGACTTCGATCATCGCCAGACCGCGACGGTCCGGCACCGGATGAGCGCCGTCATGCAGCACTGCGACCGCGCCGCGCTCGATGGCCTGGTCGATGAATTCCATGCCGTGGCGGCGGTGACCGGCCAGGGCCACGAAGACGTCACCGGGCTCGGCGCTGCGAGCATCGAGCACGAGCGACGAAAACTCGACGGCCGGCGCGCGGCCCGGCGTGACCAGGCCTTCGAGCAGTCGATCGAGCATGCGCGGGCTGCGGGCCTCAGTCATCGCCGCTCACCTCGGCCTGCACCATCAGCGCATCGAGCTGATCCGGCGGCACGTTGAACAGGCGCAGGCCCGCATCCATGACGCGAGCGAACACGGGCGCGGCCACCTGGCCGCCGTAGTATTCCTCACCGCCCGGATCATTGATGACCACGGTCGCCGCCAGTCGCGGGCGCGAAGCGGGGGCGAAACCGGTGAAACTGGCCACGTAGCGATCGTTGTAGCCGCCACCACCGGCCTTGCGTGAGGTGCCGGTCTTGCCGGCCACGCGGTAGCCCGGGATCGCGGCGCGCGTACCCGTGCCACCGGGCTGGGTGACGGTTTCCATCATCAGCGCCAGCTGGCGGGCGAGTACGGGGTCGAGTACCGACTGGGGTGGATTGTCCGTGTCCAGAACGAAGGTCGGCTGGCGCAGGCGGCCGCCATCGGCGATCGCTGCCGTGGCACGCGTCAGCTGCAGGGGCGTGACCGACAGGCCATAGCCGTAGGCCAGGGTGGCCTGCTCGAGCTTGCGCCAGCGCTCGTAGTCGCGGAGCACGCCGGCCGATTCTCCAGGAAAGCCGGTGCCCGTGACGTTGCCGAAACCGAAGCGCGAATAGACGCCCCAGAGGTGACGGGCGTCCATGCTCAGCACCAGGTCGACGATGCCGACGTTGGAGGACTTGGTCAGCAGGTCGGTGACGGTCAGTTCGCCGTAGTTGCGGACGTCTCGAATCGTATGGCCGGCCACTTCCATGGTGCCCGGCGAGGTATCGACGACCATCTCCGGCGTGGCGATGCCGGCCTCGAGCACGGCGGCCATGGCGAAGGGCTTGATCACCGAGCCCGGCTCGAGCACGTCGGTGACGGCCCGGTTGCGCAGCCCATCGGACACGCCGCGCTCCGGCGCATTGGGGTTGTAGCTGGGGTAGTTGACCATCGCCAGCACCTCGCCGGTGCCGACGTCCATGACCACGATCGAGCCCGAGCGGGCCTCGAATTCCATCACTGCCGCCTTCAGCTCACGGAAGGCCAGGTACTGCAGGCGCCGGTCCAGGGTCAGCTGCAGATCGCGGCCGGGCTGCATCTCGCGCACCAGCTCGACTTCCTGCACCGTTCGTCCGAGACGGTCCTTGATCACGCGCTTGGCGCCGGGCTCGCCCTGCAGCCAGCTGTTGTAAGCGAGCTCCAGGCCTTCCTGGCCGAAGTCATCGATATTGGTGAAACCCAGCACCTGGGCCGTCACGTCGCCGGTCGGGTAGAAGCGGCGGTACTCGCCTTCGAGATGGACGCCCGGAATGCCCAGCGCCATCACGCGCTCGGCCAGATCCGGGTGCACGCGGCGCTCGAGCCAGACGAACTCGCGGCTGGCGCGCTGGGTCAGGCGGCGCTCCAGCTCTTCGGCGGGCATCTCCAATAGGCTCGCCAGCATCGGCAGCTTTTCCGATTCCTGCAGCAGGGTGCCGGGGTGGGCCCAGATCGAATCGACGGGCGTCGACACGGCCAGCGGCTCGCCATGGCGGTCGAGAATGCTGCCCCTGACGGTCGGGATCGCCACCTGGCGCAGGAAGCGGGCCTCGCCCTCGCTCTGCAGGAACTCCGATTCCATCACCTGCAGGTTCACCGCCCGACCGACCAGCACCATGCAGGCCAGCAGCATCACCCCGGCGGTCAGCCAGAGGCGAATGATGCTCTGCGAATGGGGGTTCGGCGCACTCATGGGCGATGCTCCACGGTGGCTTCGGCCCAGGGGGCCTCGATCAGGATGCCGACCCGCTCGGGACGCTCCATGTCCAGCTCGGCGCGGGCCTGACGCTCGATGCGGCCGGACTCGGCCAGCCAGGCCTGCTCGAGCTGGAGCCGGCTCCACTCGACCTTGGCCTGATCGCGCTCTGCCTGCGCCGCCTGCAGAGCGACGAACAGCTCACGCGAGGTGTGGCGCTGCGCCACGACGGCAATCGCCGAGGCCAGCAGGGCAAGCAGCAGCACGATGAACATCGACCAGCGGATCATGCCGGGCCCTCCGCGAGTTTCTCGAGCACGCGCAGGCGCGAACTGCGGGCACGAGGATTGGCAAGCAGTTCGGCCTCTGCGGGCCGAATCAGCTTGCCGATGGTGCGGGCGCGAGGTTTGAAATCGGGGGCCACGGGCAGACGGCGGCTGGCCGGCGGCGCCGAGCACAGGCGCTTGAAGGCCTGCTTGACGCGACGGTCTTCGAGCGAGTGGAAGCTGATCACGGCCAGGCGGCCGCCGGGTGCGAGGACGTCGACGGCCTGCTCGAGGGCGGAATCGAGGGCGCCGAGCTCATCGTTGACGTGAATCCGGATGGCCTGGAAAGTGCGCGTAGCGGGGTGACGGTCCGCAGGTGAAGGCCCTGCGGCCCGGGCGACGATGGCGGCAAGTTGGGCGGTTCGCTCGATCGGCTGTTCCGCTCTGGCCATGACGATGCTCCGTGCGATCCGGCGCGAGAATTTCTCCTCTCCGTACTCGTAAATCACTCGGGCGATTTCGGCTTCCTCGGCCCGCGCCAACCAGTCGGCCGCCGACTCGCCCCGTGCCGGGTTCATGCGCATGTCGAGCGGACCGTCGTCGCGGAAACTGAAACCCCGCTCCGGCGTATCCAGCTGCGGTGAGGACACCCCCACATCCATCAGCAGCGCATCGATCCGGCCGCGCAGACCGAGTTCATCGGCCATGCGCCCCAGCTCGGCAAAATTGCCTTGCCAGATCGTCACCCGCTCATCGCCGGACAGCGTCGAGCGGGCGTGTTCGATGGCCTCCGGGTCCTGGTCGATCACGACCAGGCGCCCTTGCGGCCCGAGCCGGTCCAGCATGGCCCGGCTGTGCCCGCCGCGACCGTAGGTGGCATCCACCACGCGGTCGTCGGGCTCGATCATCAAAGCCTCCAGCGCCGGCCCTAGCAGCACCGGCACATGTTGGGAGTTGCTTGCCATCACCGCCTACAGGACCAGCTGGGCCATCTCGGCGGAGGCCTGCTCCTGGATTTCTTTTTCTTCTTCGATCCGGCGCTGGTTCAGGACGGTCTCGTTCCAGAGTTCGAAACGCTGACCCATGCCCATCATCACCACGCGCTTTTCCAGTCCGGCCACCTGACGAAGCGTCAGCGGCAACAACACCCGTCCGTTGCTGTCGGGCTCCAGCATCGTCGCCGACCCGACGAGTCGGCGCTGAAGGCTTCGATGCGAGGGATTGAAGGTCGACAGGCCCATCACCTGCTCACGCACCCGTTCCCATTCGGGCTCCGGATAGATCCAGAGACAGCCCGCGTCGAAGGCGGAATAGGTCAGCACCAGTTTTCCGTCGCAAGCGGCATCCAGATCCTCGCGATAGCGCGTCGGGATCGCCATGCGACCCTTCGCGTCGAGGTTGATTGCCGTCTCACCGAAAAACACCGATTCCTACTCCGCTCCACTAAAGAACCACTTTTTCCCACAATTTACCACTTGGCGCCACGATAGCCCTCAGGCGCCTCAGTGTCAAGGACCACGGGCGTTTGCGGGAATTGGGGAGTGGGTCACGGAAATGCCCGGGGTGGGCGGAAGGGAGAGGATTCCGGGTTACGGGTTGCGGGCGACTCGATGCCTGGGACATCCGTGCGTCGGGTTGCCCGTGATGCTGGCTACATTGCGCCGTCGGGTTGACGGAGATGTCGGAGGCATGGACCGTCGGGCGCGTGGGCCCGACCTACGGTTCTCCGACATCGTGCCCGGTGCGCCACCGGTGCCGATCAACGGCACCCCGGACCATCGAATGCCCCGCGCCCGACCAACATCGACCATCCGCATCGAAACCCGGCGTAGGTCGGGGCCACGTCCCCGACGGTCCATATCCCAGGCATCTCCGTCAACCCGACGGCGAGATCCGCCAATGGCCATCAAAAACCCGACACACACATCTCGCAGTCGTCAACCGGGTCCCAACGAAACCATCGCAACCGATCGCCAACGGGAACGGGGGCCTCCGCATCCACCTCGTTGCCTGGGACATCCGTGCGTCGGGTTGCCCGTGATGTCTGCAACATTGCGCCGTCGGGTTGACGGAGACGTTTGAAACATGGACCGTCGGGCGCGTGGGCCCGACCTACGGTTCTCCGACATCGTGCCCGGTGCGCCACCGGTGCCGATCAACGGCACCCCGGACCATCGAATGCCCCGCGCCCGACCAACATCGACCATCCGCATCGAAACCCGGCGTAGGTCGGGGCCACGTCCCCGACGGTCCATATCCCAGGCATCTCCGTCAACCCGACGGCGAGATCCGCCAACGGCCACCAAAAAACCCGACACACACATCTCGCAGCCGTCGACCGGGTCCGAACGAAGCCATCGCGGCCGATCGCCAAAGGAACGGGGGGCCTCCGCATCCACCTCGATGCCTGGGACACCCGTGCGTCGGGTTGCCCGCGATGTCTGCAACATTGCGCCGTCGGGTTGACGGAGATGTTTGAAACATGGACCGTCGGGCGCACGCGCGGCCAGTCTCCGGCGCGGCGCTTCTGGCCTGCGGCCAACCGCACCACGCCTCCAACCTGCGCTGGCCCGACCTACGGTTTGCCGACATCGTGCCCGGTGCGCCATCGGCGTCGATCCACGGCACCCCGGACCATCCGAGGCGCCGCGCCCGACCGACATCGAGCCCGCGAATCGCGGCCCGACGGCCGATCAAACGATCCGATAGCAGGGCTCGTAGACTTCGCCGCCGGGGAGCTTCATGCGGTGCTGGGCCACGAAGCGGGTGAGCAGCTGGTCCAGGGCCTCCATGATCTCCGGCTCGCCCTGGATCTGGAACGGGCCGTGCTCGCGGATGGCGCGCACGCCGTTCGGCTTGACGTTGCCGGCGACGATACCGGAGAAGGCCCGGCGCAGATTGGCCGCCAACTCGTGGCGCGGCAGATCACGGGAGATCCGCAGCTCGGACATGGCCTGGTGGGTCGGCTCGAAGGGGCGCTGGAAATCGGGGTCGATCTTCAGCAGCCAGTTGAAGTAGAAGGCGTCATTGACCTGGACGCGGAAGTCCCGCACCCGCTCGATCCCGGCGGTCATCTCGCGCGCCACCGCCACCGGGTCATCGATGATGATCGAATAGAGCTCGCGCGCTTCCTCGCCGAGCGTCAGGCCGATGAAGCGGTCGATTTCCTCGAAGTAGTCGCCTGCCGAGGCCGGGCCGGTGAAGATCAGCGGCAGCGGCATCTCGCGGTTGGCCGGATTGAGCATGACGCCGAGGATGAACAGGATCTCCTCGGCCGTCCCTACCCCGCCCGGGAAGACGACGATGCCGTGACCGATGCGGACGAAGGCCTCCAGACGCTTTTCGATGTCCGGCAGGATGATCAGCTCGTTGACGATCGGGTTGGGGGACTCGGCGGCGATGATGCCCGGCTCGGACACGCCGACATAGTGCCCCGGCAGCGTGCGTTGCTTGGCATGCGCGATGGTCGCGCCCTTCATCGGCCCCTTCATCGCTCCCGGGCCACAGCCCGTGCAGATGTCACGACCCCGCAGGCCGAGCTGGTAGCCGACTTCCTTGGTGTAATCGTATTCTTCACCGCTGATCGAGTGACCGCCCCAGCAGACCACCAGGTTCGGCTCGCGCTGGGCGTCGACGACGCGCGCATTGCGCACGATCTCGAAGACGGCATTGGTCACGCCTTCGCTGTCGCTGAGATCGAAGTAGGGATTGGGGTGGATCTCGGTCTCGAAATAGACGATGTCCCGCACCACGGCCGACAGCAGCTCGCGAATCCCGTGGATCATCTTGCCGTCGACGAAAGCACAGGCCGGCGCGTTCTGCAGATCGATCCGCATGCCGCGATTGACCTGATGCACCTGGATCTGGAAATCGTGGTACTTGGCCAGCATGGCCTCGGCATCGTCACCCTGCTCGCCCGAATTCAGCACCGCGAGCGCACAGCGACGCAGCACTTCCCCCATTTCTTCCGAGGCGTTGGACAGGCGCGCGACTTCCTCGCGCGAGAGCATGTTGAGGGCACCAGCGGGATAGACCGAGGTCGTCACCCGATCGGACTGGCAACTCGGCGTGGTCTGCATTTCGGCTTGAGAATCCATGTCTTTACTTGTCATTGTTGTTCGAGGTAAGCGATCAAGAGTAAAACAAATCCGGGCTGAAGGCACAGTCAATTTCTGCTGTTCGATCGGATGGCGTGGGCACCCCGCATGACCGGATGCCCGGGGTCGAAGGGTGCCATCGCGGCCGCCCGCACCCGTTGGCCAAGGGAAACCGGCGGCCTCCAGATCACCTCGATTACTGCAACGTCTGCGCGTCGGGTTGCCCGCCATGTCCGGGGCATTGCGCCGTCGGGTTGACGGAGATATTGGATGCATGAACCGTCGGGAGCGTAGCCCGGAGGCAAGGAGCGGTTTGCCGCAGGCAAGAAGCGCCTTGGTGCAGGGCGGCCACGCGTGTGAGCCCGACCTACGGTTCCTTCACCATCGGGAGCCTCGCGCCGTCGCATGCCCATGGATTTCGGCAATATCCGTGCGTCGGGTTCTCCGGGGTGCCTGGAACATTGCGTCGTCGGGTTGAAGGAGACCTCGGATGCATGGACTACGGTTTCTCCGGCACCGTGCCCAGTGCGCCACTGTGGTCGATCAACGGCATCCCGGATCATCGGATGCCCCGCGCCCGACCAACATCGACCATCCGCATCGAAACCCTGCGTAGGTCGGCCCCACGCGGCCGACGGTCAATGTCGCAGGCATCTCCGTCAACCCGACCGCGAGATGCGCCAACCACCTCCAAAAACCCGACACACAAATCTCGCAGCCGTCACCCGCGCCCGAACGAAGCCATCGCGGCCGCCCGCAACCGATCGCCAAGGAAAACGGGTGGCCACCAATTCCACACCCCACAAAAGAAAACGGCCAGCGCGAGGCTGGCCGTTTCCGGTCTGACGGTTTGAGCTTCGATCAGAAATCGTAGCGCAGGGTCAGACGGATTTCGTAGATCGAGCGACTTGCAGAGGTGAAGTCGACCGGATCGTTATCGAAATCGTTGTAGCGGTAGACGCAGTCCGACGCGCTCTGGCAGACCGTGCGCGGATCGTCACCACGCAGGGCCGGAGCACCGTCCACGCCCAGGGCGTTCAGGTCGGCCACCGAGATCAAGTCAGCCTGGACGATGTTGGCCTGGCCGAAGCTCGGGCCATCGTCCCAACGACCCCAATCGCTGTCGATCAGGTTCAGGACGTTGTCGATGTCGAGAATCAGCTTGAAGCGATTGTCGCCAATGAAACGGTCCAGACCCGGGATGCCCGGCAGTTCCTGCTGGATACGCAGATCCCAGACGCTGTTCCAGGCCGAGCGATTCGAGTACGGGTCGTGGATCTGACCGGTCGAAATGCCGTTCTGGTTGACGTAGTTGAAGAAGCCTTCCACGTCGAAGCCGGAACCGTAGACCACCAGCGGATCGTTACCCGGGCTCGGGATGTAGAGCGGGCTGTTGTCGAACGGGCTCTCACCGGCACCGGCGCGACCGAACAGGGCGTTCGAAGAGCTGATGTCGAAGGCCGTGCTCCACTGGTCGCCGCTCAGGAACTGACCGAACAGGTCGAAGCGGGTGCTCAGATCACCGATGAAGGTGTTCTCGTAGCCCAGAGCGATCTTGAAGGCATGCTCGGTCTGGAACGGCGACACGGTCGGATCCGGGTTGTTGCGATCCGTGGTGTACAGCGAACGCCAGTTCGAGATACCGCGCGACGAGGTGCCCGGGGTCGGGGACTCGACGTCCTGGTAAGCGTAGCTGATGTCGAAGTTGAAGCCGTTGTCGAACACCTTGGCCAGCTGCAGGGTGAAGGTGTGCGACTCGGCACCGTCGACGTTGCCCAGCTCGGTCAGGTTGATGATGTCCAGATCGTTCAGATCGGCATAGATCACACGACCGTCCGGAGCCACACCGGTCGGCAGGGCATCGGCCAGGTTGGTCTGGGCCAGGTTGCGCCAGGTGAAGCCGTCACGCGAACGGGTGTACAGGTACTGGGCGGAGAACAGGTAGTTGTTGCCCCAGTCCATGCCGAAGAAATCATTGATGTCGAAGCTCCGCTCGAAACGCAGCGAGGCCTTCCAGTCCGACGGGGTTTCGAAGTCGTCGGCAATGTAGTCGATCGGCACGCCGGAGCCACCGTTGGCAACCGCTGCGATCAGCTCGGCCGGGACGTTGAAGATATCGGCATTGGTGACATTGCGCGAACGGGCGAAGTTGGTCAGCGGCTGGAAGGCGTTGGAGGTCCAGACCTTCGGATCGCCACCGGCGAACAGACCGAAGCCGCCGCTGATGGTGGTGCGGGCCCACGGCTGCCACAGGAAGCCGACGCGCGGCATGATCAGATCATTGCCGTCGAGGTTGTTCGAGCTGTCGACGCCGTAGGTGTCGAAGATTTCCTGGCTGAAGGCCGGGGAATCGCTCTGGTCGAAGCGCTCGTAGCGCAGACCATAGCTCAGTTCGAAGTCCGGCGTGACCGCCCAGCGATCCTGCACGAAGAAGGTCAGCTTGTTGTAGCCCCACTCGGAGGCGCCATCGTTGACGTTGTTCGACGGCACGTTGACGTAGTCGACGAAAGCCGGGGTGCGGTTCAGCAGCTGCTGCGGGGTTTCGAAGACGAAACGACCGTTGGAGCTGGCCAGGAACAGGTTGAACAGGTTGTACTCTTCGTACTCGGCACCGAAGGTCAGGACGTGGTCGCCGAAGAAGTAGTCACCGGAAGCGAAGATCTGCAGACGGTCGTCTTCGAAGACGTTGGCGTGACGGAAGCGGTCGCAACCCAGGATGAAGGCGCCACCCTGGTCTTCGCCCAGCAGACCTTCGAACGGCGTGCCGACCAGGTCAGCCTGCTGCCAGTCGTCCAGCTCGAAGGCACCGACGCCGGCACCGGCGCGGCAGTTCTGACCACGAGAGAACTCCTTGTAGTTGATGCGGAGCGTGGTCGAGAAGTTGTAGGTCCAGTCGGAGAACAGCTGAGCCGTGTAGGCTTCCAGATCCACCGGAATGTCGTACCAGGCCGAGACGAACTCGCCGGCGCCGACGCTGGTACCGGTTTCTTCCGTGCTCTGGTAGGTGAAGGACGCGCGGTGGTCGTAGTTGATGTTCCAGTCGACCTTGGCCAGCAGACGCTCGGAGGTCTCCGGAATCTGCGAAGCAGCCGGACGGCCCTGGGCGTTGAAGCCATACAGGTCCTGGACCACGTTGGTCACGGTGGTGAAGAAGGCCGGATCGATCTGGTTGTCGCTGTCGAAGCGAGCGAAGTCAACCGGAGAGCTGGTGTCGTACTCATCGTAGGAGAGGAGGAAGAACAGGCGGTCCTTGATGATCGGACCGCTGACGAAGAAGCCGTACTCTTCTTCTTCGAACTCGCCCGCGTTGAAGCGACCGCCGTCGTAGTCGTCGCCGATGAAGCTGTCGTCCTGGTAGGCGTAGTAGATCGAGCCGTCGAACTCGTTGCTACCGGACTTGGTCACGACGTTGACCAGACCGCCGGTGAAGCCGGAGGTGGTCACGGAGTAGTCGGAGGCGACCAGGGTGGCCGACTCGATGACGTCCAGGTTGATGGGCGAACGCGCGGTGGCGTAGGTGTTGCTGCCCAGACCGAAATCGTCCTGCTGCAGGGAGCCGTCGATGGACAGACCGTTGAAGCGCGGGTTGGTACCGGCGACGGTCAGCTCACCCGTGGAGTCGGAGTTGGCCAGCGGATCACGGGCGATCGTCTTCAGGACGTCACGCTCGGTGGTCGGCATGTTGGCGATGTCGCGCGCGGAGTAGGTCGAACCCACACCGTTGTTCAGCTCGACAGCGGCCGGCAGGGCCACGGAGGTAACGGTGATGGCGTCCAGGTCCGCCGTGTCGCCTTCGAGGACGAAGCGGAACGGATCCTGCGAACCCGGCTGCAGGAAGATCTCGTCGAGATCGCTGCCGCGGTAGTCGTCAGCGGTGACGGTGATGCGGTAGGGACCACCGACACGCAGACCGCTCTGGAAGAACTGGCCCGACGGACCCGTTTCCGCGGTGCTGACGGTGCCGGAGGGAACGTGGACGATCTCCACGACGGCATTGGCGATGCCTTCCCCGCTCTGGTCAGTGACCTGACCACGGATGTTTGAGGAGGTGACCTGTGCCATGGCGCTGACTGCGAAAAGCAGGCTGAGCAGCGCGAATGACAGCGAAGACACCGTCCAGGCCGTTAATCCTCTTGAGGATCCGAAGGATTTCATGAACGTCTCCATACAAATTTTTGGCGTGACAAGCGGTAAAGCGGGCAATCCCCAGGGTCGCTGGAACTCCCCTCTGGCATGACTCATCCATCGAGCACTGATCCAGTCCGACCAGTGTAGGGATAAGTCATTACGCCCATATTACACGAATTTAACATCCCCCGTCGCGCCGAAAGCGGCCCGGAAGGCCGTTATTTGACGCACATCACGGGATTTTCCGAGGGCTCCGCGAGCATTGCCTTTCTTGGCGGGGCTCCAGCGCCGATGACAGGACGCGCGAAAACCGGAAAATCTCGATCAGGGCCTTGCTGCCCCGAGAATCCTTCCGCTATAATGGCGAGCTTCGTCGGGGTGTAGCTCAGCCTGGTAGAGCACTGTCTTCGGGAGGCAGGGGCCGGAGGTTCAAATCCTCTCACCCCGACCAGTATCACGATGGTCGGCCCCAAACGACGCGGAAAGCCCGGCAGGTTCGCCTGCCGGGCTTTCTTTTTGTCTGCGATCTTCACCGCGACGTTCGAGAGCCGAGCATCCGTGCCTGGGGTTCTCCGCGCCCGACCAACATCGACCCCGCAAACCGAAACCCGGCGTAGGTCGGGGCCACGTCCCCGACGGTCCATATCCCAGGCATCTCCGCCAACCCGACGGCGAGATCCGCCAACGGCCATCAAAAACCCGACACACACATCTTGCCGCCGTCAACCGGGTCCGAACGAAGCCATCGCAACCGATCGCCAATGGAACGGCTGGCCTCCGCATCCACCTCGTTGCCTGGGACATCCGTGCGTCGGGCTGCCAGTGATGTCTGCAACATTGCGCCGTCGGGTTGACGGAGATGCCTGGGATATGGACCGTCGGGCGCACGCGCGGCCAGTCTCCGGCGCGGCGCTTCTGGCCTGCGGCCAACCGCACCACGCCTCCAACCTGCGCTGGCCCGACCTACGGTTTGCCGACACCGTGCTCGGTGCGCCACCGTTGCCGATCAACGGCACCCCGGACCATCGGATGCCCCGCGCCCGACCAACATCGACCCCGCAAATCGAAACCCGGCGTAGGTCGGGGCCACGTCCCCGACGGTCCATGTCGCTGGCTTCTCCGTCAACCCGACGGCGAGATCCGCCAACGGCCATTAAATGCCCGACACACACATCTCGCCGCCGTCGACCGGCTCCCAACGAAGCCATCGCGGCCGATCGCCAACGGGAACGGGTGGCCTCCGTATCCACCTCGATGCCTGGGACATCCGTCCGTCGGGTTGTCCGTGATGTCTGCAACATTGCGCCGTCGGGTTGACGGAGATGCCTGGGATATGGACCGTCGGGCGCACGCGCGGCCAGTCTCCGGCGCGGCGCTTCTGGCCTGCGGCCAACCGCACCACGCCTCCAACCTGCGCTGGCCCGACCTACGGTTTGCCGACACCGTGCTCGGTGCGCCACCGTTGCCGATCAACGGCACCCCGGACCATCGGATGCCCCGCGCCCGACCAACATCGACCCTGCAAATCGATACCCGGCGTAGGTCGGGGCCACGTCCCCGACGGTCCATATCCCAGGCATCTCCGCCAACCCGACGGCGAGATCCGCCAACGGCCACCAAAAACCCGACACACACATCTCGCCGCCGTCAACCGGGTCCCAACGAAGCCATCGCGACCGATCGCCAACGGAACGGGGGCCTCCGCATCCACCTCGATGCCTGGGACATCCGTCCGTCGGGTTGTCCGTGATGTCCGGGACATTGCGCCGTCGAGTTGACGGAGATTTCGGATGCATGGACCGTCGGGCGCACGCGCGGCCAGTCTCCGGCGCGGCGCTTCTGGCCTGCGGCCAACCGCACCACGCCTCCAACCTGCGCTGGCCCGACCTACGGTTTGCCGACATCGTGCCCCGGTGCGCCACCGGTACCAATCAACGGCACCCCGGACCATCCGAGGCGCCGCGCCCGACCAACTTCGACCCTGCAAATCGAAACCCTGCGTAGGTCGGGGCCACGTCCCCGACGGTCCATGTCGCTGGCTTCTCCGTCAATTCGACGGCGAGATAAGCCAACGGCCATTAAATGCCCGACACACACATCTCGCCGCCGTCGACCGGCTCCCAACGAAGCCATCGCAACCGATCGCCAACGGAACGGCTGGCCTCCGCATCCACCTCGATGCCTGGAACATCCGTGCGTCGGGTTGCCCGTGATGTCTGCAACATTGCGCCGTCGGGTTGACGGAGATGCCTGGGATATGGACCGTCGGGCGCACGCGCGGCCAGTCTCCGGCGCGGCGCTTCTGGCCTGCGGCCAACCGCACCACGCCTCCAACCTGCGCTGGCCCGACCTACGGTTTGCCGACACCGTGCTCGGTGCGCCACCGTTGCCGATCAACGGCACCCCGGACCATCGGATGCCCCGCGCCCGACCAACATCGACCCCGCAAATCGAAACCCGGCGTAGGTCGGGGCCACGTCCCCGACGGTCCATGTCGCTGGCTTCTCCGTCAACCCGACGGCGAGATCCGCCAACGGCCATTAAATGCCCGACACACACATCTCGCCGCCGTCGACCGGCTCCCAACGAAGCCATCGCGGCCGATCGCCAACGGGAACGGGTGGCCTCCGTATCCACCTCGATGCCTGGGACATCCGTCCGTCGGGTTGTCCGTGATGTCCGGGACATTGCGCCGTCGAGTTGACGGAGATTTCGGATGCATGGACCGTCGGGCGCGTGGGCCCGACCTACGGTTTGCCGACATCGTGCCCGGTGCGCCACCGTTGCCGATCAACGGCACCCCGGACCATCGGATGCCCCGCGCCCGACCAACATCGACCCTGCAAATCGATACCCGGCGTAGGTCGGGGCCACGTCCCCGACGGTCCATATCCCAGGCATCTCCGCCAACCCGACGGCGAGATCCGCCAACGGCCACCAAAAACCCGACACACACATCTCGCCGCCGTCAACCGGGTCCCAACGAAGCCATCGCGACCGATCGCCAACGGAACGGCTGGCCTCCGCATCCACCTCGATGCCTGGGACATCCGTCCGTCGGGTTGTCCGTGATGTCCGGGACATTGCGCCGTCGAGTTGACGGAGATTTCGGATGCATGGACCGTCGGGCGCGTGGGCCCGACCTACGGTTTCCCGGCGTCGTGCCGCGTTCAGCCCCGTTGCCGTAGCTTTTCCCAGAATTTCAGGCGTTTGACGATTTCGCGTTCGAAGCCGCGTTCGGGCGGCTGGTAGAAGCGTTCGCGCTGCATCTCGTCGGGGAAGTAGTTCTGGCCGGAGAAGCCCTGCTCCGTGTCGTGGTCATAGGCATAGCCGTCGCCATAGCCCAGGTCCTTCATCATGCCGGTGGGCGCATTGAGGATGTGCTTGGGCGGCATCAGGGAGCCGGTGCGCCCAGCGGTCTTCCAGGCCGACTTCTGCGCCCGGTACAGGGCATTGGACTTGGGCGCGGTGGCCAGGTAGACCACCGCCTGGGCGATCGCCAGCTCACCCTCGGGCGAGCCCAGCACCTCGAAAGCCTCGCGAGCGGCCAGGGCCTGAGTCAGGGCATTGGGATCGGCCAGACCGATATCCTCGGAGGCAAAGCGAATCAGCCGCCGCGCCACATAGAGCGGGTCCTCGCCACCGGCGAGCATGCGCGCCAGCCAGTACAGGGCCGCATCGGCATCCGAGCCGCGCATGGACTTGTGCAGGGCCGAGATCAGGTTGTAATGCTCGTCCCGGTCCTTGTCATAGGCAGCCGCACGGCGCTGGACCAGACGCATCAGGGCATCCGGGCCGATCGCTTCCTCGCCCTCGCCCACCAGATCGAAGATCGCCTCGACCATATTGAGCAGGTAGCGACCATCGCCATCCGCCATCGCCCGCAGCAGCGCCCTCGCCTCCGCATCCAGCGGCAGCTCGCGCTCGCTCAGGCGCTCGGCCCGCCCCAGCAGGCGATCCAGGGCCGCGTCGTCCAGGCGCTTGAGCACCAGCACCTGCATCCGCGATAGCAGGGCCGCGTTCAACTCGAAGCTCGGGTTCTCGGTCGTGGCCCCGACCAGGGTGATGGTGCCGTCCTCGACGTGCGGCAGGAAGCTGTCCTGCTGCGAACGATTGAAACGATGGATCTCGTCAACGAACAGCAGGGTCCGACGACCGTTCTGGCGCCGCAGCCGCGCAGCCTCGAAGATCTTCTTCAGCTCCGCCACGCCGGAGAAGATCGCCGAGATCTGGACGAACTCCAGATCGCCCACATCGGCCAATAGCCTCGACAGGGTGGTCTTGCCGGTGCCCGGTGGCCCCCAGAACACCAGGGAGCTCACGCGGCCGGCCTCCACCATGCGCCGCAGTGGACCCGAGTCGCCGAGCAGATGATCCTGACCAACGACGTCATCGAATCCCTTCGGCCGCAGGCGATCGGCCAGGGGGGCGTCGTCAGCCGACGATTCGATGTCCGATGCGAAGAGATCGTTCATGGCCCGCCATGCTACCGCGTCCAGCCCGGCCATGGCGTGCCGCGCCGGACCAGGCTGCGAGTCTGGGGGTGCGGTCTGGACCTCCGAATGTGACAGCGCAGCGTTGGAGCAGGCGCCCTGCCCCGCCCGAGCCCCCCGGAACCGCGGTGCGGCCCGGGATGCTCGTGACGACTGCCACCAGGCGGGCGTTCAGCGCCGCAATGCAACGGCGCCGAAAAGGCCGAGACTTACCTGCCCGGCTGGTTGCCGCTCAGGCGCAGGGTGGGGTCACCGAGGAGCGTCCAGTTGGTGACCAGATCGTTCATATGCAGTTCGGCCGCATGGATTCTCGCCTGCTGGATCGCTCCGCCCAGCGTGTCGCCGGCCACGAGCCCCTCGAGCACCGTGCGCATGAAGATCTCGTTCTGCAGGTAGTTCGACAGGGTCGCGGCGCCGTGGACGGCCACCGCCCCGTTGGTCGCAGCCACCGGCACACCCGAGGTGTCGACCTCGAACCCGTTCATCAGACGGTGGGCCAGGGTCTCGCTGAACGGCGAGGTGAAGTAGCTGGTGTAGCAGGCGGCCGTACTGATCAGGGTCGGAAGGCCCTGGTTGCCGAGCTCAGCGACGTCACCGGAGGTCAGGATGCCCTGGAACGACCACAGGGTCGGCGAGCCGTGCCCGGAGAACCCGGTCAGGGTCCGGCCATTCTCGAGCGCCTGGAACAATTGCTGACGGGCCAGATCGGGCGTTCCGCCCTCGTCGATGATCTCCTCGAAGAAGATGCGGTCGATGTTGCCTTCGGGCCAGCCGGTGCCGCGCAGGATGTCGAGCATGCGCTCGGCCTGGTTCGAGAAGGGCTGAATCTTCGGATCGTTCTCGTCCGTCAGCCAGACCGCCGACCGATCGGCAGCGAGGCGGCCCTCCCAGTCGAACACCTTCTGCACGCTGACCCGCAGATCATCGAGGGTGCGTACCGGCCAGCGACCCAGTGCGAGATCCGACAAGCCGTCGCCGTCGAGATCGGCAAGTCGTGCGTCACTCGGGGTGTGGGAAACGTAGCTGGTGCCCGCGTAATGGGTCGGGATGAAGCTCAGGCTGCCGAGCTCGTAGCGATCACGATAGTCGTAGCTGTCGCCGCCCACCAGCAGGACGTGCGAGACCTTCGAGCTCGAAAGCGCATCGACCAGGAAGTGGTTGACGGCGCCAGGCAGCGGCATGCCGCCACCGTAGTGCAGCTGGATGTCGGTGATGTCGACCACCGACACCGTCCATCCGCCCTGCTGACGATGCGCGACGTAGTCGTTGAGCGGGTGCGAGTCGCTCGGATCGGCCGGCAGGAAGGCGGGATGCACGATCAGCAGCAGCTCACCCAGGCCCGAAGCCAGGTCGGCCGACTCGACGCCACCGATCAGCGTCGGCTGGACGAAGGCATCGCTCGTCGACACCCAGTAGGCCGGATCAGCCGCATCGCGCTCGGACAACAGCGGGAATTCGGCGACTTCGCGACCCACGGCAGTCACGGGAATTTCGAAGAGCGACTCGCCATCCCAACCGAAGGCATGCATCGAGCCGGTCCGACGGAAGCCGTCGACCCGCAGACCCTGATCACTCGCGGTGACGAGAGGCTCCGCGATGTACAGCGCATTGCCCTTGGCGCGCATGGCCACCGGGTAGCTCAGGGACACCGAGTCGAGCAGGCTGTGGCTGATGACCTCCAGACCGCCCGGCGAGACCACCGTCACCGTGTTCTCGCCCTGGAAGAAACGATCCCCCGGCACGTCGATGTCGATCAGCTGAGTGGTCTGGCCATCGAAGAAGTAATCCTCGAATTCCTCGCCGTTGACGAACACCTGGATGCGGTGATTGGGGCTGGCAGGCATGTCCGTCAGGCCGGCGATCCGGACGCGGACGCGCGCTGTCATGTCACGGCGCATCTCGCCGCCGACCTCGAAGCTCGCGTTGTAGCGGTTCGCGCTACTGCTGTTGGACCGGAGCCGGTACATGAACCACGGATCCGGGTTGGCGTTGAAGGGGCTGTAGGTCGCGTCCTCCTCGACCGTCTGGACCGCGTAGTGAAGATCCGAGAAGCGGGTCGGCCGATCACCGAGGCGATCTAGAGGCCGGGCCGACAGCGCGGCCTCGGGACGAAGCTCGACCCGATACACGTACTCGTCGATATAGAGCGAATCGGGCGCATCGGGCAGCTCACCCCAGAACAGGATGGCGCGCTCACGAGCCACGCTGCTGCCGCGGCGATTCCCCGAGGTGGTCGTCGACAGGACGCGGGGCACCGGCACGCCGTTGCGCGTGACCGCGATGTCGTCGACTCTCACGCCGGTCAGATCCAGGCCCGCCTGGCGGAGCGTCTCGAAGCTGATCTGCTGCATGCCCGGCTGGCTGACCTTGAAGTCCACCGCGCTCACCGTCGCGCGCGCGCCCGCCGTCTCGCGGCGCCAGGCGTTTCCAATCGCGCGATAACCACGCCCGCGCATGCGATTTTCCGCCGCCTGACGGATCGGCGTCCAATCGATCTGATCGGCGTCGTTTTCGCGCCCGAAGGCACCGCCGACGCGGAAGTAGCCGTACATCTCTTCGGCGCCGAAGTTATCCACCGCCGTGATGACCAGGTCACCGATCTCGCCGCGGCTCACGCCACGGATCACTTCCGTGTAGTGCTGCGGCTCGACGATGCCCTCGGCTTTCGAGGGGATCATCTCCGGCGTCAGTAGCTCGAGACCGCCGCCACGCGTCACACCCCAGACGTAGAAGCCCTGGTTGTTGGTTTCCGAGGCGGTCGACCAGCGCACTTCCAGGCCTTCGCGAGTGAAGGTCGACTCGAAGGCGTGGATGCTGACCGGGATCGTGCCGGAATCCATCAGGTGGTCCTCGACCTCACCGTCGGTCTGGAAACCGAACGGAGACGGGTCGGAGAAGAAGCCGTTCGTGCTGTCGGTGGTGATCCGGAAGCGCGCGAAGGTGTCATTCAGGGTCAGGCTGTCAGCGGCCGTGTAGCGCCAGACCAGCACCACGACGCCCTCGCAGTTGGCGGGGATATTGCCGGTGGTGAAGTCGGCCCCGCCGATCGATGAGCCCGCGGCCAGACCACTGGCCGAGCAGCTACCGCCCGAATCGACCAGTCCCGTCGCACCGACGCGGACGGCAGCGGCGGAGCGGCCGCAGTTCGCCGAAATCTGGCCGTCGGTACCGCAGGTATTGCCGAACACGCCCGACCCGCCGAAGTCGACCCAGCCGACCAGCTGGGCATCGCTTCCGGTCGGATTGACCACCCGAACCGCAGCGCAGTACTCGAATACATCGCCCACCGGGTCGTTGGTCATCTCCACGCCGTCGCAGGACACGGCCTGTCCGGTGCTGAAGGAGCGGAAGTCGGCCAGGGCCACGCCTTGCTCGTCACCGAGGTCGCCGTCGGCGAGCACCGAGGCGATCCCGTCCGTGTCCGCATCCGTATCGTTCGCGCCCGGGTTGCCGACGGCATTGCCATAGGCGGCCATCCAGGGCCCGCTGATCACGTGATGCGGGCCATTGGCCGCCAGCGGCGTGCTGTAGCTGGCGGGCGCATCGCCGAAGTCGGTCGTGGACACGTAATTGACCGTGACCGTGTCGTTGTTGGACTGGTCTTCGGGCGTGAAGGCGAAGGCGATGTTGGTGACGCTGCCGGCGGTGGCGTCCGCGACCGTGGCGGTGTAGCTCGCCGTGCAGACGACCACTTCGCCCGGGTTGAAGAAGTTGTCGCCATTTCCAACGGTGCTGAGCGCGGGGCAGGAAATGATGCCGATCACGTCGTCGTTGATCTGGACCGGCCCCCGCAGGGTGGCGAAGCCGGTGTTCTCGACGGTGAAGCTGTAGTTGATCACCTCACCGGCAAAGCCGAAGCTGGCGCGATCGGCGCTCTTGACCAGGGTGATCTCGGTGGTCGCATAGGTCGCGGAATCGCTGTCCTGCACTGGCGTGCCATTACCCGTTCCAGTGGCCGTCGCCGTGTTGACGAAGACCCCGGCCGTGCCGGCGTTGACCGGCCCGATGATGCAGACCGCGATGTGGTCCGTAGGTTGGAGCGGATTAACCACGGGCAGAGCAAAATTCGACGGGCAGCCCGAGGTATCGACCTGGGGATTGGGATCAATGAAGTTGACGTCGACCAGCGGCGTCTCACCGATATTCTCGATCGTCAGCTTGTAGAAAACCTCGCCGCCCAGCGGCAGGGCCAGGTAGTCCGCCCAGCCCGCTTCCGGGTCGTTCAGCAGGCCGACCTGCTTGAGCATCTGGATCCCCGGGATGGGCTCGTCAACCAACAAGGTCGCATCAGCCTGATTGCCCGTGTAGGTGACGCCCTGGAAGACGTGCGTGACGGTGCTTGTCTGGTTGTCGAATTGTGCCGGCAGATCGCCCGGCGTCAATCCGGGCACGACCACGTTGATCTCGAGCTCGCAGACCTGGCCACCGAGGATCTCGCCGTTGCTGAAGTTCAGAGCCGAGCCGTCCCAGGTGAAGCTGAACGCCCCGCCGCAGTTGCCGTTGTCGGAGAAGACGATCGGGCTCGCCGCAGGCACCATGGCCACGGGCGTCGTGGGCAGCGTATCGGTAAAGGCCACCTGGCTGATCGTCAGGGTCGGATCGTTGTTGGTGATCTGGAAGGTCAGCGTGCTGCTGCCTGCCGTGTTCAGCAAGGGGTTCGGATCGAAGGTCTTGTCGATCGAGGCCGGCGGGGGCGGCGGCAGGACCACGAGCGTGTCGGTGGCGCTGTTACCGGGCAGGGTCTCGTCCGCGTCGACCGGGTCGCTGATGTTGATGTTGTCGCCGATGCTGTCCGAGGTCACATCGACCGACAGGGTGCAGGACGCGCCGCCGGCGAGCACGGCATCGGTCAACAGCAGGACCGTCGGGTCGCCGCCGTCCAGGCCCCAGGTGCCGCCGCAGCCCGTGTTCACGAAGCTGCCGCCAACGCTGGTCATGCCGGGCGGGAGCTCGTCGCGGAAGGTCACGCCGTTGAGGGCATCGGCCGGGTTCGGGTTGGTGACCGTGAAGGTCAGGGTCGAGGGTTCACCGGGGTAGACCGTCGAGGGGTTGAAGACCTTGGCGAGCGTCGGGGGTGTCAGGGCCGTGATCGTCGTACAGATTTCGCCCTGACCGGTAAAGTTAGCCGAATGAATTCGAATGGGGATATTCGAGTTGTTACTCGCGCCGGAAACAATAAGTCGGAAAAATGTATTCCCGGCAGGGTTCAGGTTAGTAAGGTTGGCCACCGAAAAGGTGGAAGGCGGGCTTCCCGAATTGACAGGGCCCCACTGCGCCGCATTCTCCGTAATGCTTCCCGCTGGACCATAGTCAAGGGTGATCGTCGAAGGCCCATTGTTGTTCTGACGTGATACCACGAAGCTCAGATTGACCAAATCGAGGCCGGTGGTATCAAGCACGAACTCGTAGTAGCGATTGTTGGTTCTCGCTGTACCAACGGCTTCTCCATTGGGGACTGACGTTTCCCAACGATTGTTATTGTCAACTGTAGTGACAACACCAGCGCCAGCTGCCGTAGTGACGCCAAAATCATTCACGACTGGTCCTGTCGTTGGATGATTCGGGTTATTGAGCGACTCGAAGCTCGACCATTCAGCAACGCTGGATCCTGGCGCGATCGGCGTGCATTGAACTGGCGGCGGCGGCTCAGCAACCACGGTCAGCGTGGCCGTCGCCGTATCCGAGGGCGTGGTCGCATCGCCGACGAACAGGTCGACGGAGTTGAGCAGATCGAAGGGATAGGTCGCACCGACGACCGCGGGCACGGTCACGTCGACGAGGATGGTACAGGTGCTGTTCGCGGCGATGACGCCACCGCTGAAGTCCACTGTCGCCGTGCCCGGCGTTGCCACCAGGGTGCCGCCGCACGAGCTGCTGGCGTTGGCCGGGTTGGCCACCAGCATGCTGCCGAGCGAGGGGATGCTGGGCAGGGGGTCGATGAAGCGGTAGCCCGAGACCTCGAAGGGGTTCGGGTTGGAAATGGTCAGGCGCATCGTGGAGGTGCCGTCGGCGGCGATCGTCGACGGCGTGAAGCGCTTCTGGATCGTCGCATCGGTCGGGTCACTGATGATGATGTCACCCGGCGACTGGTTGACGTCCGTGTTGTAGTGGAAGCTGCTGCCCGACTTGTCGTAGATCAGGGCCAGCAGGGCGACCTGCTCGCCACCGCCCGCGATGATGTCGATTTCATAGACGGTGGTGATCGGCCCCCCGGCCTTGCCGGTTTCGAGGCAGGACAGGTAGTTCGGGCTGTTCGGATCCGGCTCCCAGAGGCAGCCATCGGCATACAGACTGGGGTTCGGGACCGGCACGCGCGTCGGCGGTGCGGTCAGGGCGCTGTAGGTCGTCTCGACGGACTTGACCTGAAAGATCGTGTTCGACAGGGTCAGGAAGGACTGCAGCTGCTCGTAGGCCGTGGCGGTCTGGGTGATCAGCTCGATGAAATAGGTCTGGCCCACGGCCAGGTTCAATCCGCCGCCGGCGCCCAGGATCTGCCAGTCGGACTGGTTCGCCTGCTGGCCCCAGCGAATCTGCTGGGTGGAGTTGCGGTTCTGGGAAATCAGGCGCTCGACGTAGATCTGGCGCGGCGTCGGGCTGGAAAAGATCAGCGCTGAGTCATTGTCGGTCGCGTCGATTCGATAGGGCCGGATCTCGTCGAAGGCCGCCGCAGAGCGCGTCAGCTGGATCTCGAAGTAGGCGTCGAAGCACTCGCCCACACCGAGCGGACCCGATTCCAGGGTCGACAGGGAGCCGGGACGGGTAAAGATGAACGCGTCGTTGAGGTCTTCCCATATGAAATTGACTGTCGCGTTGCTGATCGCCGTATCGGTGCAGACCCGAGCCCCGACCGGAAAGAGTTCCGGCCCGCTGGTCAGCGGACGGTTGCTGTCCAGGCCGACCACATCCCAGGTGATGGGCGTCACGGTCAGATCGGCCAGTGCGTGGCCTGCCATCACGAAGCTCAACACCAGCGCCCCCACGCTGGCACGCAAGCCTCGGACCCACGGCTTCGAGCGAAGGTCGGACCCGGAAACCCCGGCTCCACCCCCCCAGTTCAAGACCCTGATCATCATTTTTCCCCTTTTCAAGAAGCCGAGAGACAATTACTACAGAGCATACAATAGAATCGGGCTCTACACAGCACGACTTGACTGTCGTGGAACGCCCGGAAATGGATCGGCATGGTAGACTGCTATCAAGAGCGGTTCATCGGACGCTCCGGCATTCTCCATGAACCCGAAGAAAATCGTTTCGATAAAGGGTGGGAACAGATCTTCATGAACACGGAAAACAAGCAATCCTCCGAGGCCGAAGCACCGCTGCCTTACGAAAAGCCGGAATTCAAGCGCCATCGGCTGGACATCATCACCCTGGGGGGGACGCCGGGTTCGGGTGATTCCGGGGCGCCTGGAGCCGAGGAGAACGCCGGCAGTGGCGTGGGACATGAGGAAGAGGGCTGGGACGACAACGGCGGAAAGGATTGGTAGTGATCCCCTGCTGACGTCGGCGGGTTCGCCCCCCTGTCCTGCCCGGCATGCCCTTCCTGCTGCTCGAGCGCGCCCGCTTCGCTGAAGGTCCGAACGAATCGTCGTGGACATCATCGCTGGCCCCGACCCGCATCCCTGCTGACCGCTGGTCCAGAGTCACCTCCGCGGACTGGACCCTGGCAGTCGCCCCACCCGCTCGTTGCCTGCTCTGGCGAGACTCCATCGCAGCCGCGCCTCCCTCCGAGACACGCCACTCTGAACCACGCTTTCTGATTGCCTTCGATGGCTTCCTGAGCAACGCCGCCTCGCTGAGGGACGGCGTTGCCGGCCATGCCAGCGGACCCATCGACGAACTCGAACTGATCGCGCGCCTGCTCGAGGCCGGCGGCCCGGCGGCGCTGGACCGGCTCGACGGCAACTATGCGCTCTGCGTCATCGACCCGGCGGCCAACACCGTCCTCGCCCAGCGCGATCGCCTGGGCGGCCGGGCCCTGTACTGGTCGCAGACCGGCCATCGACGGGCGCTGGCCACCAACAGCGCCAGCCTGGCGACCCTGAACGGCCGGCCCGCGGCGGAGAACGAAGGGTTTGCCGCCCGCTTCCTGGCCTTCGACTACCAGCGTGAAACTTCCGAAAGCGCCTTTGCCGGGGTACATGAACTCCTTCCCTGGCAGCGGCTGAGCATGACCAGCGCCGGCGCGGAGCTGAGCGATCGCGACACGAGGCTGAACCTCGACCTGCCCGACCACTCCGACCGCGAGTGGATCGACCTGTTCCTGAGCCGCTTCCGCTCCAGCGTCGAGGCCAATCTGGGCGGCCATGATGATGTTGCCATCATGCTGTCCGGCGGCCTGGATTCCGGTCCCACGGCCGTGCTCGCCCAGGAGCGGCTGACTGGCACGGGGCGGAGCCTCAGACCGGTCAGCTGGACACTGCCCAGCCACCCGCGGGCCAATGAAGCCCGCTGGATCGAACGGATCTGCCAGCACTTGGAGATACCGCTGAACGCCTTCGAAGGCGACGCACTCCAGCCCTTCGACGAGCTGAGTACGGCGGCGATCAGCCCGGACCTGCCCTTCTACAACGCCTTTCGACCGCTGATCCAGCGCTGCTACGAGCTGGCGGCAGCGCTGGATTGCCGAGTCATCCTGAACGGCAATGCCGGCGACCTGATCTACCCGCCGCGATCCCTGTTGCTGATCGATCAGTGGCGGCGCTTCGGCCTGTCCGGCGTCGCCCGGAGCCTGAAGGAGATTATTCAGGTGGGCGGACTGCGCGGACTCCTCCGGGATCCGGCCGTCCGCCACCCGATCGGACGGCGACTTCCCTTCCGAAGGCAGCGCAACGCCACGCCCTGGCTGACGCCCCGGGCGAACAGGCTGCTAGAGGACCGGGAGGGCCTCCAGCCGCCCGGCGTCGATCGGCATGCCTACCCGGACTACGCGCGCCAACTGCTCGGCCGCAGGATGAGCTTTGGCCGCGCCCAGGAGAACAACTTCGCCCACATGCACGGCATCGAGCGACGGGATCCCTTTCACAACCAGCCACTGGTCGAACTGATGCTCCAGATGCCCTTCGATCTGAGTTTCCGCGAGGGCTACGACAAATGGATCATGCGCCAGGCCATGATCGGGAAGATGCCCGAGGTGCTCCGCAAGAAACCTCGGACCGGACGACTCAACAGCTTCTTCGAGACGGGCTTCAGCAACAATCGATCGAGGATTCATGGATTCCTGTTCGAATCCAACCGCAGCTGGCAGGCCTACGTCGAACCCGACTACATCGATCGAGCGCTCAGCCGGCAGAAGGCCAGCGCCAGGGAGCAGATGGTCGTCAACCAATGCATCGGCTACGCCCTGTGGCGCGACTACTGGGAGAAAGCCTGAGTGTTGGCTCGCTGGCGCCAGCTGTCGCGGATGGAGCGCCGCGCGCTCTGGCCAGCGGCCTGGCGCCTGCTGCTGGCCAGGCTGTGTCTACTCGGGGGGATTCGCCGCGCTCAGCGTTGGCTGGGCGACGTAGGAGCGCTGAAGCTGCCAGAGCAGCTCGGAGAGGAGGACCAGGGCCAGGCGCGCCCGGGCGGAGTGGGCCTGCCGGAGCCTGACATGGTCATCTGGCAGCATCGCGCCACGGCCCTGAAACGCATCGGCGCTCGCATCCCCGACACCCACTGCCTGGCCCGCGCCCTGGCCCTGCGCTGGTGGATGCGAAGCCAGGGCCTGCCGGCCGAGATGCGAATCGGCGTGCGCCAGGGCTCGGCAGGGATCGAATCCCACGCCTGGGTCGAACTGGACGGGATCGCGATGGATGAAACGGCCGAGATCGTCGCCCGCTTCACCACCGTGGACTTCGGGGAAGGATGAGAGGCCGAAGCGCATCGGCCCGGGAGCTTCAGGGCGAGCGCTTGCCCAATCGAGAACGCATCCGGCGCCAGTAGGCACCGATCAGCGCCACGGGGCGATCGACCCCGTAGCGTTCGCGCATGTGTTGAGCGGGTGGAAAGAAGGTCGAGCGCAGGCGCCGGAGCTTGCGGCGCGGGCCCGGCTCGCAGGACAAGGAAAACAGGTAGGCGCGCAGCGGATGGCCACTCAAGGCGATCAGGCGCGTCGGGCGCTGGTCGGCGCCCTCCGCTTCCAGCGAATTCAAGACATCGGAAGGCACGGGCGTGTTCAGCAGCGCCACGGTCTGCCGCAGGACCCCCGCCAGCAGGCCGCTGAGCTGCCGATCCGCCGCCAGGCGCAGCAGCTCGTTCACCGCAGCTTCATCCAACTGCACCCAGAGCAGGTCGATGTCGAGCAGCCAGCCCAGGGGCCTGGGCTCGTCGTAGAGGTTGTCGTACCAGTGCATCGCGGCGTTCAGTAGCGCATGGACCGGACACTGACCCTGAACACCCGGCCCCAGGCCGGGCATCTCCACCGACGCCGCCCATTGCTCTTCGAAGGACAGACGATCGCGCAGGACGGGATGGTTGCGATTCGCCCAGTGCAGGTCGACGCTCCAGGCACCGGAGGGATGCCTTGCCATCCAGGGCTCCTGCTCCACCGGCGTGCCACCCGGCACGGACCAGACCGGCCGATAGCCCAGGCTCGTCAGCGCGACGCGGGCCGCGGCAAGCTGGGCGGGGTCGACCAGCACATCCAGGTCGGATCGCCAGCGCTGATTCGGTGCCGGGTAACAGCTGTAGGCCAGCAGCGCGCCCTTCAGCGGCAGCATACGAAGGCCGGCCTCGACCAGGCCATGGAACACCCGACGCTCTTCCTCGATCTGTGCGACCGGCACCACCGGCCGCTCGGCCAGGACGGCCCTTGCCAGCGGCAGCAGGGTGGCGGGAATCAGCCCACGCTCGGCCAGCAGTTCCGCCGGCCCGAGCAGGCGGTGCCGGATCAGCCACTGGATGCGCTCTGCCGGGCCCGGCAGGGCCGCCAGGCGTTCGGGCAGGCTCGCCATCAAGCCTCGCGGCAACTCATCGGCTACTCACCGGCAACTCATCGGGCAAGTCGTCGTTCGAACTGTCGAAACACGCTCGCCTGACGCTCGAAGGCCTGTCGGTAGCGCCCATCGGCCTCGATCAGTTCCGCATGGCTGCCCTGCTCGACGATACGGCCTCGATCGAGCACATGGATGTAATCGGTCCGGCAGAGCGTGGACAGGCGGTGACTGATCAGCAGGACCGAGCGCCCCTCGAGGCGCTCGCGAAAGTTCTGGAACAACTCGAATTCGGCCTCCGGATCCAGCGCGCTGCTCGGCTCGTCCAGGAGCAGAATCCGGCTGGGCCCGAGCAGAGCGCGAGCCAGAGCGATGCGCTGCCATTGCCCGACGCTGATCTCCTGTCCCGACTGGAAGCTGCGGCCCAGCAGGGTCTCGTAGCCCTTCGGCAGGCGCTGGATGAATTCGTCGGCGCCGGCACGGATCGCGGCCTGTCGGATCGCGTCATCACGCTCCGGGCCATCGACGTGGCCGAAGCGGATGTTGTTGCTCACGGTGTCGGCATAGCGACCGAAATCCTGGAAGACCACCCCGATGCGGCGACGGACTTCATCGAGATCGAGTTCCCGCAGGTCGACGCCATCCAGGCTGATCCTGCCGTCCTGCGGGTCGTAGAGCCGGCACAGCAGCTTGACCAGGGTGCTCTTGCCCGAGCCATTGGCCCCCATCAGGCCGACGATGCGGCCCGGCGGCAACTCCAGGTCGACGCCTTCGAGAACCGCTCGGTCGGAGCCCGGATAACGGAAACTCAGTCCCTCGACGCGCAAACGGGGCACCTCCTCCGTCGCCAGCGCGGTCGGCGCCGGCGGGCTGACCAGGCGCGGCCGGTGATCGAGAAACTCGAACACCCACTTGAGATACAGCTGATCCTCGTAGACGCGACCCAGCTGGCCGATCAAGCCCTGCGCGGCCGTCTGCGCCCGCTGGAAGACCAGCACCAGCAGCACCAGATCGCCCAGGGTCTGGCGCCCTTCCCTGGCGCCGAAAGCGGTGACGGCCAGGGCCGCGAAGAAGGCCAGCGCCGCCAGCACCGAGATCGACAGCTCCAGCAGGCTGCGACGGCGATTGAAGGCCAGGCGCCGCTGCCGTAGACCCCGCATGATGCTCGCGAAGCGCTCCCGCAGGACCGAGCCCAGGCGATAGGCCCGCACTTCCCTGGCCGGCAGATCGCTGGTCAACAGCCAGTCCAGGTAGGAGGCCCTGCGCTCCGCCTCGGCCTGGGTGGCCGCCCAGGCGTGCACGCGCCGGGCGAAGACCAGGCGTACGGTCAGTGCCGGCAGCAGAGCCGCGAGCAGCAAGGCCAACAGCCAGACATTGATGGTGAAGATCAGGCTGGCCAGGCCGACCATCAGGCCCAGACTGCCCAGGGCCAGCAGCAGATTGCCGGTGATCTGGGCGGGCCGCTGCACGCCGGCGCGGCGCGCGCGCTGCAGGGAATCGAAATAGGCCGGGCTCTCGAAGAAGGCCAGGTCGGCACGGATGGCCTGGGCCTGGATACGATCCTGCAGGTGCTCGGCGACGACCGACGACTGGGCCTCGCGGGCCAGCCCGGCCAGGGTACGGAACACCAGCAGGGACAGGAGGGCCGCGGCGATCACCGCCAGCGATCGCACCAGGCTGGCGACCGAAGCGGCCTGCTCCAGCAGGACATCGCCCCCCGTCCAGGTATCGACCAGGCTCTTGACCAGCACCAGCACCGCCAGACCGGCCAGGATCTCGAGCAGCATCAGGCCGCTGGACAGCATCGACCAGGCAGGCGACGCCGTCCAGACCAGGCGCATGGCTCGCCGCAGCGTGGCCCAGGGTGACCTGGCGCGATCGGAGGTCATGCCCAGCCCTTCAGCCGGTAGTACCAGAGGCCGACGATTTCGTGGATCAAACGCGTGCTGTCCCGCAGCGAATTCGCATTGGGCAGCAGGTTGCGGGTCCAGGAACCCGTGGTCTCGCCCCAGTGGTAATCGGTCGCCGCGGGCACCGGATCGAGCCCGGCCGAACGAAACGCGGCCAGGGAACGCCGCATGTGCAGGGCCGAGGTCACCAGAATGAGCTCATCCCACCCCCGGACACGGGCCAGCGCGGCGACATTGATGGCGTTCTCATGGGTGGTCGAGGATTCGCTTTCCAGCACGATGGCCTCGTTCGGCACGCCCAGAGCAAGCAGATAGGCTCGACCGGCCTCCGCCTCGCTGGTCTGGCCCTGGCGATCCGGCGAATGGCCGCCGGCCACGACGATCAGCGGCGCCCGGCCCGCCTGGTACAGACGCGCCGCATGCCAGTAGCGATCCACCGCGACATTGCCGTCGGGATAGACCCAGCCCTGGCGATGGAACAGTCCGCCGCCCAGGACCACGATGGCCTGAGCCGGCTCGACGACCTCGGCCGCCTGCGGCGGATAGGCGGCCTCGAAGCGCTCGATCGCCCAGTCGGAAAACAGGGGCATGGACCAGATCGTCAGCCAGGCCAGGCCTGCCGCCATGCAGATCGCGCCCCAGGCGCGCCGCCGCAGAAAAAGCAGCAGCAGGCCCAGAAGCAGTGCCGCGAAGAAGGTGCCCAGCGGATAGATCAGAAAATCCAGCAGTTCGGCCAATTCGTTCTATGGATCGGACAGCGACGCAGCCTGTCCGTCTTCAACAGACTCGAGTTCAACATTGAAGAGTCTTGCTTCTTCCGGGGGTCTCGTCACTCGCAACAGTTCGATCGACTTCTCATCGAGGTCCGCTGCAAACACGGCGACTCGATCCGGTTCCCTGCTCGTCATCGCTTTGCCTGATTACGCACGAGACTCAGCCATTCCCTGAAAAGTTCGAACCGCAGATTGCGCAGATGAGCGCAGATTCATCAAGCAAGGATGCTGAGCGGACAGGAGGAACGTACGGGCGCCATGACGAAGGGTCTCTCTGTCTGCGCAATCTGTGTAATCTGCGGTTGCGCTTTTCGAAGGCCGAGATTGATACGTGATCAGGTCGCTTCATTGAGGTGGCACGCTGGAAGGAATCGTGACCAGGCGCGAAAAGATATCCTCCGTCACCGGCAGATCGCCGCGAGCGCAGGCCCGATAGAACTCCAGCTTGTGCATGGGCGTCCAGATGGCCCTGGCCATGATGCCCTGGGCGTTCAGGCCCTCGAGGAAGGCATCGCGGGTCGCTTGGCCGTCGGCGAGAAAGGCGTTGTACCAGTAGTTGGAGCGCGCCTGGGCGGGCTCGCGAAGGAAGCGATAGGGCGTGCCATCGAACCACTCGGCGTAGCGTTCGGCCAGCGCGCGCTTGCGCTCGACGAAGTCCTCCAGGCGGCTCAGCTGCGCCAGGCCCAGGGCGGCGTTCAGCGCCGGCATGCGGTAGTTGTAACCGATCTCGTCGTAGCGGTAGTGCCAGGGCTCGTCCTGCTTGGCAAGCGTGGTGAGATGAAGCGCGCGCGCGGCCAGCTCCTCATCATCGGTGACCAGGGCCCCGCCGGCAGCCGAAGTGACCGTCTTGTTGCCGTTGAAGCTGAACACCCCGATGTCGCCATGCCGGCCCGCATGCCGATCCTGATAACGCGAGCCCATGGCCTCGGCGGCGTCCTCGACGACCCGCAGGCGCCACTGGCGGCAGACCGCCACGATCTCGTCCATGCGCGGCGGGTGGCCCAGGGTATGCACGGGCACACAGGCGCGGATGATGTGGCCGGTAAACCGGTTCCAGCAGCGCCCATCCCCGCGCACTTCCGCGTTGGCCTCCAGCCAGGCCGCCAGGCTGGCCGGCGACATGCCAAGGGTGTCTTCATCCACATCCACGAACACCGGGTGGGCCTGGCAGTAGCGGATGGCGTTGCAGGGCGCGATGAAAGCCAGGGACTGGATGATGACCTCGTCATTCGGCATGACGCCGGCGACCATCAAAGCGGTGTGCAGGGCCGCGGTCCCGCTGTTGGTGGCCACCGCATGCGGCGCACCGGTCACTGCCGCCAGCGCCTGCTCGAAGGCCGACACTGCCTCACCGATCGTGGACACCTGGCCTGAGGCCAGCACCTCGGCGACAGCCTCGGCCTCGAGCGCACCCAGCCTCGTGTCGTGCAAGGGAATGAAATCGCCTGCCCCGAACTCCGCGCGGACCCGTGCCGCGAGCTCATCGATCAGAGACGACTGGATCGCCGGCTTCATGGCCTCGCCGCGCGTTCCGCCAGCACTTCGCGATACAGGGCCAGGGTCGCTTCGTTGACGGTCTCGTCGGAGAATTCCCGAACCACCCGCTCGCGGGCAGCTCTTCCCATTTGCTGGCGCAAGTGCTCGTCTTCCAGCAGGGTGCGGATCGCATCGGCCAGGGCCCGGCCATCACGGGCGGGCACCACCCGGCCCTGCACACCGTCGTCGACCACGTCCCGGCAACCGGGCACGTCGGTGGTCACCAGCGGCAGACCACAGGCACCGGCCTCGATCAGGCTACGCGACAGACCCTCGCGATAACTGGGCAACACGAACACGTCCAGGGAATTCAGGAAGGACGGCACATCATCCACATGGCCGGTGAACTCGACGTTGGGCAGGCCCCGCCAGCGCGCCAGCGTGCGCTGATCGATCGCTGCCGGATTGCCCGGGTCCGGGTCGCCGGCAATCAGGAACTCGACTTGTGGAAACTGCTCATGAAGCGCACGAGCGGCCTCGATGAATTCCCCGACACCCTTGTCGTGCAGCAGGCGCGCCAGCAGACCGACCCGCAGCCCCGAGCCCGAACGAGCACGTGAGGCCGGCGCAAAACGATCGACGTCCACACCCGAGCCGGGAATCAGGCGCACCCGCGCCGGGTCCAGCTTGAACTGCTCGAGCATCGTGGCCTGGTCGGTGGGGTTCTGGACGACGGTCCAGGCGTCCTTGGAATTCAGCGCCCTTCGGATCAACGGACGCAGTCCGAGGCGCAGCAGGCGATGCTTGAACGACTGCCCGGTAAAGGCATAGCCCATGCCCGTGACCGCGTTGATTCGGACGCAGTCCCTGCCCAACGATGCCATCCAGGTCAGCAAAATCGAGGTCAGGGTGAAGGAGTGGATGATGGAAGGCTGGAAGTCATCGATCAATCGAGACAGAAAGCGACGGGAGGCCAGGCTTGACCGCAACATTGCCGACTTGCTCTGACGGCGGAAGGGGAGCGGCTGCCAGTCGAAGCCCTCTTCGAATAACTTCTGGCCGAAGGGACCAGGTGGCGAGACACACGCCAGGGTTCCGAAGTGTTCGCCCGCCGAATCTATCAAGCGCCTTCGAAAGTTGTACAGATACCAATCGGTATTGGCGAAAAAAAGCACCTTCAAGTCAGTGAATATCACGGTAGGTCCCCAGCTTGAACCCGTACTCTTTTGCAATCGCTCTTAGCGTGCCCTGCACTAGGTAGCGGTATTCAGCCTCAGCGATTTCACCGATCGAGGTAAATCCCCTCATTCGTGCCGCTGACCTGACTGGATGAACCATCAATTCATAGACCCGGCCGTCCAACCCACCCAATAAGCCTCTGTAGTGCTCATCGGTCAAGACCTCCGGAATTCGGGGCAAGTCAAACACACTGATGATCTGATCATTCCATTTCAACTTGCCCCGCCAAGGCCTAGTTGCGGAATCGATCATCCGCTTCAGCACCGCCCTACGCAGCGACCTGGCGGGACTTCGCGTAGGTCCTTTACTGACCCATGGCACGCGCAATCCGAGTTGTTTGCCCTCGCAAAATCTCGCAACAACACCGAAGATCGCTGGCGATCCATGGACATGCTGATGACTGTCGATATGCGTCGGCTGGATCCCGGCGTCTAGCAGCCGCTGATACTGAGCGTGCAGCTCCTTCTCTATATGCAATGCATTGACCATGCCCAGAGCAGCTCGAGCAAGCAAGGACTTTCGGTCACGGAATTCACCGTCCCGATTCACAAGGGAATGCACCGAAGCAGCTTGGGAAATCGGCCTGCCCCAGGTGAGATTGAAGTGGAGACCAACACCAAGACCTGGATTCTCGGCACTCAACGACACTGCCTGATCAAAGGCCGATCCATTCGCGATCAGAGTAGCGCTAGTCAGTGCATTCCTTTCATAACAGTCGATGATGCCCAGATTACTGGACTCGTTCAGACCGAAATCGTCGGCATTGACGATCAGCAGACTCATCGCCAGCGGCCCATCGCCTTTCTCACAAAGCCGAAGGGCTCCATCACTGCTGGCATCGGATCACTCCAGGAAAAAACTGGCCAGGACCTACCCCGAACATCCCGTGCGCTTTCCAGATCCGGCGCTGGCAGGGGAAACTCGCGCGGGGGAGACTTGTAGAAACGGGCTGCGGCCAAGTCCTTGAACAGGTACCTCCAAAGCACATCGGACTGCTGAATCGCCCCCTCGCAAGATGGGCGCCCCATGAGTTCATCGACAGCACTAGCAAGAATCGACCTGCCGCTGTCCTTTGCAATCTGGAACCACAGCGTTGGCCTCGGGTTGATCTCAATCAGCTTGAGCCTGCCATCTCTGGGATCGCGCTTGAACTCGGCGCCGCAAACCCCCTTGTAGGCGAGAGCCCTGAGAAAATCGACAGCGATCTCCTCTGACTCGAGACATCGCTCGGACGACACAAGAGAGGCCGATCCAAAGCCTGCGGGATACTGCCGCAACTTCCGGCCAGAGAATCGGGACAGAAGCTGCCCTTCACTTCCGAACGCCAACGCAACCAGCCGAATGTCCGACTCTGGACCCGGAATCAGCTCCTGGACCAACCAATTGCCAGTATCTCCAGCCAGCACATTTACTGCAGCAGACAAGTCCGAGCGACTCCTCAGAACCAACAGCTTTTTTCCCGCGAGTCGATGCCTAGCCTTGTGAATCAACTCGGGCTTCAGAATGCACGGAAAGATCAGTTGGTCAGTGATGGCTTCCACATCAGCCGCGCGGCGAACGCGCCAGACTGTTGGCGTCGCTACACCATGCTCGCGACAACACTCGTAAAATAAAGCCTTGTCCAGAAGCTTACCGGCGACACTTCGATAGCAATCGAAAAATCGGAAGCGGGAAACAAGGTGGTCGCAACTATTGATCAGTTGCTCGATGAAGAAGTCATTGGTGGGCACGAGAACAACCCCCTCCTGCCTGCCAGCCGGCTGTATCTCACTCAACTTATCGACGACCGCCCCCAGGGACCCTTGATATCGGCCTGCGTTGATCAATCTGGAATACCAGGCACAGCCCTTGCTCTGATCCAACAACGCTACCCTATATCCGGAAGCCGACAATTCGCGCACTGCATATAGCGCGGTGGGGGAAGACCCCAGAACAACCGCAAGCGGAGTGTTGCGCATCAAATCATCCAGCTCTGGTAGGGGACATAGCAGGAAGCCGCATGTCGCGATTGACTGAACCAGACAAAGAGGTAGAGTCCGTACGCCAGAAATGGAAGGAACACGGCGATTTTCCTGCTTCCTGGCGCGAACACACTGTGCGCTATACACACAAGCGTCAGGATACTGACCGGCATGACATAGAATCCAAGTCGATGCAGAGCGACCGAAGAAATCAAGCCAACCAATGGCAAGCTGAAGGCAATGAGCGAGAAAAGCCGCAGAAGGGGATAGAGCCTGGGATGGTTACGCTCGACCAGTTTCCGTTTCCACTCGAAGACTACAAATGGAACGATGGCAATTGCGTATCTGAACCAGGCACCGGAAGAGGAATTTTCGCCGAATTCCTGTTCGATATACCTTGCTTCGTACAATTCAACGCGCTCCCCCATCAAGAAGGCTGCGATCGGCCCCAGAACCAATATGGCCGCTGATAACCGAACAAAGGAAATCTCTCTTCTTGCAAGCAGCGCGATGGGCAAGAAAATGAGCACTGAGGCGTGAAAGAATGAGCCGAACAGGATCCAGAAGGCCGAAACAAAAGTTCGCTTCTCCACAAAGGCGGCTAGTGAAAGCAATAGGAAACCGAGCGCCAGCGCCTGACGGAGTCCGGACATACCCAGCTGCACTACCAAGATGGGAAACATCAGCACGAGCACGTCCAATGGACGCTCACTCAGCTTCGAAAATCGCAGGAGACAGAGCAGATAAATCACGGAAGAGACCAGAATCAGAGCTTCGTAATCGAAGCCCCCTTCGATCAGGGCAAAATTCAGCAGATGAAAGCCCGACTCCGCTTCAGATAGCAAGGAAGTCCAAGTCTCTTCAAGATAGAAATTCTCGAAGCGAAGCAGATAGCCGGTGTAATCACAACCAACCTCGAAGCGGGTGCCGGCAAAGAAAACGAGCACAGCCACCATCACCCAGAGGGCAATCCGTGCGCTTCGCTTCCTCCGAATCTGGAGAGCGGCCAGCGCGCTTGTCCAGAAAAGCACCAAATAGGTAGCCATCAGACTGCTTTTCTTCTCTGATCTGCGACTGCGTGCAGATTCGCGGCCAGTTTTCGGGCGATATCCTGGGGCGCAAAGCGTTCGGCCACCTCTATTCTTGCGGCTCGGGCCATGCGCTGACGCAGCCTGGTGTCTTCGATCAATCGAGCAAGGCTTCCGACCCAATCCGATTCGGAATTGCAGAGGAAACCCGTGCGCTCATGGTCGATTAGCTTGAGGTTGTATCCGATCGCTGAGCAAACCGGGACCACGCCGGCAGCCATGTAGGTCCTTGCCTTCCCGCCGGACTTGCCGAGTGCCCAGGGCTCGTTGGGCAGCGGCATCAGTCCGACATCGAAATCCAGCAAGGCCCCAACTTCTCCTTCAAAGCTCCAATCCAGACGCTCCCAGGGCACGCCCTCCATCCAGAAATCGCCACCGCCCATCTGCTTGAATTGCACCTGCGGAAAGCGAGAGGCGATCTGCTTGAGCGCGGGCTGAATAGCAGTCAGATACTTGACTGTCGATGTCGAACCGAGCCAGCCAACAACGATCCTTGATGAATCAATTCCGTTTCTGGCAGAGTCACGCGCTTTGAAGCGGTTGACATCTTCCGCCACCTCCAGAGTAACGGCGTTTGCCCCCATCCCCATCGCCTGCTCTCTCAACCAATCATTCCCGGCAAGGACACGATCTGCCACCCGAAAGAGCTCCATCGTCTTCCGGGGGGAGCGAAAGAAGGTAGCCAGAGGGTTGAAACGGCTAGGCTTTGCTATGAAGAGTGCGTCATCATAATCAAAAACAAGTCCCACCCGAGAGCTCAACCAACGCTCCAACAACGGGGGACCGAAAGGCAGGAGCTCGCGCTGAAGGACTACGACGTCGAATCTCCGCCCACTCCAGGCTGCGAAAACTCGCTTTGCAACCGCGAGCATTGTCCGCGAAAGCTTGGCACCGAATCGACCCTTTGAGAAACTGAGCCGATACATCTCCTCATCCATGAAACTCTGGACCTCGGCCTGTACTCCAAATGACTCCAGGAAAGGGAGATACTGGAAAACTCGATAGCGACTGGATGCCCCACTGTAGGGGTATCGAGTCAGAAACAACACCCTGATCATTCGGCTCTTCAACGCGGTGAGTGGTCGGCCGTTATCTGTCGATAGAGCTCGGCATAGCGAGCGGCACCCCACTTCAAGGAAAAGAACCGCTCGGCCGTTTCCCTGCACCGTTTCGACAACTCAGGATCCTTCAGCAGCAATTCCAACTCCTCGATCGACGAAGCGATCTGCAAGGGATCTCCGCTCTTCAACAAGACACCCACCCGATTCTCGGAGATGATCTTCCCGACGTCACCGACCCCTTCGTTCGCGACCACAGGAATCCCACTGGCCAGGACCTCGGCCAGTCGGGTCGGGCAACTCCCCAGCTTGCTCAAGCCGCTGGTGAAGAACATCACCGAAACATCGTGGTTACTGACTACAGTGGGCATTTCCTCCGGCAGCCGAGGCCCGATCTGCAACCGTTCGCTCAGGGTCCCGTCAGGGTCCAGCGCCTGGCGAACTCGCCACGGATCGTCGCGAGTGACGATCTCGAAGGTGGCATTTTCATCATAAAGGGCAACGGCATGAACCCATGCTGCCAACCAATCAAGGCGGAACCAACCGCTCAAGACCGTCCCGACACAGCCATGCACCCGTGACCCGCTCTTTGCTTTCGAAGAAAGGTTGAACCGTTGAAGATCCGCACAAGTTGGGATTACCTCGATGCGCTGATTTTCGAGCTCCGTCGGATATTGCTGCCTCAGATAATCGACAGCGGACTTTGTCAAAGACACCACGGCCGCGGCATCCCGGAGGCAAACCCGCTCGAT
Source organism: Wenzhouxiangella marina (assembly GCF_001187785.1). Lineage (GTDB taxonomy): Bacteria > Pseudomonadota > Gammaproteobacteria > Xanthomonadales > Wenzhouxiangellaceae > Wenzhouxiangella > Wenzhouxiangella marina. Next base: position 2,838,257 of record NZ_CP012154.1, read on the forward strand.
CCGAAGAATCGCCTTATGAACCAGAGATCCACGCCGAAGCCGGCCCGCCGTGATCATCTCTTCCGGCCACAGCGCCCGCATATCGAAGATGAATGGCGTTCCCGTCAAGCGCCAGACGACCCAGGCGACAGCGGCCGGAAGATAGGACCGGGCGTGGACAAGACCGACGTTATCGCGCCGTACTCGCCGCCAGGCGCGCCAGGCCATGCCTAGCACGCTCAGGACCGGAGCCAGCAGTTTCGGGCCGCTGCGAAATCGGCGCGGCAGCCAGTTGATCGAGTGTTCCACACAAATCTCCCGCGCCGCCATCATTCGCGCGGCGTCGGCCCAATCCCCGGCTTTTTCACTGGTCATCAGCGTAATCCGGAACTCGTCCGACAAGCCGCGCAGATAAGAAAAAACCTGGCTCTGACCCAGCGGCTCCAAAAGGCCGTTACGGGTGAGGTACAGAGTCGTTGTCATGTCGGGAACAATAATTCCAGATACTTTCGGGCAGCGATGTCCGGCGCAAACTCCGCCGCCCTGCGACGTAAATTGGCTGAGTCCGGGGGATTCACCAGCACATCTCCCATGGCCTCGGCCAGAGCCACTTCATCGCCGACCGGGACAAGCCGTCCAAACCGGCCGCCTTCGAGAATCTCTGCTGGACCAAAAGGACAATCGGTGCATACCACGGGCGTGCCCTGGGCCATGGCCTCCACGATGACATTCCCGAATCCTTCGCGGTCCGATGTCAAAACGAAGAGATCTGCACTTGCATAAAAAGGCGCCGGATCGTCGTGAAAGCCAGCAAAAACCACCTGCTCAGCCACGCCCAGATCGTTAGCGAGGTGACGTAAATGCTCCTCCAACTCACCCGCACCGACCAGCATCAGTGTCGCCGGAGTCGACTCCAGAAGCCGTGCGAAGCCGCGGAGAAGCAATGCGTGATTCTTCACGGCCTTCAATCTGCCGACAGTGACAATTCGCTTACCTTTGCGTTTACCCCAAAACGATTCTGCTGGTACCGTGTCCGTGATCGAATCGCATCCTCTATCCCGCACAGGATTGTGGATGAACTGAACTTCGCCTTCGCGAAGAAAGGCAAGGCGCCGCATGTCCTGGGCAACACCGTGCGAGACGCCGATCCGGGCCGATGCCAAACGGTAGCCCAGCGCAGTCGAAAGCCGCATGGCTGCACGATGCATTCGCCCATGACCTGAATACTGAGACGATAGGACCCCGTGTTCAGAAACCAACACTCGAATGCCCCGTCCGGCCATACGTGCCGTAACGGCAGCAATAGTCGTCAACGGCCACATTGCAGCAAGAAGCGCGTCAGGTCGGGCTTGGCGCAGATACCGGATAAGCGGCAACGGCAGAGCACGAACGCGAGGTGTATCGAGGTCAACTATGGAAAAACCCGCGCGCGCCTCCTCAAGCAGCTCGCCGCGTGCCTGCTTCAGGACGAATTCTACTTCGCAACCGAGCCGCTTGAACTCATAAGCCAAATCAAGATTGACGTGCTCGGCCCCACCGCCACGGAGGTCAGGAAGCAATATCGAGATCGATTTCACTTGCGCCTGGCTTGCTGATTATTCTTATCTCAGCTCCAGTCACACAAACTGCGAATGTCAGCGATTTCTCCAAGCTCATTGACTCGCAGATCATGTTGCGGAAGCAAAAGGTAATTCCGGCCCGCTAAATTCCCAGGCTTATCTGTCATTTCCAGCCGCTCGTCAATCTGGTAGAACACATAGCCGGGCAACGCAGCGGCAAGGCGCATACCTATAGTTTCATTGAGAATCTCGATTAGCATCGCAGGCTGATCGCGCTCAATACATCGACTCGCACCTTCGATCACTTCCGGTTCATGCATCTCGACGTCAATTTTCATTACTTGAACTGACCCCACATTTTCGGTCTCAAGAAGATCATCAAGCCGAAGCGCCTGCACTGAAACCGCTTCCATGTCTGCGCCCAGCATTTTTGGGTTTAGCGACGCGGAATATGCGTGAGACCCGCCTGGGTCGAAAAGTAAGACGTTACAACTGTGATTTGAAAGTGCGACGTTGAATGCGCGGGTCCGAAATCCATTCAGCGAAATATTATGCAAAAGGCGCTTGTAGACGCGACTCAGGGGCTCGACAGCAATAACAACTGACTCAGGCCTTGCCGCCTGTGCACTCAGAGCATAAACCCCAGTATTCGCACCTATGTCTATTATCGTAGTGGCATCACGAATGAGCCACAGCCAGGTTAGGAGCGAAGTCCGTTCCCAACCAGCCCCGAAGCCTGCCCAAAACAGGTCGTTTTCCACTTGATTGCCAAAATGCTGTAGTTGCAAACTGGCGCCGTTCGGCATATCGAGGGAGAATGGTCCGCAGAAATGAAAGTGACGATAGATCCTCTCGGGCGGGCGCCACACTCGTCGCAACGCATGCATTGCTGCAGGCTTGAAGGGGATTGAAGCATAGATAGCTCTGGCAAGGTGTTTTAGCATGGCTGTCGCTGCCTCATCGTGGTCTCGCGCGTATATATCGATTCGGCTCGCTGCCGGTATCGAGGTCGCCTGTTGAACAACTCGCGCGCCTCTTTGAGCAACTCGCCCCGTGTCTTCATCAGGACAAATTCAACCTTGTGCCCGAGCCGCTTAAACTCAATCGCCAAATCAAGACTGACGCGCTCTGCGCCACCGCTGGCGAGATCCCGCAGGAGAAACACTATCCTTTTGCTTGTTCTGGACGCAAGGCCCGCTTCACTTTCAAAGAGATTAATTTCAAGAATATATAGAATCTTGGGCCAAACGTCCGACATAAAAACCAATGCTTATATTGAGACGGCGCCTCCCTCAACACTCTTAATCTATAACTTATATCTGATGCTTTATACCAGTCCAATTGGAGGTGAGAAAATGCCAGGCGCTCGTCAAGTTGAGCAACGTCAATTCGATCAGCATATTTCTGATTTTGAGCAACTATTTCTTTCATATATGACAAAATATTTATTAGCCTTTTGATTTCGTTCGGGCGCGCTTTTTCTGCCACCTCAACGGCAGACCACGCAGGCTTAACAACGGAACTTTTCGAAATCGATTCAGCGTGAATCCGATATTTAACAAGAGGTTTCGCGATACGCATTATCTTGCAATCTTCCAACTGCGCAATGAAGTTAAGTGGTGCATCTTCACTCATTACGGGAAGCTCACTTGCAGGAAGCTTTTCCAGAATGCTCCGATCATACGCAGAGCTTGCGCCGTAAACAAATACAGACGACGAAATTTCTTTCACCCAATGCAACCTTGAATGCGAGTCATCCTTTGGCTCCCAATATCTTTGAACGACCTTACCTGAACCATCGATCAGCTCACATGATGAGCAGATAGCGTTTGCCCCGCTTTTCCAGGCCTCGACCAAAGTTCTGCTCCTTTCTGGATAGGAGATATCATCACCTGCGGCCATTACCACAAATCTTCCACGAGCTAACTCGGTTGTCCTACGCACATGGCCAAGAACACCAAGGTTAACTACGTTGCGATTAATGACAACTTTATGCGGCCCGCGATACGCTTTCGCCATCTCCGCTATGATCTCGAAGGTGCGGTCGCTCGAACAATCGTCCGACAGGATTATCTCTAGCGGCGAATAGGTCTGCGCGAACGCGCCCTCGACCGCCTCGCGAATGTACTTCTCCTGGTTGTAGGCAAATACGGCAAAAGTCACCAGGGGGCGATCAGCGGTTCCCTCGGGCAAATTCTTGTTTCCATAAACCGCTATCTCAGCGCCAGAATCCATATTCTCAATCTCTCTCCAAATTTGGCGACTTGGGCGAGCCGCCCGGTTGCGGCGCTGGTTGATGATAATCGCATCAAAGACCAAGCCGCCAAAGCGCAAGCGATCGATATGCCTAGCGTTGCTCCGATGATGTCCGACACACGCGCAGCGAGTTCCACCGCGATGGCGGCCAGAATGACCAGCATGGCCTGCGCCTTGACTGCCCTGCTCCATCGAAACCCGATCTGGACGCCTCCCAGCCAGCGGACCAGCGGCAGGTAGATCAGGTACATGCCCAGGAACGCAACGCCTGTCGCGGCAATGCCCATAAACGGCATTGCGACGGCAACGCCTGACACCAGCACGACGATGGCGACGGATTCGGTGATGACGAAGGTCTTGCCTGCCGCACCGGCTAGAAGTACAAATCCCAGCGGCCAGGCCATCACTTTCAGGATGTCGCCGAGCAATTGCCAGCGCAGGATCTCCACGGCAGGGGCGAATTCGGCGGTGTAGAGCAGCCGAATCACCCAGGGAGCGAGTGCCAGCATGGCGATCAACACCGGCCCGCACAGCAGCACGGCGACTTCGGTCTGTTCGTTGACCAGGCGGACGGCGGCTTCCCGCTCGGTAATGGCCGCTGCGAGTCGTGGATAGAAATCCGTGCCCATTGCTCCGAGGACGAACGTGAGATAAGTCATGCCGATTGTCCAGGCGGCCTGGAACTGGCCCAGGGCCTCCGTGCCAAGTTCACGCTGCACCAGCACGCGCACCGCCAGCTGCCCGGCGACCGTGATCAGACCACTGATCATGAACGCGAAGCCGAGACGAGCCATCGCGCTCCATTCCTTTGCCAGGGCACGTGGAGCCGCAACCTCTCCCGCAGCCGGTTCAAGCCGGCGAACGTAGTAATGCCCGAGCAGGAACGTTACGACAGGGGCGATCAGGACCATCCCCAGCAGGCCCTGCTCGCCCCAGATCATCAGCGCCGCAACGCCGAGCGCGGCACCGATTATGCCGTTGGCGACCTGAATCCGTGCGATATCGCCAATCCGGCGCAAGCCTCGCAGCAGCGCCATCTGTGCCCCGGCCGCGACCGTCAGGCCCACACCCAGGGCCAGCCAGGCAACTTCGATGGCACGCTCCGGCTGATCGATGAATCGCGCCGCAATCCATTCGCTGGCCAGCCAGAACAGCAATGCGCCGACAACGCCTTGAATCAAGGTGCCCCAGAACAGCGCCCGACGTACAACGGCGATGCCCTCTGCCCCGGCGTCCGCGCCTGCGGCAGCGACCTGCCGCGTGCCGGAGTTGGCGATTCCCAGACCTGCTACCTGACCCGCAGTTTGCATCAAGCTCTGATACAGCCCGACCAGCCCGACCCCGGCCGGCCCGAGCAGAACGGCAGCCGCCTTCATCTTGGCCAGGCCGGCAAGAATGTTGATCACCGACGCCCCGCCGATGATCGAGCTGGCGCGCAGGATGGTGCGGTAGGAGTTTTCGCTCACTGAGTGGCGGCTCGAACGGCCTCGATGACTTCGTACGCGGCTGTTGGTGAGAGTTGCGGCCCCATCGGCAGGCTCATCACGTTCGCCGCAAGCTGTTCGGCAATGGGCAGACTGCCCTCAGGCAATTCAAGATCGGCATAGGCCTGCTGGCGATGCGGCGCGATCGGGTAGTGGATCAGCGTTCCGATTCCGGCCTCAGTAAGTCGCTGTTGCAATCGGTCGCGCTCGGCGCTCTGGACCACATACAGATGCCAAACCGGATCGGCCCAGCCGGGCACGAAAGGCAGAGTCGGACCCGTATCCGCAAGCCGCTCCGAGTAGATTCTGGCGATTTCCCGTCGCCGCTCGGTCCATTCGTCGAGCACCTCCAGCTTGACGCGGAGGACGGCAGCCTGGATCGGGTCGAGGCGAGAGTTGACCCCCCGCTCCTCGTTGACGTATTTCCGCGCCGAGCCGTAGTTGCCCAGAATCCGGATACGGTCGGCGATCGCCGCATCGTTGGTCGTGACCGCGCCAGCATCACCCATGGCTCCCAGATTCTTTCCCGGGTAAAAGCTCCAGCAGACCGCATCCCCATGTGAGCCGATGCGTCGTCCGCGACACTTTGCGCCGTGCGCTTGAGCGGCGTCCTCAATCAGCTTCAACCCCCGCATCTTCGCGAGCTCAGCAATCTTGTCGATCTCTGCAGGCTGGCCATAGAGATGAACCGGCAGGATCGCGCGGGTAGCCGACGTGATCGCGGCCTCGATCTTTTCTGGTGTGATGTTGTACGTCTGAGGGTCGGGCTCAACAGGCTGAATGGTTGCGCCCACTGCACTGACTGCAAGCCAGGTTGCGATGTAGGTATTGGAAGGCACGACGACGCCGTCGCCGGGACCGACACCGCAAGCACGCAGCGCAAGAACAAGCGCATCGAGGCCGTTGCCAACGCCTACGCAGTATCGAGCTTCGCAGTATTCTGCCCACTCAGCCTCGAAGGCTTCGACCTCTACCCCACCAATGTACCAACCGCTCTGAAGCACACGTGCAACGGCTGCATCGATTCCTGGCCTAAGTTCGCGATAGGCCGCACCTAGATCAAGAAAGGGAACTATCACGCTTTGCGCCTTTCAATTTCCTTTAGAAAATCGTCGTAGGTTCGAAGATAGTCCTCGGGTTCGTAAGTTCTGGATGCAAAAACAAGCAGAACGGCATCTGGGCTGTATCGATATTGTGTACCCCAGATCATTTCAGGCATAAAAACCCCCATATCCGGCCGATCAAGTGTCACTTCGCAGCGGTTTTTACCATCATCCAAAAGCACTCGGCACGAGCCGTGTAGGCAAATCAGAAATTGTTGGCAATGCTTATGAGCATGTTCACCGCGAATTTCCATGGACGGAACATCGAATACTACAAAGTAGCGGGCCGGCACGAAGGGGACCTCGTTCGGCAGTTCCCCCACACTTAGCGCCCCTCGCACATCAAGGATTCGTCGCATGAGAAATAGCTTGGACATACCTACGCCCAAATTGACGCGCGTGGGTCGCGGCAAATGGTTGAAGGCGTGAATATCAACGTGTTTCGGATCTGGTCCGCGCTGGGTGCCATCTCCATCACGATAGCCGACGACCTGTGCCGGGTTTCCTTGGACAATAGCATTCGGTGGAACAGATCGAAGGACCACAGAGCCGGCTTGGACCCATGCGCCTTGTCCGATCGTTACATCGGCGCCGATCACTGCAGCCGCATCAATCCGCACATTTGATCGAATGATAATTCCCTCCCCGGCAAGGACAACCCTTGGACCAAATGTCACCGATTCGGCGATTATTGAGCCCTCAGGAATGAAGCAATCCTGGATCTTTTCGATCATCCTTTAATACTCCCCTTGTGGATTTCCGCTGACCGACCGCTCAGAAACAACCTACTCCAGAGCCTGATGAGCATGCCCCCTATACTTGCGCCCATTGGATCATCGTGGAAGCAATAGAATCGTTTGATCTCAATGACAAACATACCGACCGTCTTCGAAGAGAGCCAGGGCTCCTCTGTCTTTCTCGATTCTCGATAAATCGTCGCCCCCGGAAATGGCAGGCCTCATCTCATGACTCTTGCTGGAATACCGGCTACCAAGGCATTCTGAAGCACGTCACGCGTTACGACTGCGCCTGCGGCAACAGTCGCTCCTTCACCGACCTCTACTGCGGGAAGAAGGGTTGCGCCTGCCCCAATGACACAGCCTTTGCGCAAAATTGGACCTTGGCAAAGCTCTTGTGAATAGCCACCGCGACCAATCAAGTTGTCATTGGCTGAGCCAACCATTGTACTTATAAAGACGTCATCCTCTATCAACATGTTTCCAGTAAGGTGGGTCAAATCCATGACCTTGACGCGATTGCCGATCGATGTTGCATAGTTGACCGTTACGTAACGACTGACTATGCAGGATTGACCAATCGTGCAGCCCTCCCTGATTGATGCTCCATCTCCAATCAGCGTGCCAGAACCTATGGTGACATCATAAAAAATCACCGCATTCGGGCCGATTGAACAACCCGCGCCTACCGATAGCTGCTTCTCGTACTTAATCGGCCTCGAAGTTGCACCGGCACCTTTGGGCTCTTTACCCAAGAATGCTCCCGGAAACACCTCGACATCATCCCCCAATTGCACACCGTCTTCGATGATCACGTTTGGATGAATTCGGACATTTCTCCCTAATCTGGCGCCAGCACGCACAATGGCAAATTCACCTATGACAGTGCCTTCACCAATTTCCCTGGCCTCGACAACCGCCTTGTTCGAGACCCTAACTTCACTCGTTATATCAATCACGGGATTCCCCTTTAGTTAGCGGCGTCGCTGAGAAAAAAATCATGGTACGAATTAACTCGACGAGCCAAATTCCGATCCACCGCCTGGAGTGTCAAACTTTTTCCCCTGCAGCATCCACTTCGGACTTCAAACGCTCGATTTCATCGAGGAGCGCGTCTCGTTCAACAAGCTTCCGCTTCAAGTACCGCCTCGTTATAAGAATTTTCGCGGCGATCCCCTGAGGTGTCAGTTGGTAGATGTAGCGATGCTTTGCGGGGCTGCGGCTGAAGTTGCCGGCCTTGACCCAGCCCTTCTCGATAAGGGCGCGCAGGCAGTAGTTCACCTTCCCCAGGCTGATATCTAGCTCGCGCGCCAGGGCTCGCTGGCTCAGGCTGGGGTCGGCGTGGAGAGCACGCAGCAGCTTCAGTCGCGTTTCGAGGTTCAGGGGTGAGCTCTAATCAGGCAAGGTCGTGATGGTTTGCCGCCGGGCACGCTACCGCCCTTGGGCGGGCTTCCCAATTCAGCGTTTTGGAAGGTGGTTGAACGCGGCGTCGGTCAATCGCGTTCAACGGTTGAACGAGTGGAGGTTACAATGCCCCGAGAATCCGCACAAGGCCCACTGCGCAGGTCGAGGATGGCCCGAGGCATGGCAGGGAGTGCCAGCGGCTGGCACTCCGACCGATGCTTGATTCGGGCGGGCTCGAGTTCCGCCTCCTTCGCGAGGCCTCCGCCAGGCCGATCGTCGGCGGATTTTTCCCGGAAAAATAAGCATTTGACGCTTGTTTGATTGAAGGATAGAGTAAAGGCCTATTCGGGAAGTTGCGCCTGCTTTGGCCTTTTCCCGAGAAATCAATACTTTGGGGAAGTTGTAGATGCTTGCTTTTGCGCGGCTCGGGTCGTTTCTTTTCAAGGGTGGGATGTTGGGCCTGGGTCTGGCCGCGTCAGGCATGGCGCTGGCCTCACCGATCGGTTCGCTGCAGATCGACGGGTCGGTCAGCATCGAAGCGCCTGGCAGCGGTGCCGCGGTGCCGATACGCAACACCGAGTACACCCTGTTTTCCGATGACCGCATCATCACCCGCAGCGGCTCTGCCCTGCTGGCGCTGGACATCGGCGGGTCCATCGGCCTGGCGCCCTCCTCGGCCGCCACGGTCAGCGTGGACTCGCAGAGCGGTGCGGTGACGGTCAGCCTGGATCAGGGCACGCTGCTCTACAGCCTGCCAAGCATGGCCGGCCAGTTCCGGGTGGTGGTCGATGACTTCGAACTGCAGACCTCACCGGGCGAGGGCCAGGCGCTGAACGTGGAGGCGCCGATCGACACCCTCTCCGGGGTCATTCGCCGCCTCGACAATGGCCAGATCGACGTCGCCGTCGAATCGGGCATGCTGTCGATCGTCACGGGCAAGGGTTCGCGCTACAACGTGGCCGCGGGCGACCGGCTCGGCCTGATGGCCAGCCTGAGCGATGCCGAACCGCTCCTGACCCAGGTGACGGGTGCGGCCGAAGAAGAAATGATCCGGATCGAATCGCCCGAACTGGTCGAGACCAACGAAAACTTCCGCATCCGCTGGGATGGGATTTCGAACGCGTCGGAGTCCTTCATCGCCATCGCCGAGCGCGGCGCCGAGCCGGAAGAGTTCCAGCGCATTGTCAGCACCGAAGAGGGCCCGATCCTGCTGCTGGAAGCGCCGGACGACGAGGGCGACTACGAAATCCGCTTCATCGACGGCGACACGGGCCTGGTCACCAGCTTCGTCTACCTGAAAGTGGTGGACGATGAACTGCTCGGGGCCTGGTGGATGCGCGAGCGCTTCGGCGCCCTGGAACTGGCCGGCGGCATTCTCGTCGGTGGCGTGATCGGCTACTGGATCAAGGATTGCGACCCGATGCCGGTCAGCCCCTGATCTCTCGGGCCCATCGCTCTGGAAGTGCTTTGAATCGAACGTCGCCCCGTTGCCTGCTCTCCCACATCAGGATGGCCACTCGCCATCCTGATTGGTTTGTGGTCCGCCTGATTACCGCCCTGGCCCTGCTCGCGCTGCTGTCGGCCTGCGCGTCCGGCGGCGCCAATCGCGACATGGCCGATTTCCAGGAGGAGTTCGCCTCGCAGGCGCGCGTCGACAGCATCAACGAGCAGCTGCTGAGCTTTGCAGCCACGGCCGATCTGGAAGCGCAGGATTACCGCATCGGCGCCGGCGATCAGATCCAGATCGACATCTTCAACGTACCCGAGCTGTCCGGCGACTATCGAGTGGCCGGGATGGGCACGGTCAACATGCCCCTGATCGGCCAGATCGAACTCAGCGGCTACTCCCTGCAGGAAGCCGAGCAGATCATCGCTGACGCCTACAGTGAGCGCTATCTTCGCAACCCGCAGGTCTCGATTGCCGTGCTGGAGTTCCGGAGCCAGCAGTTCACCGCCATCGGCGCCCTTGCCGCGCCGCGCGTCTACAACACCGATCGCCGAATGACCCTGCTGGAATCCATTGCCATGGCCGGCGGCCTGGCCGCCGATGCGGGCACGCAGATCTACGTGACCGACCGCGCCCGCGACCCGGAAAGCGGTGAGCTGGGCATGCGCAGCCTGATCATCAGCGTCGAGGACCTGATGCAGGACCCGCAGCACTTCAACTTCTTTCTCGGCGAACAGGCGCTGATCAACGTCCCGCGGGCCGGGTCGATCTTCGTCGAGGGCGCCGTGGAGCGGCCGGGCGTGTACCAGCGCACGGGCGAGACGACGGTCCTGAAGGCGATCGCCATGGCCGGCGGCCTGAAGTTCGAGGCCAGCCGTTCCAACCTGCGCGTGCTGCGACGCAACCCCGCCTCCAATGAGTGGGAGAACAGCGTGGTCAGCCTGGACGAGATCCGCGAGTCCCCCAGCGCCGATCTGATCCTGCGCGACGGTGACATCGTGATGATCGAGTATGGCGCGGTGCGCACGGCCTGGGCCGGCAGCATGCGGATCCTGCGCGACATCGCCTTTCTCGGCTTCCGGCCCTTGAACTGAGGGCCGCCGAACGATGAGTGATCAACGCATCCAGGACGGCCGCCACCTCCGGCCCATCGACGGCCAGAATCTTGCGCTGGCCCAGTACGACCCGTACCAGTCCAAGGCCAACGAGGACGACGATGCCATCGATCTTCTCGAGATCTGGCGCACCATCCTCAAGCGCAAGTGGGTGGTGGTCAGCATCCTGGCCGTGTTCATCGCCACGGCGGCCCTGTCGAGCTGGCTGACCATCCCCGTTTACCGCGCCACGGCCGTGGTGCAGATCAACCACGAAACCGCCAACATCCTGCGCATCGAGGATTTCGAAGCCGCGCCGCGCTCCTGGCAGGGCGTGGAGCAGTTCTACCAGACCCAGTACGAGATCCTGCGCGGGCGTCAGCTGGCCGAGAACGTGGTCGAAAAGCTGGAGGTCTGGGACCACCCCGAGCTGTCGGGGGAGATCACCCAGCGCAACCTGTACCGTGAACTGCGCGCCCTGCCCGGCCGCCTGATGCAGCTCATCCGCTCCGACCCGCCCAGCGCCCAGCCCGGCACGGCGGTGCAGACGCCGGAAGCCGCCCGCGAGGCGGCGATCCGCAGCGCCGGTGGACGGCTCCGTGCACGCATCTCGGTGAATCCGCGTGAAAATTCGCGTCTGGTATACGTGTCCGTCAACAGCTTCGACCCGGCCTTCGCGGCACAGCTGGCCAACGCCGTGGTCGAGGAGTACGTGCGCTCCACCATGCAGCGGCGCTACGACGCCGGCCAGGAGGCCCGGGAGTTCCTCGAAGGGCAGCTGGCCGACATGCGCATCGCGCTGGAGCGCGCCGATCAGAACCTGATCGACTTCGCCCAGGCCAACGGCGTGGCGGACCTGGAAGAGCGCATCAACATGTCGCAGAGCTCGGTGCGCACCCTGAACGATCGCCTCAGCGGCGCACGTGGCGACCTGGTTCAGCTGCGAGCCTTCAACCAGCTGATCGAGCAGGGCCGCGGCGACTCCATCCGCCCCGTGGTCAACGATGGCCAGATCGCCGAATTGCGCGGTCGCAAGGCCGAGCTGGAAACCGAGATCTCCGGCCTGCTGCAGCGCTTCATGGAGGACTATCCGGCGATCGCCGAGCTCAGAAGCCAGATCAACGAGATCGACAGCCAGATCCGCGAGCGCGCCGACTTCATCATCGGCAACGTCATCGCCGAGTACAGCAACCTGGAAGCCGAGGTGGCCGCCCTCGAAGAGGCGATCGCCGAGAACGAAGGGCGCATCCTGGCGCTGAACCAGCAGGGCGTGCAGTACAACATCCTGCGCCGCGAGTTCGAGACCAACCGTGAACTCTACGACGGCATGCTGCAGCGCCTGAAGGAAATCGGCGTTGCCGCCGGCGCCCAGGAAAACAACATCGCCGTGATCGATTCGGCCCTGCGCCCGGGCTACCCGGTGCTGCCGGACATTTCCCGCAACCTGTCGATCGCCCTGCTGCTCGGACTGGTGGTGGGCGTGGGCCTGGCGCTGCTGCTGGAGTTCCTGGACTCGACCGTGCACCGCACGGAAGACGTCGAGAAACTGGTCGGACGCCCGGTGCTGGGCCTGATCCCCATCGTCAAGCTCAGCGAGCAGCGCAAGAAATCGGGCACCACCACGCGCGCCGAGGACCGGGCGGTCAGCCATTACAGCGAACTGCACCCGAAATCGGCCGTGTCCGAGGCCTTCCGCTCGCTGCGCACGAGCCTGATGTTCTCCACGCCGCAGGGCATGCCCAAGACCATTCTGATGACCAGCCCGGGCCCGGGCGACGGCAAGACCACCAATGCCATCAACCTGGCCACGGTGCTGGCCCAGAACGGCGCCAGGGTGCTGCTCATCGATGCCGACCTTCGCAAACCGCGCCTGCACCGTGATTTCTCGATCCAGCAGTCGCCGGGCCTGACCAACCGCATCGCCGAGGTCAGCAGCCAGGAAGTGACGACCTCGTCGATCATCCCGACCACCACCGAGGGCCTGTTCGTGATGCCCAGCGGCAACCAGGCGCCCAACCCCGCCGAGTTGCTGTCATCGGACCGCATGCGCAAGATCATCAACCTGTCGGCCCGGGCCTTCGATCACGTCATCATCGATTCGGCGCCGATTCTGGGCCTGGCCGATGCCCTGGTCCTGTCGCGTTGCGTCGACGGGGTGATCCTGGTCACCAGCGCCGGCAAGACCAGCAAGGAAAGCATCCGGACGAGCACCCGTCGACTGGTACAGGTGCACGCGCCGCTGTTGGGCGTGGTGATGAACCGCATCGATATGGAGTCGCCCGACTACGCCTACTACTCTTCGTACTACTACAACTACAGTCACGACGAGGACGAACGGGTCGAAGGCGGACGCAACAAGGCCGGAAAGAACCTGGAACGCACGGCCTGATCTGCTGACCAGACCCGATGCGCAGATCTCGACTCATCATCCTGCTGGCCATGCTTGCCGGCCTGGCCGCGGTCGGCTCGGACTACCTGGAGCTTCGCCGATTCAACGCCGTCGCCGAACAGGACGCCATCGTCAGCCCGCTCGGCCCCAGCTTGTACGACACCTTTTCCATTCATCCGGCGGCCCGTCAGGCGGCGCGAAATTGGGCCGTGGATCCGGATCGGGCCGCCGAGCTGCTGACCCAGGCGGCTGCCCTCTACCCGCTGGAAGCCCTGCCCTGGCTGGCCCAGGCTCGCATCAAGGCCGGCCGTGGCGGTGACCCGGCGGTGCTGCGGGCGGACCTGCTGTCCGGCGTTGCAGTGCAACCCTACAGCCCGGCCACGCGCTGGCAGGCGGCCCAGATTGCGCTGCACGCCGGCGACCTGGATCTGACCGAACGCTTCCTGAGGCTCTGGGCCGAAGACCAGCCACGCGAGCTGGGACAGGCCCTGTTCATCGCTCAGCGCTGGATCCGCGACCCCGATCAACTGCTGGACCGCATCGTCCCGGCTACCGAAGCGCACTGGGAAGCCGCCATGGACTTCGCCTACCGCCAGGGCAAGCGTGATCTGGCCGAAGCGGTCTGGGATCGGCTCGCCTCCAGTCATGCTCTGGATTCACCCCTGTTCCTGACCTACTTCGACTTCCTCCTGCGTGAGGGCGAGGTCGACTCGGCGATGGCGCTGTGGCAGCGAAGCGACCCGCGCTACCGCCCAGGCACGGTGCTGAACGGCGGTTTCGGCCGCGAGTTCGGGCCGGCGCGGGGCCTGAACTGGCGCGTCGGCCCGCTGCCGGAGGGCGTTCGCATTGCCCGTGACATGGAGACCTACGCCCAGGCGCCGGGCAGCCTGCGCCTGGACTTTGCCGGCAGTCACAATCTGCGCTTGGCCCATCCGAGCATCCTGGTGCCGCTGCCGGTCGGCCAGCGCTTCCGTCTGACCGGACAATGGCGCGGCCAGGGGCTGACCACTCGCGCCCGGCCGTACCTGTTCGTGCGGGCAGTGGACGGCGCGATGAACCATCGACTCGATGTCCCCGGCGCCCACTTCGGCTGGCAGGCGTTCAGCCTCGACCTTGAACTACCCGAGGGCGTTCGCCTGATCGAGATCAACCTGCGGCGCGATCCCACCCAGGCCTTCGATCGCTACATCGGAGGTCAGCTCTGGCTCGACGAGATTGCGATCGAAGCCCTGCCGGTCAGCGATAGCGCGACGCCATTACCAGCGCCCGAATGAACGAGATTTCGATCATTCGCCTGGCCGAGTCGATCGCCGAGGGGGAGCTTTACGAACTCAATCAGGCCGAGGTCTCGGCCGTGCTCGGCTGGGTCACGCGCTCGAAATCGAATGAGCATCGGCAAGCGCTGGAGCAAGCCCTGGGCAGCGTGGACACGCAACCCGAGCTGGCGCTGAACGCGCTCCGGATACTGGAACACAGCTTGTTCTTCAACGATGTCTTCCAGCAGGGCAAGGCCGGTGTCAGCAGCGAGTTCGAGCACGATGCGCGTCGCCGTCGCTACCGCCTGCTGCTCTCCGCCTTTCATCCGGACCGGGTCCCCGGCGAGGACGGCTGGCTGACCCAGCGCTCGCAGGCGATCATCCAGGCCTACCAGGTCTTCAAGCGAAACCCCGACGCGGAGACCGAGGAGGCTCGGCCAGAAGCCGGCGCGCACCATGCGCATTCCCAGGGCGGCCGGACGCCGCCCCACCGCGGACCGATCAAGCACCGTGAAGGCTCGCTGGCGATGTTTCTGCGCCAGCGATTCGGCGGCGACCGCTGGCTTGCGCACAAACTCATCGGCGGACTCGTGCTGCTGCTCGGACTGGCCGTGATCAGCGTGCTGCTGAGCGAGCCAGCGACCCTTCCCGAAACCGCTTTCGATCCCCGGCCCTCGCCGCGAAGCGTCGAATCAAGGCCCGATGCTCAGCCGGCGACAACGGCCGTGAACAATGAAACCCCCGAACGCAGCGCGGGCGCCGAAGGGGGCGATGGATGGATTCGAAGCGAGCCGCAGACTGGCATCGAAGAAGAGGAGCCGGCCAGCATCGAGCCAGCGGATGCAACGACCCGGGTAGCATCGACGACGATGCGGTCGTCCGCTGTTGACGATTCCGCCGGACCCCAGTCATCGAGCTTGGCGTCGGTAACGACCTCAGCCCAGGAGCGTGGCGCTGGCCCGCCTGCGGCGATCGATTCCGAGCGGGTCGAGCCGTCGCCGGTCCCGAGGCAGAATGGGCTAGCGAATGAGGCGCCGATCCCGAGTCGTTCCGAGCGTCTGCAATCGAATACAGGGCAAGGCAGCGCCCCTCCATCGGCCTCGAACGAAGGCTCGGAGCCCGGTCCAGACCCGGCTCGGAGGCAGGCTTCCAATGCCAGGGGCGACTCCAACGCGTCGGCGACCCGGCCAGCGCGCGCTCCGGTCATCGAGCCGTCCAGCAGCCGAGGTGGCGGCCCACCGCCAGGCCAGTTGTCCCTGGGGCCGGTCATGCGGCACCGAGTCGGCGAATTGCTCCAGAGCTATCAGCGGGCTTTCGAGACGGGCGATCTGGAGGGCGTGATGGGCCTGTTCGGAGATCAACCCAGACTCGATCGCCAGTCGGGTCGGGCTCCGCTGGAGCACTACTTCACGACCCTGTTCGAGGCCAGCGACGGTCGGCGCCTTTCGCTGCAGGTGCACTCGGCCGAGCGCGATGGCAACGACTGGATCGTCAGGGCGTCACAGCGCATCGAGTTGCTCAACGGCGCCGGCACGGCGTCACGCGTCCAGAATCTCGATGTCCTGTTTCAATTCGCACCCTCGCCCTTTGCGCTGAAGATCACGGCAATCCAGGCGCAGAATCCCGCGAACTGAGCCGCGCCTGCGCCGAGGTGGCTTGGTGGACGTCCCTGGCTCCGCGAAGTGACCGGCACCGCTGCGTTGCTCTTATCAGGATCGGGCCGGTCGACCGTGGTTGCGGCCGCAAAGGCCCGGTTTCAGGTGGATTCTGGATTCTCCGGTCGTCGGGGACGTGGCCCCGACCTACGGGATTGGGGCCGCCCCCACAATGTCGGCGAGCCCCGAAACCCGTAGGTCGGCCCCACATTGTCGGCGAGCCCCGAAACCCGTAGGTCGGGGCCACGTCCCCGACGACCGGAGCATCCAGCCACCGCCAGACGTTGGGTCCTAGGCGCCGCACTCCTCTCAATGAAGAATCACGGCTCCCCCATCATCCCCGGCGCGGCCGGTTCGGACTCGCCCCAGTACGGCGTGTAGTGCCCCCGATCGACCCAGTGTTGAAAGCTCGACCACGGGTAATCCGACGGTCGGTCGACGTAGCCGTGCTTGACCGGGTTGTAGTGGATGTAGTCCAGATGAACGTGCAGGTCGCGTTCGTGGCGGATGATGTGGTCGTAGAAGCGGTTCTGCCACAGGCGTCGGGACGGCAGGCCCAGGCGACGGTAGCCGTGGATGACGCCGAGCTTCATGTCGCGGACCAGGTCGGAGATGCCGCGGCCGCTGTGGCATTGGATCAGCCAGTGCATGTGGTCGTCGAGCAGGACGTGGCCGTAGTGTTTGAAGGAGTGCCTTTCGCGCAGATCACGAAGGGTTTCGATCACCAGGCGCTTGGCACGAGCATCGCGCAGCCAGGGGGCACGGTCGCGGGTCACGATCGTCAGGAACACCGCGTCGGAGGGGGAGAAATATCGTCGGTATCGAGGCATGGGGATAGCGTGCCGTCGATGTCAGTTTCGGGCGTCGGGGGAATTGCGCGATTGGGGGTAGGAAATCGGCTCGGGGGTCGTTGGGTTCAGCGGGGCCAGGGAGATCCGGGCGCCGGAAGGGCCGCGGTGGTTGGGGCAATGGGCCGTCGGGTTGGTGGAGATTCAGGATGCATGGACCGTCGGCCGCGTGGGGCCGACCTACGGCGGGCTTCGATCAGGCAATCTCGATAGCGGGTTGCGCAATGGCATCCGAAAATCCGGACAACCCCGATTCGGCCCCGAACCATAGATCGCGCCAGCGCAGGTTGGAGGCGTGGTGCGGTTGGCCGCAGGCCAGAAGCGCCGCGCCGGAAACCGGCCGCGCGTGTGGCCGACGGTCCATGTCGCAAACATCTCCGTCAACCCGACGACCATTCCCATCCCTCAACGCCCCCTCAGACCAACCTGCGCACCAGCGACTTCAACGCCAATGGCCGGATCGGCTTGTGCAGGAACTCGCAGCCGGCGGCGCGGGCGGCCTGGCGGACATCGGCGGCGTGGTCGGCGCTGATCATGATGGTGGGGCAATGGCGACCGGCCCGCTGCAGTTCGCGGATCAGGTCCAGGCCGGTCAGGCCGTGGTCGAGGTGGTAGTCGAGCACCAACAGATCCGGGGCCTGTGCCTGCCAGCAGGCTTCGGCGCCGGCCGGGTCGCGGGCACTCATCACCTCATGGCCCCAGCCACTGAACAGGCGCACCAGGGACTCGAGCATGCTCGGGTCGTTGTCGACCACCAGCACGCGTCCGCCCGCGCTTCTGGTCTGCTCGACGGGCGCGCTGATCGGTCGCGCCTCCGGCTCGACGCGGGGCAGGCTCACGCTCAGCATCGTCCCCCGGCCTTCGCGACTGGCGAGTTCCAGTCGATGGTCGAGCAGCCTCGACATGCGATCGGCGATCGCCAGACCCAGGCCCAGGCCAGGCGCGTCACGGTCCTTGTCCAGGCGGCGGAACTCTTCGAAGATCAGGCGGCGGTCGGCAGCCGGAATGCCCGGACCCGTATCGAAGACGCAGACCTGCACGCGATCCCCGCGCCGACGGCAGCCGATCAGGATGCGCCCTTCGTCCGTGTAGCGCACGGCGTTGGACAGGAAGTTCTGCAGGATGCGGCGCAGCATCTGCGGGTCGCTCTCGACCCAGACGGAGGTGCTGACGCAGTCCAGGCGAAGGTTGCGCTCCTGCGCCATCAGGCGGAATTCTCCGGCCAGCTGGTCGAAGAGCTCACCGAGCGGAAAACGGCTGATCCGAGGCTCGACGCCGCCGGCATCCAGGCGGGAGATGTCGAGCAGTCCTTCGAGGAGGTTCTCGGTGGCGGCCAGGGCGCCGGAGATCTGCCGGATCGGCTCGGCTTCGGGCTGGTCGTTCAGGCGCGCACCCAGGGAATGGGTCAGCAGCTGCGCCGCGTTGAGCGGCTGGACCAGATCATGGCTGACGGCGGCCAGGAAGCGGGTCTTGGCCTCGCTGGCTCGCTCGGCGTGCAGCTTGGCACGCTCCAGTTCCGTGGTGCGGGCGATGACACGCTGCTCCAGGGTCTCGTTGATCGCCTTCAGCTCTTCGGCGGTCCTGCGGAAGGCGGTGACGTCGGTGAAGGTGGCCACGAAGCCACCGCCGGGCATCGGGTTGCCACGGATTTCGATGATTCGCCCGTCCGGCCAGGGCCGCTCGACCAGGTGCCGCGAGCCGGCCCGCTTGTGGTTCAGGCGCCGCTCGATCTTGGCCTCGACGTCGCCCTCGCCCATCAGGCCCTGCGCCGCGTTGTGACGCAGCAGCTCGGCCACGGGACGGCCGACCCGAATCAGCTCGGGCGGGTAGTCGAACAGGGCCAGGTAGGCGGAGTTCCAGGCCACCAGGCGCATGTCGGCATCGACCACGCAGACGCCCTGGCTCATGTTCTCCAGCGCGCCCGAGAGGACCTCCTGCGAGAAGCGCGCCCGGGCGGCGGCCTGACCGACCAGATCCGCCACCGTGTCCAGCGGCGCTGGCGTGCGCTTGCGGGCGGCGTCGAGCAGCAGGCGAGAAGAGGCCGAGCCGACCACGGCGGCCAGTTCATGCTCGAGCGCGGACTCCAGCTGGCGGTCCGAGCGATCACCATCGAACAGCTGATGCACGCGCTGCTCGGGCAGGAAGCGGGTGGCGAGGTTGCGCATCACCGCTCGCTCCAGGAGCTGGGCTCGCGCCGGTTGTTCGGTTCCTTCGGGCCAGAGTTTCGTCAGCAGCGCGATCACGCCCAGATTGATCAGCAGCGAGGCGATCACCGATCGCGACAGGGGCTCGAGCCCGCTCAGGCCGAACAGGCCGTCGGGCGACAACCACGAAAGACCCCAGGGCCCGCCGTCGACCAGCAGCGACGCGAAAAGCACATAGGCCCAGACCGCGACCCCGGCCAGCAGACCCGCCAGGATCACCCGCGCCGGCAGACCGGGCCTGTAGACCGCCAGCCAGACCGCCGGCGCCAGCTGGGCCAGGCCGGAAAAGCTCAGGGCGCCGATGTCGGCCAGGGCTTCGGCGCGGCCGACACCGCGCGAGTAGGCATAGGCCAGCAGCAGCACCAGAGCGATGCCCAGGCGTCGCTGCAGGCGCACGGTCCAGCGCGGGCCCTCGTCGCGGCCCCAGCCGCGGTTGACCAGCACCGGCGTCAGCCAGTGATTGCCGATCATGATCGACAGGGTCAGGCTGGCCAGGATGACCATGCCCGTGGCCGCGCTCAGGCCACCCAGGAAGGCGAACAGGGCCAGACCGCCCTGCCCTTCGCCCAGCGGCAGCATCAGCACGTAGAGATCGGCCGGCGTGCCGTTGGCGGCCAGCAGGGCGTTGCCGGCCCAGGCCAGCGGCAGCATCGGCAGGCTGATCAGCACCAGGAACAGCGGGAACAGCCAGCGCGCGGTGCGGATGTGCTGCTGATCGCGACACTCGACGACGCCGATGTGGAACTGGTGCGGCAGGGTGAACATGGCCAGGGCGCCGAGCAGGCTCAGGCTCAGGAAGCTGTCCAGGGAGGAGAAGGCCGGGCGCTCGGTCCGCGCCAGGAACTCGGCCGGACCGTCGAACAGACCGAAGACGACGAAGGCGCCCAGGGCCAGCATGGCGACGAGCTTGAGCAGGGACTCGAAGCCCATCGCCAGCACCAGGCCCCGATTGTGTTCGGTGGCGGCCGTGCGGCGCGTGCCGAAGAGCATCGCGAAGACGGCCATGACCAGGGCCACGTACAGGGCCAGGTCCTGCCAGGCGGCGGGCTCGACCGTGCGGTTCGCGCCGCCGATCAGGGCGTCGAAGCTCATCGCCACGGCCTTCAGCTGCAGCGAGATGTAGGGCACGATGCCCAGCACCGCCACGCCGGTCACCGTCGCCGCCAGGGTCGAGGACTTGCCGAAGCGGCTGGCGATGAAGTCGGCGATGCTGGTGGCATTGGCCGCCTTGCTCAAGGCCACCAGCCGGATCAGGAAGGGTGAGGCCAGGACGAACAGCAGGATCGTGCCGACGAAGGTCGGCGGAATCGGCCATCCGAAGCGCGCCGCCTGGGCGGTGGTGCCGTAGAAGGTCCAGGCCGTGCAGTACACCGCCAGGGACAGGGAATAGACCAGCGGCCAGCCCATCGCCCAGCGCCGACTCAGCCGCCCGCCGTGGCGCTCCCCGTACACCGCCACCGCGAACAAGCCCCCCAGCCAGGCAATGCCGGCCAGCAACAGGGTCAGGATGGAAATCGTGGGCGACGGCATGGGTGGGGGCGCGGGGATCAGGATGGCTTGGGTTCAGGAATGATTGTAGAGACTTTGGTTGGGGTTTCCGGTTTCCGGTTTCCGGGATGCTGGATGCGGGTAACGCGGTGCTGAACGAAGGCACCCCGGACGGCCGGATGCCATTGCGCGCCCCGATATCGACATCGCCTGATCGAAGCCCTGAGTAGGTCGGCCCCACGCGGCCGACGGTCCATGCCCAAGACATCTCCGCCAACCCTACGGCGCAATGTCCCAGCCATCGCCGAGAGCCCAACACACGCATATCCCAGCCATCACGGTCAACACTACGACCAACAACGGTTTCTGGCCAAGAACCAGAGCGCAGGTGGCAACGGGACTCTCCGGTCGTCGGCCACGTGGGGCCGACCTACGACTATCGGCCCCAACGCCACGCTCCAACAGAAAAACCCCGGCCGCCTTGCGACGGCCGGGGTCAAGACGGGAGAGTCGTCTTGGGGTGATCAGAAGTTGATCGTGCCGGTCAGGGTGATCGTCCGCGGGGCGCCGTAGAAGGCGTTCATCACACCTTCCAGGCCCAGGGTCGAGGCGCTGCCGTCCGGCGTGGCGAAGACGTAGCCCGAGGTGATGTACTGCTTGTCACCGAGGTTACGCCCGTGCAGACCGATCTCGTAGCGGCCGTCCATGCGCTTCCAGGTCAGGTGCATGTCGTAGAGCGAGTAGGACGGCTGGTCGAGGAAGTCCGAGGGAATCTCGAACTGGTTGGTCTCGCCGCGATAGGACCAGGCGCCCATGATGCCGAAGGTGCCATCGGCGCCGAACAGGCTCAGGGGACGCTCGTAGGCCAGGTTCAGGTGGCCGGTCCAGTCCGGGGTGTTCTGGAACACGCGCTGGTCGGAGACGTCTTCCAGGGCGGTGGCACCGGTGGCCGGATCAGCGACGGCGGTGATGAACTCGTCGTAGTCGGCGTCGATGTAGCCGACCGCCGTGTTGAGCATCAGGCTGTCACCGGTGGTCATCATGTTGCGACCGAGCAGCGCGCTCATCTCGAACTCCACGCCCTGCACCGTGGCCTTGCCCGCGTTGGTGGTCACGCCGGCGAAGGTGTCGAAGACGCCGTCGCCATCGCTGTCCACACCGATCGAGCCCGGCACCTGGATGTTGGTGTAGTCACTGTGGAACAGGGCCAGGGAGGTGTTGACCCGACCGTCTGCCCAGCGCGACTTGGCGCCCACTTCCCAGGTGTCGACTTCTTCGGGTTCGAACTTCATGAACTCGAAGACCTCGTCTTCGGACACCGTGCCGTCGCCGTTGAAGTCCGGTGCCGCCGTGGTCAGGCCGCGCGGGTCGAAGCTGCCGCCCTTGAAGCCCTGCGCCCAGCTGATGTAGAGGTTCTGGTTGTCCGTCGGCTGCCAGGCCAGGCTGACGCGCGGGGTGAAGTCGGTAAAGGTCTCGGAGCCCTGGAAATCGGAGGTCGTGGCGAAGACGATGGGATCGCCACCGAAGAATTCGGACTCACCGAGCATGTTCTGCCGGAGCACTCGAGAACTGCGCTCGTCGCTGGTGTAGCGACCACCGACGGACAGCTCCAGGCCGGTGTTCAGGTCGAAGAAACCCGCCAGGTTGAAGCTGATGTCGGTGAAGAAGGACCAGCTTTCCGTGTCCACATCGCCGAGGGTGAAGGCATTGAACTCGGGCAGATTGAGCAGCGCGCCCAACTGATACAGGCGCACGTCGAAGGGTCCGAAGGCGTTGGCATCGAGGTAGTAGAAGCCCGCGACGCCGCTGATCAGCTCGCTGGTGTAGTTGAGCTGGAATTCCTGGCTGAACTGCTCGTTCTCGTAGATCGTGGCCACGTCCAGGTCGACCGCCGGCAGGGCGTCGAAGTCGATCTGCTGGGTATTGTCGCTCTCGTACCAGTTGGTGATCGACTTGAATTGCCAGGCCGGGTTGAAGTCGTATTCCATCAGCAGGGTGACGCTCTGGGCTTCGGTCTCGTTCTTGCCCTGGATGCCGCTGCGCGAGTTGTAGACGTCATCGAGCACGGGCGCGCCGCTGAACAGGCCCGGGATCAGGCGATGGCCGCCGACCGGATTGGAGTCGTCCTTGTAGTAGTCGCCGGACAGGCGCAGGAAGAAGTCGTAGCTCGGCTCCCACTCGAAGCTCGCACGAGCCGCCATCACGTCCTTGTCGTAGTTCTCTTCGTCCAGGTTCAGGTTGGTGCCGTAGCCGTTGCGGTTGAAGGTGGCGATGGCACCGCCGATGGCGGCCGTCGAGCCGATCGGCGTCTCGCCGCTGACCACCAGGTCCTGCTGGGAGAAGCTGCCGATGGCGCCGCGGATGCTGGCCGTGGGCGTGCGGCCCAGACGGCGGGTGACGTACTTGACCGCCCCACCGATCGTGTTGCGACCGTAGAGCGTGCCCTGCGGGCCTCTGAGCACTTCGACGCGCTCGACGTCGTAGATGTCCAGCACGGCGGCCTGCGGACGGTTGAGGTAGACATCATCGATGTAGATCCCGACGCCGGCTTCGAAACCGGCCACCGGGTCCTGCTGGCCGATGCCGCGGATGAAGGCGGTCAGGGTGTTCGAGGTGCCACGGGAAACTTCCAGGGTGGTGTTCGGCACGACCTGGTTCAGGTAGGTGATGTCCTGGGCACCGGCGTCGGCCAGGTCCTGACCGGAGATCGCGGTGACCGAAATCGGCACGTCGCGCAGGGTTTCCGTGCGCCGGCGGGCGGTCACCTGGATCGACCCGAGTTCGGCATTCTCTTCCGTGTTGTTGTTGCTCTCGTTCTGATCGGAATCGTTGTCCTGGGCGGCCACGCTGGCCGACAGCGCCAGGGCGATGGCCAGGGTCAGGGTCGAAATCTTTCCAGTCTTCATGTCTACTCCCTTGGGGGCAATACGGGGTCGTGTCGTTGACTGCCGCGGCCGACTCGGACCGGGGCCATTTCGAGCCAGCATAGAAAGCCGGGGCCTGGCCTGTAACTTGTACCTTGGTACAGTTCCGCCACGCAGGCCCGCAACGCCACCATGAGCGCATCCTTATTCGAACCTGGAGCGCACATGCTCAGCCTGATCGGCCTGCTCGGCGGCCTCGGCCTGCTCATCTTCCTGACCATGCGCGGCATGAGCCTGTTCGTGGCCACGCCCCTGTGTGCCCTGCTCGTCGCCCTGACCTCGGGCGTGCCCCTGCTGCCGCCGCTGGCCGGCGAGGACGGGGTGAACCTGGTCACCCAGTACATGAATGGCTTTACCGGATTCATCGCCTCCTGGTTCTTCATCTTTCTGCTCGGCTCCCTGTTCGGCAAGATGATGGAATCCTCCGGCGGCGCCGACAGCGTCTCGCGCTGGATCATTACCCGCCTGGGCACGGCCCGGGCCGCCCTGGCCGTGGTGCTGGCCTGCGCCGTGCTGACCTATGGCGGCGTCAGCCTGTTCGTGGTCGCCTTCTCCGTCTACCCGATGGCGCTCAGCCTGTTCCGCGATGCCAATCTGCCGCGCCGCTTCATTCCGGCGACCCTGGCCTTCGGCTCGGTGACCTTCACCATGACCTCGGCCGGCTCGCCCGAGATCCAGAACTGGATCCCCATCGAGTTTCTCGGCACCAGCCCGCTGGCTGCCTGGCAGGCCAGCCTGATCGTGGCGATCTTCATGGCCACGACGGGTTTTCTATGGCTGCGCTGGATGCTGAAGCGCGCCGTGGCACGCGGTGAGGTGTTCGAGGAACGCGCCGACGACCCGGGCTCGAATCGCCAGGACCTGCCCCACCCGGCCCTGGCGATGATTCCGCTGCTGCTGGTGCTCGGGATCAGTTTCGCGACCCATGACCGGCTGGGCACCTCGGCCCTGATCATCGCCCTGCTGGCCGGCTGCATCGGCGCGGCCCTGATCAATCTGCGTCATCTGCACAAGCCCGGCGAAGCCCTGGCCGAAGGCGGCACGGGCGCCCTGATCGCCATCGGCAACACCGCCGCCGTGGTCGGATTCGGCACCGTCGCCCGCGTTTCACCGGCCTTCGATGCGGCCGTGGTCTGGGTCACCGGCCTGCCCGGCTCCGGCCTGGTCTCGGCCGCGATCGCGGTCTCGGCCATCGCCGCCATGACCGGCTCGGCCTCCGGCGGCCAGGCCATCGCCCTGCCCATCCTCGGGCCCCACTACGTCGACCAGGGCGTCAACCCGGAGCAACTGCACCGCGTCGTCGCCATCTCCTCCGGCGCGCTCGATTCCCTGCCGCACAACGGCTACGTGGTCACCACCATCCGCGCGATCTGCAAGGAAACCCACGCCGCCGCGTATGCGCCCATGGGCGCCCTGACAGTGATCATCCCGCTGCTCGGGCTGATTCTCTGTCTCGGCTTGTTCGCGGTGGGGTTGTAAGGGGGAAGCTTTCCGGTTTCCGGCTTGGACGGTGCCGAACGGAGGCACCCCGGATAACCGGATGCCGTTGCAATCCCCGACACCGACGCCGACACCGCCCGATCGGAGTCCATGTCCCAGACATCTCCGCAAACCCGATTGCGCAATGTCGCAACCATCGCGGAAAACCCGACGCACGCATATCCCAGCCATCACGGTCAACGCCACGCCCCGAATCACGACCCGCCAAAAACCCGATTTCAGGTGGCAACGGAATTCTCCGGTCTGCCCGTCAGGTTGACGGAGATGCCTGAGGCATGGACCGTCGGGGACGTGGCCCCGACCTACGGTTTCGGGGCCGTATCAGGCCACCCGGGGATACCCGGACACCACGGCCAACCCCGTTATCGATACCGCCCGATCGAAACCCGCCGTAGGTCGGGCTCACACGCCCGACGGTCCATGTCCCAGACATCTCCGCAAACCCGACTGCGCAATGTCGCAACCATCGCGGAAAGCCCGACGCACGCATATCCCAGCCATCACGGTCAACGCCACGCCCCGAATCACGACCCGCCAAAAACCCGATTTCAGGTGGCAACGGAATTCTCCGGGCTGCCCGTCGGGTTGACGGAGATAACCGCGACATGGACCGTCGGGAGCGCAGTTCGGAAGCGATGTGCGGTTTGCCAGCGGCAAGAAGCGCATCGCTGAAGGACGCCCGCGCGTGTGGCCCCGACCTACGGTTTCAGGCCGGCGGCGCTCCGCTGTTCAGGTACCACCACACGGCCGCGGCAGCCGCGCCGGCGATGCCGGCGCCCACGAGCCAGCCGATCCATGCGCGTGAACGTCGCGGTTGGACGTCGCGCAGGACGCTGGGCGGGCGCAGGCCCGGGGCCTGGAGGACGAAGCGGTGTTCGCCCAGGCGGATTTCGTCGCCGGACTTGAGCGCCTGGCGATTGACCGGCTCGCCGTTGACCCAGGCCTGGTCGGCGGCCTCCAGCATCAACACCTCACCATCGAAGACCAGGCGGGCGTGCTGCTCCAGCAATCCGTCGAGCTGCACGCTGGCCTGCTCGCCGCTGCCGATGGGCGTGTCGTCGTCGAGCGGAAAGGTCTGACCCGTGATCGCGCCAGAGGCGCCTTTCAATCGAAATTGCATGATTCTGAGTTCTCGAAAAGAAGGGTTCTCGCGGAGACGCAGAGGCGCAGATAAAACAAGAATGGGCTGGCTGGAAGCGCTGGATCAGCGCTCCGCAGCGGTCGGCAACCTTCCGCCAGGAGGCGAGCCTGAAACACACTTCTTGAGATCAAACGTCTTTCTCCACGCCTCAGCGAGAGGATTCTCGATTTCCGGCCGGCCGGTTCAAACGTGGTCCAGGGCAGTGGTGAGGTCGTCGATCAGGTCATCGACGTCCTCGATGCCGACGGAAAGGCGGATCAGGGTGTCGGTGATGCCGAGCGCCTCGCGACGCTCCTTGGGCACGCTGCCATGGGTCATGATCGCCGGGTGATTGACCAGGGATTCGACCCCGCCCAGGGACTCGGCCAGGGCGAACAGATGGGTGTTTTCCAGGAAGCGGCGCGCTCGCGCCAGATCGCCGCCCAGGTCGAAGCTGACCATGCCGCCGAAGCCGCTCATCTGCTTCTCGGCCAGGGCCTTCTGCGGGTGCGAGTCCAGACCCGGATAGATCACCTTGGCGACCTTGTCCTGGCCTTCCAGCCATTCGGCGATGCGCTGGGCGTTCTCGCAATGGGCCTTCATGCGAAGCGCCAGGGTCTTGACCCCGCGCATGACCAGGAAGGAATCGAAGGGTCCCTGAATGCCACCGGCCGAATTCTGCAGGAAGGCCAGCTCCTCGCCGAGCGCATCGTCCTTCACCACCACGGCGCCGCCGACCATGTCGGAATGCCCGTTCAGGTATTTGGTGACCGAATGCATGACGATGTCGGCACCCAGGGCGATCGGCTGCTGCAGCATCGGCGTGGCGAAGGTGTTGTCGACCACCAGCTTCGCACCGATCTCGCGGGCCAGTTCGGCGATCGCGGCGATGTCGACCAGCTGAAGCATCGGATTGGTCGGCGTCTCGACCCAGATCATCTTCGTGCGATCGGTGACGGCGGCGCGGGCCGCGTCCAGATCGGCCAGATCGGCGAAGCTGAAGTCCAGGCCCGAGGAGCGGCGGCGCACGCGCTCGAACAGGCGCCAGGTGCCGCCGTAGAGATCATGCATGGCCAGCACGTGATCACCGGGCGAGAGCAGGTGCATCAGGGTGTCGATGGCAGCCATGCCGGAGGCGAAGGCGAAGCCGTGGCGGCCGCCTTCGAGATCGGCGATGCAGGATTCCCAGGCCTTGCGGGTCGGGTTGTGGGTACGCGAGTACTCGTAGCCCTGGTGATCCCCCGGGCTCTTCTGCACGTAGGTCGAGGTGGTGTAGATCGGCGTCATGATCGCGCCGTTGCTCGGGTCCGGCGACTGGCCGGCGTGGATGACGCGCGTATTGAGCTTGTGAGCCATGGGATGCAATGCCTGCGTTGATCAGCCCGTTATTGTATCGGGACTGGTGGGGAGGTTTCCGGTTTCCGGGAACTCAATGTCGAACGCAGACACCCCGGGATACCGGATGCCACTGCCCACCCCGTTATCGACCCATCCGATCGAAACCCTGCGTAGGTCGGGGCCACGTCCCCGACGGTCCATGCCCCAGCCATCTCCGTCAATTCGACGGCGCAATGCCACAAATGTCGCGGAGAACCCGACGCACGGATATCGCAGACATCGCCGGATCATGGACGGTGGTTGGTTTCCGAGGTTTTCGACTGCTGGGAGCTCGGGCATTGGTCGTCGGGTTGACGGAGATACCGGAAGCATGGACCGTCGGCCACACGCGCGGGCGGTCTCCGGCGCGGCGCTTCTGGCCTGCGGCCAACCGCACCACGCCTCCAACCTGCGCTGGGCCGACCTACGGTTTCGGGGCCCAATCGGACCACCCCGGAATATCGGCGGCCATCGCCCGCCCCGTTATCGACCCATCCGATCGAAACCCGCCGTAGGTCGGGCCCACGCGCCCGACGGTCCATGCCCCAGCCATCTCCGTCAATTCGACGGCGCAATGCCACAAATGTCGCGGAAAACCCGACGCACGGACATCGCAGACATCGCCGGATCATGGACGGTGGTTGGTTTCTAATGTCGTTGGATGCCGGAG
This sequence comes from Wenzhouxiangella marina, assembly GCF_001187785.1. Classification (GTDB taxonomy): domain Bacteria; phylum Pseudomonadota; class Gammaproteobacteria; order Xanthomonadales; family Wenzhouxiangellaceae; genus Wenzhouxiangella; species Wenzhouxiangella marina. Next base: position 2,866,751 of record NZ_CP012154.1, read on the forward strand.
AGCCCCAGCGCTGCCCGTCGGGTTGACGGAGACACCCTCGACATGGACCGTCGGCCACACGCGCGGGCGGTCTCCGGCGCGGCGCTTCTGGCCTGCGGCCAACCGCACCACGCCTCCAACCTGCGCTGGGCCGACCTACGGTTTCGCGGCCCAATCGGACCACCCCGGAATGTCGGCGGCCATCGCCCATCCCGTTATCGACCCATCCGATCGAAACCCGCCGTAGGTCGGGCCCACGCGCCCGACGGTCGATGCCCCAGCCATCTCCGTCAATTCGACGGCGCAATGTCCCCGCCCATCACAGGCAACTCGACACACGCATTTCCCAGACATCACAGCGAATCGACGTAGCCAGTCCATGTCGCGGGTGTCTCCGCCAACCCGACGCCGCAATGTCGCACATTTCGCCGGAAATCCTACGGACGGATATCGGAGGCATTTTCGATGGCGTTGGGTGCCGGGAACTCCCAGCGCTGCCCGTCGGGTTGACGGAGACACCCTCGACATGGACCGTCGGGCACGTGGGCCCGACCTACGGTTTCGCGGCCCAATCGGACCACCCCGGAATGTCGGCGGCCATCGCCCATCCCGTTATCGACCCATCCGATCGAAACCCGCCGTAGGTCGGGCCCACGCGCCCGACGGTCCATGCCCCAGACATCTCCATCAATTCGACTGCGCAATGTCCCAACCATCGCGGAAAACCCGACACACGCATTCCCCACACATCACGGCGGCTGGACGAAGGCGGATCGTATGGGCGGCTCACCCCACCTCGGACTCGGAAAACTGCACCACCGGCGCCTTCTGGAGGATGTCCGCATAGGTCTTGTGCACCTGGCCCATGCGGACGCGGCCGAGGAAGCCGGAGTAGGCCAGGTAGCTGACGAGGAAGCGACGGTCGGCGGCCCAGGGCGGCAGGAATTTCGGTGCGCGGACCAGGCCAAGGTCGGCGAGCTGGCAGAGAACGGGTATGTCTTCGAGATCGAGCTTGCCGCAGAACAGCAGCATCAGCACATCGGCGCGGCCGGCCGCGATGACCGAGCGCAGGAAATCGTGCACCCGCAGCAGTCCGTCGAGGTAGACAATGTCCTTGGTGAAGGGCGCGCCGCCGGTCAGCAGGCCGCCACGGAAGATCCGACGAGTCTGTTCGAAGGCCATCTTCTCGGCCGTGCTGAAATCCTCGCGGCGCCGGACCTGGGCCTCGTCCGGCAGGCTTCCTCCGGCCTGTTCGAGGAAGTGCCGATAGACCTCGACGAAATCCGCGCCGTCGACGGCCATCTGGATTCCCAGCACCCGATCGGCCAGGCGGCTGAGGCGATCCAGGTCCATGCAGCCGGTGATGAACTCGGAGAACACCGCCAGGCCTTCCTGGGTGCGCGTCGTGCCCGGGTGACTGGAGGCCAGGATCGGCAGCTGGCGCTGATGACGGCCGTTGAGGCCGGTGGTGACGTGAATGCCGGCTTCGTGGTGGACCAGTTGCTCGACATCGCGATCCGTGAACCTCGCCGTGGTCCGGATGCGGATGCGATCGGGCCCGGCCGTGGCGTTGGCCGACAGGTTGTCGACCAGCTCGATCGCCGGGGCTTCGTCACCGAAGTAGCGCTCGACGGCGACTTCGAGGCGCGCCGCGACGTCCTCGGCGCTGGCCGAGGCATCGTCCGGGGCGCCGAGATCGACGTGGCTCAAACGATCGATGATGCGGCGCAGGCGACGCGCCAGATCCAGCGGCGTGCGCGCGCTGTCCTTCAACAGGTGCAGCGGGGCGCCGTACAGCGCGCTGGACTCGACGAAGAAGCCGACCTCGCCGCGCTGGTGCAGCATCCGGCTGGCGGTGGCGATGCGATCGGCGATGCGCTCCAGCCACTCCCGCGCAGGCCCGGCCCGGGCGATCAGGGGGCGCGCCACCGCCAGGCGCTCGTCCACGGCCCGGGTGTCGGCCTCCGGGTACTCGACCTCCGGAAGACGTCGCCCACCAGCAGCCAGGAACTCGTTGCGCACCTCCAGCGGCCAGGCCAGCAGGCCCAGAATGCGCAGCGGCTGCTCGGCTTCGCGCAGCGCCGTGGCGGCCCGGCGGATGTCCTGTTTCAGGCGGTTCTGGGGGCTCATTCGCGGCCCGTGTGGACTGATCGATGTGGCGCTATAATACCGGGTTCGAATTACCAACTGCTCGCCTTGCGGGCCGGGAAGAATCAGTGCTGTTCGATAACGTCGTCATCAAGTCCGTTGCCCATGTGGAGCCGCCCAATCGCGTGACCAGTGAAGAGGTCGCTGAGCGTCTGGCTCCTACCTTCAAGAAGTTGCGCGTTCCGGGCAACCCCCTGATCGACCTGGCCGGCATCATGGAGCGCCGCTTCTGGGATCAGGGCATGATGCCGTCCGACGGCGCCACCCTGGCCGCCAAGGAAGCCCTGGCCAAGGCCGATATCGACCCGAAGCAGGTCGGCATCCTGATCAACACCTCGGTCTCGCGTGATTTCCTCGAGCCCTCGACGGCCTGCATGGTGCACGGCAACCTGCGCCTGGCCGACACCTGCGAGAGCTTCGACGTCGGCAACGCCTGCCTGGCCTTCATCAACGGCATGAACATTGCCGCCCAGATGCTCGAGCGCGGTCAGATCGACTACGCCCTGATCGTCAACGGCGAGAACAGCCGGGAGATCAACGAGATCACCATCGAACGCCTGCTGGGGCCGAAGGTCACCCGCAATCAGTTCAAGCGCGAGTTCGCCAGCCTGACCCTGGGCTCCGGCGCGGCCGCCATGGTCATGTCGCGTGGTGATCTGGAACCGGACGGCCACCAGTACCGCGGCGGCGTCGCCCGTGCGGCGACCCAGTTCAACAACCTGTGCCGCGGCTGGAACCACCAGATGTGGACCGACACGAAGAGCCTGCTGATCGAAGGCATGAAGCTGGCCGGCATGACCTTCACCGCCGCCCGCACGGTGATGGGCTGGGTGGTGCAGGAGCTCGATCACGTCGTCATTCATCAAGTGTCCAAGGCGCACACGGACAATTTCATCCGTGCCTTCGGCGCCGATCCCGAGCGGGTCTACCGCATCTTCCCGTTCCTGGGCAACATCGGCCCGGCCTCCATCCCGACCGTCATGTCGCGGATGGTGCAGGAAAACCGGGTCAAGCGCGGTGATCGCATGGCCCTGATGGGCATCGGCTCGGGCCTGAACTGCGCCATGGCCGAGGTGGTCTGGTAAGACTCGAGGCCACTGGCCGATCCAGAAGGCCCGGCCGTGATTCGGCCGGCCTGAATCCAGGGACGCAAGCATGTTCTCATCGCCGCTCTACCCCTACACCGGCCAGTTCCACGAACAGGCCGGTGGTCACCGCATGCACTACCTCGACGAGGGGCCCAGCGATGCCCAGCCCGTGGTCATGGTGCACGGCAACCCGACCTGGTCGTTCTACTATCGGCGCCTGGTCGAAGACCTGAAGCCCGACTTCCGCTGCCTGGTCCCCGATCACATCGGCATGGGCCTGTCGGACCGCCCTGACGACGCCAGCTACGACTACACCCTGTCGCAGCGCCTCGAAGACCTGGGCCACTGGCTCGATGCGGTCGAGCCCAACCGCCCGGTCGATCTGATCGTGCATGACTGGGGGGGTGCCATCGGCCTGAGCTGGGCCGTGCGCAACATCGAGCGCGTCCGCCGCGTGGTGATCCTGAACACCTGGGCCTTCAATATTCCGCCCGACGAGCACCTGCCCCGTTCCCTGCGCTTCGCCCGCACCCGCCTGGGCAGCTTCCTGATCCAGCGCTTCAACGCCTTTTCCGGCCTGGCCGTTCGCATGGCGACGGAGCGCAAGCTGGACCGCGAAGTCGCGCGCGCCATGACCGGGCCCTATCGCCAGGGGGTGGATTCGCGCCTGGCCACCCTGCGCTTCGTCCAGGACATTCCCTTGAGCCCGGAAGATCCCGCCTGGGACGTGCTGGCCGAGACCGAGCGTCGACTCCCTCTGCTGGCCGACAAACCGGTGCTGTTCCAATGGGGCGCGAAGGATTTCGTCTTCGATGACCGGGTCCTCGACATCTGGCGCGAGAAGCTGCCCGGCAAGCCGATCCGCTACTACGCCGATGCCGGGCACTACGTGCTCGAGGACGCGCACGAATCGATCGTCCCGGCCGTGCGGGCCTGGTTGACCGAGGCGGATTGATCGCGGCAGGGTAATCGCCGGCTTGTCGGCGATGTCTGTGACATGCGTGCGTCGGGCTTTCCGCGGTGGTTGCGGAATTGCGCCGTCTTCGTTCGGCATCGAGTTGCCCGTAACGGTTGTTGGTCGTTGCGTTGACCGTGATGGCTGGGATATCCGTGCGTCGGGCTTTCCGCGATGGTTGGGACATTGCGCAGTCGAATTGATGGAGATGTCTGGTACATGGTCCGTCGGGAGCGCAGTCCGGAAGCGATGTGCGGTTTGCCAACGGCAAGAAGCGCATCGCTGAAGGACGCCCGCGCGTGTGGCCCCGACCTACGGCGGGTTACGGTCGGGCGGTGTCGATGTGGGGGGTTGTGTTGGCATCCGGTTGTCCGGGGTGCCTTCGTTCGGCATCGAGTTACCCATAACCCGGAAGCCGTGTTTTCCTGAAACCTGAAACCTGAAACCTGCACCCTGAAACCTACCCCACCCGATTACCATACGCATCATGAATATCGCTGAAGCTCTGACTGCGCAGGCTCGGACGCAGCCCTTCGGGACCGCGCTCATCATTCCGAAGCGGCGAACCCGGGACGGCTGGGCCGACCAGCGCTACAGCTATCGCGAGCTGGATGAGCTCAGCAGCCGTCTGGCCGCCGGTCTGGCGCAGGAGGGGATTCGTCCCGGCACGCGGGTGGCCTTCATGGTGCCGCCCTCGCTGGAGTTCTTCGCCCTGTTCTTCGCCCTGTTCAAGGCCGGCTGCGTGCCGGTGCTGATCGATCCGGGCATCGGCCTGAAGCCGCTCAAGGCCTGCCTCGGCGAGGCCGAGCCGGAGGTCTTCATCGGCATCACGAAAGCCCAGATCGCCCGTCTCGTGCTGGGCTGGGCACGCGGCTCGGTGAAGCGCACGATCACCGTGGGCCCGCGCGTCTTCTGGCTCGGCACGCGCTACAAGACCCTGCGCGGCGGCGAGCTCCGAGGCTTCGTGGCGCCGGAGGTCGACCCCGAGGACCCGGCGGCGATCCTGTTCACTTCCGGCTCCACCGGCATCCCCAAGGGCGTGGTCTACCGCCACCGCCACTTCGCCGCCCAGGTCGAGCTCGTCCGCGACAGCTATCGCATGCAGCCCGGTGAGGTCGATCTGCCGACCTTCCCACCCTTTGCCCTGTTCGACCCGGCCCTGGGCATGACCACGGTGATTCCGCCGATGGACTTCACGCGCCCGGCCTCGGTCGATCCAGCGATGCTGGTGAGCCTGATCGAGCACTACGCGGTCACCAATCTGTTCGGCTCGCCGGCCCTGATGAACACCCTGACCCGCCATCTGGAGGCCAACGGGATTCGTCTCCCCGGCCTCAAGCGCGTGCTCTCGGCCGGTGCCCCGGTCCACCCGAAGGTGATCGAACGAATCCATCGCGCCCTGGACGAGGCGGCCGACATCCACACGCCCTATGGCGCCACGGAATGCCTGCCGGTCGCGACGGTTTCGGGCCGGGAACTGACGGGTGAACTGTCCGAAGGCAATCGCCAGGGCCGTGGCATCTGCGTCGGCCGCCCGCTGGACGCCAACCAGGTGCGCGTGATCCAGATCAGCGACGATCCGATCGGTCTGGCCGAATATGCCCAGGACGTGGCACCGGGCGAGATCGGCGAGATCTGCGTGCAGGGGCCAACGGTGACCGACCAGTACTTCCACCGTGAAGCACAGACCCGTGCCGCCAAGATGACCGATGGCCAGGGCCGCGTGTGGCACCGGATGGGCGATCTGGGCTGGCGGGACGACCAGGGTCGACTCTGGTTCTGCGGACGCAAGTCGGAGCGCGTCCGGACCGCCGAGGACGAGCTCTACACCGAATGCGTCGAAGGGCCGGTCAATGCGATCGACGGCGTCTACCGCAGTGCTCTGGTCGGCCTGGGCGAGCCGGGGCAGCAGACGCCGGTGATCGTGATCGAACCCGAGCCCGGCGTCGATCCATCCACCCTGATCGAACCGGTCCGAACTGCCGTTGCACGCTGGGGCATCGAGCGCGTGGAAACGCGCAAGGCCTTTCCCGTGGACATCCGCCACAACGCCAAGATCCGGCGCGCCGAGATCGCAGCCGATCTGTCGTAGAGGATCCTCGGCGGCCGCCGGGCGCGCTCAGATGGTTTTCTGCCGACGCAGGCGGCGCAGCCGCCAGCGCATCAGGCGATGGGCGTTGATCAGCACGAGCATGTAGCCGGCCATGATCGAGGCCGCGACCCCGAACAACAGCCACTCGGGCCAGGCGAGCCGCCACCCAAGAATGCCGATACCGCCGGCGATCAGCACCGCCAGATGGACCAGGCGAACCGTGTTGCGAACCGAAAAGCCGCAGCGCAGGATGATGTGGTGCAGGTGGGCACGGTCGGCAGCCATCGGGCTTCTGCCACGCAGGACGCGCCTCAGGGTCACTGCCAGAATGTCCGTCGCGGGCACCAGCAGCAACCAGGCCACCGTGATCGGCGGTACGGAGGCGGTATCACGTTCGGCCAGGGCGATGGCCAGCCAGGCCACCGCAAAGCCCAGCATCATGCTGCCGGCGTCCCCCATGAAAGCGGTGGCTCGATTGCGGAACGGCGACTGCAGGTTGTAGACGAGAAACCCCATCACGGCCATCGCCAGCACCAGGCAGATGATCACGTAGGAAGGCTCGGCCCCGTCCAGCCAGCCGGCCAGGGCCAGAAGCATGAGGATGTACATGCCGATTCCGCCGGCCAGGCCGTCCAGCCCATCGCTCATGTTGAACGCATTGATGATGAAGACGACACAGGCCACAGTGAAGGGGACCGAAAGCGGGCCCAGCCCGATCGGACCGAGTTCAAGCCCGAAGATGCGACCCAGCTGATTGACCTCGAGACCGCTGGCATAGACCATCAGCGTGGCCACCAGCACCTGCGCCATCAGCTTGTACATGGCTCGAATATCGAACAGATCATCGAGCAGACCGACCGTCAACAGAACGGCCATGCCGACGAGCAGGGAAAGATAGGGCCCGAGCCAGGACAGATTGACCATCAGGGCGGCGATGAAGGCCAGGAACATCGCCAGCCCACCGGTCAGCGGAACCTGACCATGGTGGCGTTTGCGATGACAGGGATGATCGACCAGGCCCCAGCGACGAGCCGGGCCTTTCAGTGCCGGCACCAGACCCGCAGCGACCGCAAAGGCCATGCCGACCATGACGCCCCCCTGGATTGTCAGATTCATCGCTGCGAGACCCCCTCGGAACCGATGCTGTTATCGAGTGCCTCGGGAATCATCGAAACGTTCTTCATGACGTTTCCGAAGCGCATGAACAGCATATCAAAATCCGGCCAGGGCGGACATCAGTGCGAGCCGCTCTTCCTGCGATGTCGTCGACGTTTTCGCGCCGATTCTGTCGGCGCCGCCACTCTGTCCGTCGAACGAGGAGGTCCCGGCTCGCGCAGCAGGACCCCCAGATAGATCGCCAGCACGATCTGCGTTCCCGGAATATGCCAGCTGAAGTCCCCCAGGCCGACAAGGCTCATCGCGACCAGGCCCGCATAGAGCGGAATCCGCTCCATCCTCACGGCAGCCCGACGCACCAGCCCAACGAGGACGACCAGCAGAATGCCGCCACCGACCAGGCCGGTTTCCAGCAGCCACTGGAGCAGATCGTTGTGGGCGTAGTCCCACCAGCCGGTGATCTCCGCTGGCTGTACGGTCTTGAACACGGCCTCGAAACCACCCAGACCGACGCCTGCCAGCCAGTGGACGAGCGGGACCTCGTTGAACAGGATCCCGAGCACCTGGAATCGCACCTCATCGTTCGAATCGGTCTGTGCCAGGCGATCGGTCAGAGGCGCCAGGCCATACCAGGTCGCGAACAGGAAGGCCGCCAGTGCGGCCAGCCAGGCGGGCCAGATGGCAGCACCCTGAAGGTGTCCGCGATGACGGGTCCAGAGCAGCAAGGCGACGAACATTCCGATCAGGCCGGCGGTGGCCCCGAGTCGCGAGGCACTGCCCATCAAGGCCGCACCGATGATCGCGCCACTGATGAGGCTCCCGGCAACTTTCATTTCAGTCGGAAGATGACGGAGCAGCGGCATGTCCCGTATCCACCACACCAGCACGGCCATGGGCCAGGTCAGGGCCAGGTAGCCGGCAAAGAGATTGCGATTGCTGTAGGTGCCATGGACGAAGTCAGGATTGTTGCGGGCCCAGACACCAAGAATCTCGGTGGCCCCGGAGGCGTGGCTGATCAGGCCATACAGGGATTGGAACAGCGCCATCACGAGGATCGCCAGCCACAGCCAGCCGCGCTGCTGCCGCCGCAATGAACAGCTCAACCAGGCGATGCCGAACAGGGCGACGAATACGGCCCAGGCGCGCAGGGTCGCGCCGGGATTGGGCGACCAGAATCGGGGCTCGAATTCAGGGTGTGACCAGAGCGCGTCGGGATAGGGGCCGAACCATGCCGCCAGCATCCTGATCGGGAGAATCTGCAGCAGGGTCAAGGCACTCAAGGCAGCGAACACCCACCACCATGCAGCCGTTGGTGCGGGCATCGACTCGCCCGAGCCATCTCGCCAGGCGGAAAGCAGCCAGGCCAGCACGCCTCCGAAGGTCAACCAGACGGCCGTGCTGGTCAAGGTCAGCGGCGTCCGCTGGCCCATCATCAGGGGCAAGCTGAGCACCAGCACTGCAAGCACGAGAGTGACCAGCCCTGGCCCGGTCAGAACGGCAGCCAGGCCTCGGTGGGTATCGGGAGCCTGCTGGCGGCGACGACGCCGGACCTTGACTCGCTGGCGCTCGGGCGCTTCGGTGCTGGATTCCATGGGCGCATTCTGCCAGACCGGCAGGCCATGGGTGCAGTCGCGTCAGTCGATCAGGTCCAGAATCTCCCGCAGGACCGAGGTGGCGTAGCTGCCCTGCCCCAGCCCGAAGCGCAGTTCGAGGGTATCCGGCCCAGTGAAGCCCCACTCGAGATCGAGCACCCGCATGCGCAGGGCGCGTCGCTGATGCTCGAGCCGGAAGCGTTTCAGGCCCTCGACGAGATCGGCCTCGCCCTCGGCGACCTCGGTTTCCAGGGCCAGCACCTCGCCGGTGACGGGAACCTCGCCGAGCCCGACCAGGGGGCCGGTCGGATGCAGATCCATCGCCTCGCAGCGTCGCTGCTGTTCAGTGTCATCAGGATCGGCGACGAAGAAGCTGTGCGTGCCATCGAGCATGGCCACATCACCGGGGAGGAGGCGATTCCAGCTGCCCTCGGCGATCCGTCGCGCCAGCACCTGATTGAAGATCAGACTGCGCGCGGCGGACAGATAGAAGCCCTTCTTCGATTTCGATGGCGATCGACGCAGCTGTCCGGCGAACAGCGCGCGTGCCCGGGCCAGGTTGTTGCCGCCGAAGCGTTGCTGGCCGAAGCCGTTGGGCACCCCACCCGCACGGACCCGCTCCAGTCGCTCGGTCAATGCGTCCCGATCGGCGTCGAGCTCCCGGATGCGCAGCTCGAAGCGGTTGCCCTTGAGTCGACCACGCCGGATCTTGCGGGAGGCGCGTTCGGCCCGGTGGATGCGCACACCCTCCAGCTCCCAGGCGCGCCAGTCCGGGTCGCTGCTGCCGGGCAGATGGAGGGAAAAATACTGTTCGGTGACGGCGTTGCGGTCCTTCAGACCGGCAAAGCTGACCTGGCGCGGGTGGACGCCGGCGGCGCGCGCCAGATCGCTGGCGACATCGACGGTGTTGCGCTCTCGCTTCTCGACCCAGAGCCAGAGGTGTTCGCCCTCGCCGTCGGGGCAATGCCCGAGGTCCTCACGGACCCGGAAGTCCTCCGGCGAGACGCGAATGCGACCGCGCCCGGGGACGGGACCCCAGGCGCGGCCGTCGAGGTCGAACTCGGACTCAGTTGTCACGGATTCGGTGCACCACCAGGCTGTAGGGCGAGTCCTCGTTGTCCGGGTTGTAGCGCGCCCGGATCTCGTAGGTCTTGCCGGCTTCCACCTCGACCTGGATCTGGTTGTCGCGCAACTCCTGGTTCCGATCGTCTTCACGGATGCGGTTGCGCGGTCGCGACTGGCCCCAGGTCGGCGGCCGACGCACGTGCGAGGCGTCGATGGTCACGGTCAAAGTGTAGACGCCTGGCGCCAGCCACATGCTGTCGCGCGGCGGGATGTTGCGGCCGTTCAGGCCGACGAAGCGCACCCCGAACAGCTCCTGGTTCGGACGGCCGAGCAACCCGCTGACCTGGGCCGCATCGGCACTCGGCATCACGGTGCGAGCATTCGGATCGGGCTCGGCCGAGGACTGTGCACTCAAGGCCAGCGGCATGATCAGCAGACCGAGCAGGCTCATCCATCGAATCGTTTTCATCGTAGTTCTCCTTGCCCCGATCGAGGGGCGGTTCATCAGGCGCTTGCAGGATCGCGAATCTGCCGTCGCCGATCCATGGAAGCGGCCTGGAATTGTCATGAAATCACTCTGAAACTGCAAAGCGCTCGTCCCGAATGGCCGGCCAGGCCCGGGTGAGCTCGGCGACGAAGTCCTGTGCCACCGTGCCGACCGGCAGCGCCTCATCCCCTTCCGAAGCCCAGGTCGAGGACCAGAGCACGGTGCCACGAGGCATGTAGACGAGGCGCGCATCCACTCGCAAGCCACCGGTCGGGGACTCGGCGATCAGGCCTTCCAGCAGCAGGTCCACACCCAGGTCGTCGGCCACCCGCCGCGCCACGTCCTCGCGGCCCTGGTAGGGGCGCAGGGTGGCGCGACCGATCAACTCCAGGTCGGGCAACTCGGCGGCCCAGAGTTCGGCCAGCAGGGTGTCGGCCAGCAGTCGACCCTGACGCGACTCCAGGGACGCTTCGGGGGAATCGTCCCCGTACTGCTCGAAGGGCAGGATCGCCAGCGCGGGCGGCGCGCTGGACGGGACCGGGCGATTCCAGTACCAGGCCAGGACGACCAGCAAAATCAGCAGGAAGACCGCCAGCATTCCACCGCCCCAGCGACGCCACCCCGATCGAGCTTCGGGCTCCGTCACCGCTTCGGCCGCGGCTGCGCCGTCGATCCGCCCATGAAACCGGTAGCCGCGCCGTGGAACGGTCTCGATCAGCGAGGCTTCCAGGCCGACCTGCTCCAGTGCCTGGCGCAGCTCCCGCATCAGGGCGGCCAGGCCGGATTCGAAATCGACGACGCTGCCCTCGTCCCAGACCGCGGCAATCAGGGTCTCCCGGTCCAGCACCTCGCCGGGTGCCTCCAGGAAGCGTTCGAGCAGACGGCCGGCCTGGGGCCTGAGCGACGCCTCGCCGCCCGGCCCGGTCAGCCGACCATCCTGCCCGTCGAATCGACAGCCGCTGAAGGCGCGCACATCAGCCCTCGATGCGGTCGACGATCACGTCGTAGGGATGGCGCCGATCATTGCGGTTATAGCGGCCGCGGATGTCGTAGCGCTTGCCCGCCTCCAGTTCGATCTCGAAGCTCACGTAATCATCGTCACGATTGGGCTGTCGAATCTGCCAATCGGGTGCGGTGGTGTAGCGCGCATCGACCCGGACCGTGATCACGTAGCGACCGGGCTCGAGCCAGAGCAGCTGACGCGGGGAGATGTTGTCGCCGTCGATGGCGGTGAATTCCACTTCGAAGAGGTCGCGACCCGGGCTCTCGGGCCCGCCGTTGATCTGGGCCGCGTCGGGGCCCGGCTGGGTGATCGGGCCAGCCTGGACGGGCGTGGCCATCCAGAGGGCTGCGGCCATCAGGCCCGCAGAAATCATCAGGGTTTTGCCGATTCTGGTCACGATTCTAGTCACGATTCCAGTGACGATACCATTCATGATTCGAGCTCCTTGTCCGTCCCCTTGAGTCACAAGGTCGGGCGTCCATGCCCGACGCCTCCCGAGTCTGGGGCAGGACCCGATTCGACACCATGGAAGCGGCCTGAAATTCACCTGAAATTCCCCGGAGCGAGGACTCGGCTCAGGGCTCGGGTTCGACCTGCTCCGGATCCACGATCAGAAAGAACTCCTCGCCCTCACGAATCAGGCCCAGCTCGGATCTGGCCCGCTCTTCGATGGCGGCCAGACCTTCGCGCAGATCCTCGACTTCGGCGGCCAGGGCTTCGTTGCGCTGCCGCAGGCCCTCGTTCTCCTCGAGCTGCTGCTCGACCATGCCGCGCAGATCGCGCACCTCGCTGACTTCGCGCCACAGGCGGAACTGGAACACGACGAGCAGTACGAACAGAATGATCAAGACGACGCGCATGACGGTCTCAGCCCTCCTCGCTGCCGCTCAGGTAGCCGGCGATGATTCCATGATACAGGCCCGGCAATCGCTCGAGCTCGTCCAGGCCGATGCACTCGTCGATCCGGTGGATCGTGCGGTTCACGGGCCCGAGCTCGACGCAGGGAATGCCGAGCGGCCCGAGGAAGCGCCCGTCCGAGGTGCCACCGCCCGTGTCCTGGACCGGTGCGCGGCCAAGTTGGCTGCGACAGACCGCATCGACGACGGCCGGCAGACGCCCCGTCGCCGGACCGAAGGGGACGCCGGAGACTCGCCAGTCCAGGGTCCAGGGACCCGGGTCATTGGCTTCGATGAGCGCCCGTAGCCGCGCCTCCAGTACGTCCGCGGGACTGTTGGGATTGTTGCGGAGATTGAACAGCACCTTGAGCTCGCCCGGCGTCACGTTCTCCGCGCCGGTGCCGGCCTGAACATTGGAGATCTGCAGGCGCGTGGGCGGAAAATGCGCGTCACCGTCCTCGAAATCCAGCTGACCCAGCGCGGCCAGCAGGGGCCCGGCGCGGTGGGCGGGGTTGTCGGCCGGGTCGGCATAGGCCGTGTGGCCTTGGCGACCACGCACGCTCAGGATCGCCTGGATGCTGCCGCGACGGCCGATCCGGACGTTGTCGCCGAGCGTTTCCAGGCTGGAGGGCTCGCCGATCAGGCAGGCATCGGGCAGCAGGCCCTGATCCTGCAGCCAGGGCACCATCACGCGCACCCCATGCTCGGCCGGCCCTTCCTCATCGGAGGTCAGCAGGAGCGAGACGATACCCGAGTGATCGGGCTGCTCGTGCAGGTAGTGCTCGAGGGCCACGACGAAGGCCGCCACCGACGACTTCATGTCCGCCGCACCGCGGCCGAACAGGCAGCCGTTGCGCTCGGTCGGTTCGAAGGGCGGACTGGTCCACTCCTCCAGCGGCCCCGGCGGCACGACGTCGGTGTGGCCGAGCAGCATCAGGTGCGGGCCCGACTCGCCGTGGCGAGCGAAGAGATTGTCCACCTCGCCGACCCGACGCCGCTCGACGCGCATCCCGACGGCCCGGAGTCGGTGTTCGATCAGGTCCAGGCAGCCGGCGTCCTCCGGGGTCACGGAGGCGCGGCGGATCAGTTCACGGGTCAGTTCGAGAACGGCGGAAGCTCGGGAAGTCATGCGCCAAGGATACCGCGGAGCGAAGCGCCGCGGATGCGGGGCCTGGTGGTGCCACAGTAGAACGGGTGTGAATCAGGCTGGCTCAGCTCAGACGGGCCTTCATGCCTTCGGTGACGTGCGGTGCGATGGCGTGGCGGATCGGCGTGACCAGCTTGAAGGGCGCGGCGATGATGTGTCCGGACTCCAGCCAGCGCTCGCCGCCATTGACGTCCATGACGACCCCGCCGGCCTCCTGCACCATCAGGGCGCCGGCCGCGATGTCCCAGGGCTGGAGGGCCAGCTCGAAGTAGCCGTCGAGGCGGCCACAGGCCACGTAGGCCAGGTCCAGCGCCGCCGACCCGGCCCGGCGGAAATCCTCGCTCTTCTCGAACAGGGCGTCGAACATGCCCTGGTAGGCGCTCATCAGGCGGCGCTTGCGGAACGGGAAGGCCGTGCCGAGCACCGCCGTGCTCAGGTCCTTGCGACCGGAGACGCGAATGCGCTGGTTGTTCAGGAAAGCGCCCTCGCCCCGGCTGGCCGTGAACATCTCGTCGCGCATCGGATCGTAGATCACGCCGTGCTCGATGCGGCCGCGGATCTGCAGCGCGATCGAGACCGCATAGTGGGGGATGCCGCGCAGGTAGTTGCTGGTGCCGTCCAGCGGGTCGATGATCCAGAGGTATTCGCTGTCGCCCTGCTGGCCCATTTCCTCGCCCTGGATCGCGTGATCGCGATGGTGCTTGAGGATGTACTGGCGAATGGCCTGCTCGCAGGCGCGATCGACGTCGGACACGTAGTCGTTGCGCGCCTTGCGCTCGACGGGAATGCTTTCCAATCGCTGGCTGAACTTGCGCATCAGGCCACCGGCCTGGCGAGCGGCTTCCGAGGCGATATTGATGTATGGATTGGTCACGTGACGAGGTCCGAGAGCGAGTGGGCAACGAGCCCGTTCGGGCAGGCGCAATGATACCGCGAATCGCCTGGCCTTGCCTTGACCGGAGCCCGGACAGGCACGTGTCTGCATTAAAATGCCCCCATGAACGAGCTCGCATCCAAGATCCGCATCGTGCTGGTCGGCACGACCCATCCCGGCAACATCGGCGCCACCGCCCGGGCGATGAAAGTCATGGGCCTGGAGCGCCTGTACCTGGCCGCGCCGGAAGCCCAGTTCCCCAGCTCCCGGGCCACGGCGATGGCCACCAGCGCCGATGACCTGCTGCAGAAGGCGGTGGTGACCCAGGACCTGGTCGAAGCCATCGCCGACTGCCAGCTGGTGCTGGGCACGACGGCCCGCCTGCGCTCCCTGCCGCTGCCGGTGATGGACCCGCGCGCGGCTGCCAACCGGGTGATCGCCGAATCGGCAAGCAACGAGATCGCGATCGTCTTCGGGCGCGAGAAGTCCGGGCTGACCAATGAGGAAACCCGGCTCTGTCACTTCCTGATCAACATCCCGACCAGCAAGGAATACCACTCGCTCAATCTGGCCCAGGCCGTGCAGGTCGTCACCCACGAGATTCACATGGCCAGCCTGAGCGAGCTGCCCGGCGAAGTCGATCCGCCGGACTGGCAGCCGGAACCGGCGGAGAAGATGGAGTTCTTCTACAAGCGTCTCGAGGAGACCCTGCTGGCCATCGACTTCATGAACCCCGATCAGCCCAAGCGCCTGATGCAGCGGCTGCGCCGGCTCTATCAGCGCGCCCGACCCGACGAGAACGAGCTGAACATCCTCAACGGCATCCTGTCCGCGACCCTGGAGGCGGCCCGTGGCCGAGGATCGAGCAAAGGTTGAACCCACCAGCAACGAGGACCGCTACCAGAAAGTCTGGGCGGTGATCGAGGGCATTCCGGCCGGCGCCGTGCTCAACTACGGCGAGGTCGCCCGCCTGGCTGGCTTCCCGGGTCGGGCCCGCATGGTCGGCATGGCCCTGGGCCGCGCACCGAAGAGCCGCCAGCTGCCCTGGCACCGGGTGGTCAATGCCCAGGGCCGGATCAGCTTTCCCGAAGGCAGCGTCAAGGCGCGCACGCAGCGAGAGCGCCTGGAAGCCGAAGGCGTGGAATTCGTCGACGGGGTGATCGACCTGGATCGCTTCTCGCCGCAGCGGGCGATGGACCGCCTGCTCTGGGGCCCTTAGGCCAGCTCGCCATCTACTCCCTGAGCAATTCACCCAGAAGCTGGCGGCCGGAGGCCGGTCGTGCGCGATGACGCGCCAGAATCTCCCGACAACGGGCGGCGCGGGCGTCGATCAGGCTCTTCTTGACCGCCGGAATCGAGGCCGGCGGCATGCTGAAGTTGGCCACGCCCAGGGCCAGCAGCAGGCGGACGGCCGCTTCGTCGCCGGCCAGCTCGCCGCAGACCGTCACGGGGCAATCGAACTCACGCCCAGCGAGCACGATCTGCTCGATCAGGCTCAGAATCGCCGGGTGACCGGGATCGTAGAGGTAGCTGACCTGCTCGTCCTGGCGATCAATGGCCAGCACGTACTGGATCAGGTCATTGGTGCCGATGGACATGAAATCCAGCAGCGGCGCGAACTCGCGCACGGCCAGGGCCGCCGCCGGCGTCTCGATCATGCCGCCGACGGGCAGGCCCGGGTCGATGCTCTCGCCCCGGCGCTGCAGCTCCCGGCGGCAGTCGTCGATGATGCGGCGCGCCTGGTGCAGCTCTTCGACATCGGTGAGCATGGGCAGCAGAATCTGGACGGGCCCGTGGACCGAGGCGCGCAGGATGGCGCGGATCTGTTCGCGGAACAGCTCGGTGACCGCCAGCGACAGGCGCAGGCCACGCAGGCCCAGCGCCGGGTTCGGGCCCTGGGTCACGGCCAG
This sequence comes from Wenzhouxiangella marina, assembly GCF_001187785.1. Lineage (GTDB taxonomy): Bacteria > Pseudomonadota > Gammaproteobacteria > Xanthomonadales > Wenzhouxiangellaceae > Wenzhouxiangella > Wenzhouxiangella marina. The sequence goes on from NZ_CP012154.1 coordinate 2,883,103, forward strand.
GCCGGGCGGCAGCTTGTCGCCGCCGGCATCCAGGGTCCGGATCGTCACCGGCCGGCCCTCCATGGCTTCGATGGCCGCGCGATAGGCTCGATACTGGGTGTCCTCGTCCGGCAGACGATCGCCGAGGAACAGGTACTCGGTGCGCATCAGTCCGATGCCCGCGGCTCGGGCCTCGCGACAACGCTCGAACTCCGCCGGCAGTTCGGCATTCCCGTAGAGCTGGAAACCCTCACCATCCAGGGTCCGTGACGGGCGCGCAAGAAATCGCTTCAGTTCGGTACGGTGCCGCTCGCTGGCCTCACGCTTGTCTTCGTAGTGGCGCTGCAGGCCCTCGTCGAAGCCGACCATCAGGGCCCCGTAATGTCCATCGAGGATGACCGCCTCATCCTCGTTCAGGCGATTGACCGCCTGATGGATGCCCACCACCATCGGAATTTCAAGACTGCGGGCCAGGATCGCCGAATGCGACATCGGCCCGCCGTGCTCGGTCACCAGGCCGGCGACGCGGCGCTGGTGCAGGATCGCCATGTCGGCCGGCCCGAGGGAGTCGGCAACGATCACCGTGTCGGCCAGCTGATGCGGCACCTGGGCACCGACCAGGGTGGCCGGCTGATCGGCCATCTTTCTGAGAATCAGCTGGACGGCCTGCTCCAGATCCTCGCGACGCAGGGCGATGTAGCTGTCGTCCAGGCGACGGAATTCGTCCAGCAGGGCCTCGCTCTGCTGCACCAGGGCCCACTCGGCGTTGATCCTCGAGTCGCGGATCCGCTCGACCGCGGCATCGACGAGCAGGGGATCGCGCAGGATCAGGCGATGGGCTTCGAGCAGCTCGCGCGCCGTTTCGCCTCCTTCGGCCACACGCTCGAGCATGCGCTGGATGAAGCGCTCGGAACGATCGATGGCATGCTGCAGGCGCTCGATCTCGTTTTCGACCGCGCCGGCCTCGAGGTGATACTCGGGCAGATCGAGCTCACCGGGCGTGAGCCGGTGGACCCGGCCGATGGCGATGCCGCTGGTCACGCCGATGCCGGTCAGGATGAGACTCATTCGCCCTCTCCGAAACGATCTTCGATCAGGGCGACGAGGGCCTCCATCGCCTCCGTCTCCTGCTCACCGTCGGTTTCGAGGACCAGCTCGGTGCCGCAGGGTGCGGCCAGCAGCAGCACGCCCATGATCGACTTGGCATTGACGCGCTTCTCGCCGCGCTCGACCCAGACCTGGGCCGAGTGCGCCGAGGCCACCTGGACCAGCTTGCTCGCCGCGCGCGCGTGCAGGCCGAGGCGATTGATGAGCGTGACGTTGCGACGAATCATGTCTCGATGATGCCCTGATGCCCCCCCAGGCAGGCCAGTTCGGCCAGTTCGCTGGCCGGCTTGTCGATGTGGTTAATCACTTTCAGGAGCATCGGCAGATTGAGCCCGGACACCACCGGCAGATCCCGCCGAGCCGCGGCTCGCGTGGCGAGGTTGTGCGGCGTGGCGCCCGGCAGGTCGGTCAGCACGACCGCGCCGTCCTGGTCCACGCTCATCGCCAGGGCACCGATCAATTCCTCGAGGGCCGTGTCCGGGTCGGCGCTGTAGCTGACCGAGACGGTGGTCATCTGGATCATCCGACCCAGAATCACCTCGGCCTGGCGGCGCATGGATTCCCCCAGACCGGAATGGGTCACCAGCACCAGACCCGTCACGATTCGAGCTCGCGATGGGTCACGACGACCGGATGCCCGGCCTCGCGCATGGCGCGCCCGAGACGATCGGCGAGCCAGACCGATCGGTGCTGGCCGCCGGTGCAGCCGATCGCCACGGTGAGCAGGGCGCGCTGGTCTTCGGCCAGGGCCGGGCGCCAGCGCTGCACGAAACCGAGCACGTCGTCATGAAAGTCGAGCACCCGTTGATGACGCGACAGGTACTCGTCGACTTCGGGATCGAGGCCGGTCCGGGCCCGCAGCTCCGGCTCCCAGTGCGGATTGGGCAGGCAGCGGGCATCGAAGACCAGGTCCACGTCCCGCGGCACGCCGCGCTTGAAGGCGAAGGATTCGAACACCAGCGAGAGCGCGCCTTCGTCGCTGCCCTGTCCCACGCTGCGCCAGACCTGGCGACGAAGCTGGTGGATATTGGTTTCCGAGGTATCGACCACCCAGTCGGCACGTTCCCGAAGCGGCTCGAGCAGGCGGCGCTCGCGCTCGATCGCCTCCTCGAGCGCACCGCTGCCGGCCAGGGGATGGCGGCGGCGCGTCTCGGAAAATCGTCGGACCAGCACCGGCTCGGCCGCGTCGAGGAACAGGACCCGGAAGGCGCTCTCCTCGGACTGGCCGTCGAACAGCTGAACCAGGCGTTCCAGGCCGTCGGGGCCGGTCCGGGCATCGATGCCGATGGCAACCCGGGGATAGCGCTCGGGCTGGCCTCTGACCTCCTCGACCAGGTCGGCCAGCAGACCGCCCGGCAGATTGTCGACGCAGTAGTAGCTGAGGTCCTCCAGCGCGTTCAGGGCGACGCTCTTGCCGCTGCCCGACAGGCCGCTGATCACGATGATCGGATGCGTCATTCCCTGTCCCCCATCAGTCGGCCATGCCGCTCGACGAATTCGGCCGCGGCATCGAAGCCCTTCATGCGCAGCATGTGATCGCGGACCGCAGCCTCGGCCATGACGGCGAGGTTCCGGCCCGCCATCACCGGCAGATTGATCTGTGGAATGTCCAGATCCAGCACCCGGCGAGCTCCGATATTGCCGTGCAGGCGATCACCCCCCGGCGGCTCCTCGCCGGGCAGATGGAGATGGATGATCAGGCGCAGGAACTTGGTCGACTTGACGGCGGCATCGCCGAACATGCGGCGGATGTTGAGGATGCCGAGGCCGCGAACTTCGAGACAGTCACGAAGCACCGGCGGACAGGCGCCCTCGATGGTGTCCGGGGTGAGCTGGGTGAATTCCGGCGCGTCGTCGGCGATCAAGCGATGGCCGCGGCTGAGCAGCTCCAGGGCCAGCTCGCTCTTGCCGGTTCCGGACTCGCCGGTCAGCAGGACACCGAGGGTGAAGATTTCCATGAACACGCCGTGCAGGGTGACGCTGCGAGCCAGCCGGCGGGCGATCCGATACTGCAGAAAATTGACCAGCTCCCAGGCCGGGCGGGCCGAGGTCAGCAACGGCGTACCGCTTTCCTTGGCCCACTCCTCGAGGTCTTCGGCCACTTCGAGCCCCGAAGCCACGATGATCAGGGCCGGCTGGGCGTCGACGATCCGAGCGATGGCTTCCCAGCGGATCTTGGCCTCCAGCCCGTCCAGCCAGGCGCCCTCTTCCTCGCCGATCACCTGGACCCGGTTCGGGTGGATCAGGCTCAGAAAGCCGATCAGGGACGGTCGGGCACGGATGCTGCTGGCCGCGATCTGGCGCTGCTCGGCGGCGCGGCGTCCGGTCACCCAGCGCAGTTCGAGCCGGTCAGCGTAGGCCTGGAAGATTTCTGCGGGCGTGATGCTCGCGGTCATGCGGCCGGATGGGCATCCGGCTCGACGGCAAAGAGTCGAAGCAGAGCTTCGGCGCTGTCGGCGGAACGCAGCTGCTCGCGCTGGCCGGCATCACCGAAGCGCTGAGCGACGTCGGCCAGCAGACGAAGATAGACATCCGAGCACTGGTCGGGCACGGACAGGGCGAAGAACAGGTCGACCTTTTCCTGATCCGGCGCATCGAAGTCGATCGGGTGGCGCAGGCGGATCAGCGCGCCGCTGACACCGCTCTGGCCGTTGACGCGTCCGTGCGGAATCGCGACCCCATGACCCAGGCCCGTCGACCCCAGGCGCTCGCGCTGACAGAGGCTTTCGAAGATCTCTCGCGACTCGCCGCTGTCCGGCGAGGTCGCGAGCAGTTCGGCGGCCTTTTCCAGCAGGGATTTCTTGCTGGACACGGAAATATCGACCGCGATGCGCTCGGGGTCGAGGACGTCGGCAAGATGCATCGGATTCGCCTGACGGCCGCCGGGCTCAGCCGGCTTCGGCCGCGCGGGAAGCGGAACGATGGTGGTCGGTCACCTTCTGCTTGTGCCGGCGCACCTGGCGGTCGAGCTTGTCGGCCAGGGCATCGATCGCGGCGTACATGTTCTCGTCATGAACTTCGGCGAAGATCGGGTTGGTGCGGCCGCCGACGGCGATCGTGGCTTCGACCATGTGCTGGACCTTTTCCAGGCGCAGAACGAAATGAGCGGAGATCAGGTTGTCGAAATGACGCTCGAAACGCTCGCATTTCTCGGTGATGTAGGCACGCAGGGCCTGGGTAACGTCGACGTTCTGTCCGGTGATTTCGATCTGCATGAATGCTTGCTCCTTGGATGGGTGTAGCCAGGAGTCGGGCGGGTCGGCGCCGAGCGCCTCCAGACCCTGAATCCTGTTCCTAATCTTATACCAGGCAAGGCCCGAAATCAGGCCCGCATGCGCGCCATTCTGCGACGCTGCGCCGAACCCGGGATGCCCAGCTGTTCGCGGTACTTGGCCACCGTGCGCCTGGCCAGATGAATGCCCCTGGCGGCCAGGGCATCGACCAGCGCCCGGTCCGAGAAGGGTTTGCCGTCGGGCTCCTCCTGGATCAACCGCCGCAGGTGGGCCTTGACCGCCGTGGCGGCGACGGGCCTGCCATCCTGCCCGGTCAGGGCCACGGAGAAGAAATGCTTGAGCTCGAAGGTCCCGCGGGGCGTGTGGGCGTACTTGCCCGTCGTCGCCCGCGAAATGGTCGACTCGTGCACCCCGACCTGCTCGGCCACCTCGCGCTGCAGCAGCGGCTGCATGGCGATCTCGCCTTCCCTGAAGAAGCGATGCTGCCGCTGCACGATGGCCTCGGTGACCGCGAGCAGGGTCTGATTGCGCATTTCCAGGCCGCTGATCAGCCAGCGCGCTTCCTGGAGTCGGTCTTTCAGGTACTGCTTGTCGTCACCCCGGCTCTTGCGCACCAGATCGGCATACATGCGGTTCAGCCTGAGGCCCGGGTCGCTGTCGGGGTTGAGGCTGACCCGCCAGCCATCGCCCCGCGGGTGGATGTAGACGTCCGGCACGACGTAGTTCTCGTCGTCCGAGCCGAAGCGACTGCAGGGGTGCGGATTGAGCGAGCGGATCAGCTCGACGGCAAGCTTGACGTCCTCGCGCTCGAAGCCCGTCGCCCGCGCCAGTCGATCCATGTCCTGCTGGCCCAGCACGTCCAGGTAGCGCTGGATGATGTGATCGGCCAGTCCCAGACCGGGCGTGGAGGCCGGCAGGGCCTGCAGCTGGACGTGCAGACACTCCTGCAGATCGCGGCAGGCCACACCGACCGGCTCGAAGTGCTGGACCCGCTCGAGCACGGCGGCGACTTCGTCGCGGGACACCAGGTACTCGGGCGCCAACGAGGCACGCAGGGTGTCCAGATCGTCCTTGAGAAAGCCTTCTTCATCGAGCGCGTAGATGATGGCTCGGGCGATGGCCTCATCGGTCTCGCTGAAACCCGACAGATTGGCCTGCCAGAGCAGGTGCTGCTGCAGGGATTCGTCCGCACGATCGCTGACGAAATCGTCGTAGCGCGGGCCTTCGCTGCTGACCGAGAAGCCGTCGGGCAGGTCGTCGAATCCGTAGTCCTCACCGAACTCGATGTCCTGCTCGACCTCGGTGTCACTGCCGGCACCCCCTTCCGCATCCTCGCTGCGCTCGAGCAGGGGGTTGGTTTCGAGGATCTCGCGGATATGCTCCTTGAGCTCGAGACGGTTGAGCTGCAGCAGGGAAATGGCCTGACGCAGCTGCGGGGCCAGTTTGAGTTTCTGGCCGAGCTTGAGCTGTAGGCGCGCCGCTGCTTTCATGGCTTCATTCTACGCCGCCGCTCGAGCGGCGCAAAAGCGACTTTAGGCCAACACGCCCGATCACGATCGGGCAAGCACCTCAGTCTCCAGCCCCGACGTGCTTGCCGCCGGTCCAGCCGCCCTGCCGGAGCAGGCGGTCGCCCAGCTGGCGCGGAGCCTCTTCGAGATCGGTGGCCATCGAGTCGTTCCAGCGATTCAGGAAACCGTACAGGCAGACCGCGCCGAGGAGCTCGACGATCTGCTCCTCGCTCCAGTGCTTTTTCAGGCGAGCCATCAGCGCCTCGTCGACGGAATTCGGGACGCTGCCGGCGGCCAGGGCAAAATCCAGCGCCGCCCGTTCGGCTTCGCTATAGAGCTCACTGGTCTGGTATTCCCAGATCGCATCGACCTTGTCCTGCGCCACACCGCTGATGCCGGCGGCAATCAGGGAGTGGGCCTCGCAGTACTGGCAACCGGCCGCACGGCTGGAAAAATGAGCCAGCAGGCGTTTGAAACCGGGCTCGACGCTGCCTTCCGGATCCATAACGGCCGCCGTCAGCTCGCCGAAGGCACGCACGATGGCCGGCCGGCGCTGCATGGTCAGAAGGGAGTTGGGCACGAAGCCCAGGATGGATTCGAAGTGGCGGAAGGTGTCGGCCAGTTCCGGGGTGGTCTCGGGGGCCAGCGGCTCGATGTGTGCCATGGTTGCTCGATCTCCTGGATGCAAACGGCCAAGGATCGGAGATATCCCGGGCGAGTTCAAGCGGTGGGACTAGTAACACGGGGGCGAGAGCGAGCAATCTGAGATAATCCGGGCTGGCGAAGAAACGGAGATTTCGATGCTCATCGACCTGCTTGTCGTGCTCGGCTGGGTGCTGGCGGTGCTGCTGGTGCTGATCGGTCTGGCCGGGATCATCCTGCCCGCCCTGCCGGGCGTGCCCGTGATCCTGTTCGGCCTGGTGCTGATGGCCTGGCTCGACGGATTTGCCAGCGTCGGGCTCGCCACCCTGCTGGGCCTGGGCTTCCTGGCCGTGCTTTCGGTGATCATCGACTTTCTGGCCACCGCCGAAGGCGCGCGGCGTTTCGGCGCCGGGCGGCACGCCATCCTCGGCGCCACCCTGGGCCTGCTGGTCGGCATCTTCTTCGGACTCCCCGGCATCCTTCTGGGGCCCTTCGTCGGCGCCATGCTGGGCCACATGGCCAGCAAGGCCAATCTCGATGCCTCGATGCGTGCCGGCGTCGGCGCCACGATCGGGGTGGTCGTCGGCACCGTGGCCAAGGGCATCATCGCAGCGGTGATGCTGGTCTGGTTCGTGCTGGCATGGTGGTTCTGAGCGCCGTGGCTACTTGAGCGCATCGATCTGGGGATGAGGGTTGCGTCGGGTTGACGGAGATTCTTGAGGCATGGACCGTCGGGCGCACGCGCGGGCGGTCTCCGGCGCGGCGCTTCTGGCCCGCGGCCAACCGCACCACGCCTCCAACCTGCGCTGGCCCGACCTACGTTCCGGGTGTCGATCGGAGGCCCATCTCGCGGAGATCTCCGGCAACCCGAAGAGGGGTTCAGCGCGGCTTGCGGGAGGCGGCCAGCAGTTGCTCGATGCGCTGGCCGGTTTCCGATGAGGTGTCGTGCAGGAATTTGAGGCTGGGCGTCAGGCGCAGGCGGATGCGTTTGCCCAGCTCGTGCCGGACCTGGCCGGCGTGTTCGTTGAGGAAGGCCACGATTTCCGGGGCCTGCTCGATCTCGAGCACGGCCACGTAGACCTTGCAGTGACTGAGGTCGCGAGCGACCTCGACGTCGGTGATGCTGATCAGTCCGCGCGGGATGTCGTACTCGAATTCGTGCTGAACGATATCGGCCAGCTCGCGACGGAGCAGGCCGGCCACTCGTTCTGCGCGGGCGACGCTCATCAGTCGAGGGTTCGCTGCACTTCGACCCGCTCGAAGCACTCGATCTGGTCGTTCGGCTTGACGTCGTTGTACTGCTTCACGCCGATGCCGCATTCGGTACCGGCCTGCACTTCCTTGACGTCATCCTTGAAGCGACGCAGGGACTCGAGCTCGCCCTCGAAGATGACGACGTTGTCGCGCAGGACGCGGATCGGGTTGTCGCGCTTGACCACGCCTTCGACCACCAGACAGCCGGCGATGGCACCCAGCTTGGAGGAGCGGAACACGTCCTTGACCTCGGCCAGGCCGATGATCTGTTCCTTGACCTCGGTACCGAGCAGACCGCTGATGGCCTTCTTGACGTCATCGATGGCGTCGTAGATCACGCTGTAGTAGTTCAGATCCAGATCGGCTTCCTGGATGATCTTGCGCGCCGAAGCGTCGGCACGCACGTTGAAGCCGATGATGATCGCACCGGAAGCCTGAGCCAGGCTGGCGTCCGATTCGGTGATCCCACCGACGCCGGAAGCCACCACGTTGACCTTGATCTCGTCGGTGGACAGGCGCGTCAGCGCATCGCGCAGGGCTTCGACCGAGCCCTGGACGTCGGCCTTGATGACCAGGTTGACGTTCTGGATCTCGCCCGTGCCGCCCTCGCTCATCTGGTCGAACAGGTTCTGCAGCTTGGCGGCCTGCTTTTCGGCCAGGCGGCCCTCGCGTGCAGACTGCTTGCGCTGATCGGCGGCTTCGCGCGCCTTGCGCTCGTCGGCCACCGCCAGCACGTCGTCACCGGCATTCGGCACGCCGGACAGACCCAGCACCTCGGCCGGGATCGACGGGCCGGCCTCGTCGATGGGCTGACCGTTCTCGTCGAACATGGCGCGAACGCGACCGTATTCGGTGCCGGCCAGAATCATGTCACCACGCTTGAGCGTGCCGTCCTGAACCAGGATCGTCGCCACCGGGCCACGGCCCTTGTCGAGGGCGGACTCGACGACCACGCCGCGGCAGCGGCGCTCCGGCACGGCCTTGAGTTCGAGCACTTCGGCCTGGACGAGCACGGCGTCGAGCAGGGCGTCGATGCCTTCCCCGGTCAGCGCGGACACGGGCACGAAGATCTCTTCGCCACCCCAGTCCTCGGGAACCACTTCCTCGGCCGCCAGCTCGGACTTGACCCGATCGGGATCGGCGTCCGGCTTGTCGATCTTGTTCACGGCCACGATCAGCGGTACACCGGCGGCGCGGGCATGCTGGATGGCTTCCTTGGTTTGCGGCATCACGCCGTCATCGGCGGCCACCACCAGGATGACGATGTCCGTCGCCTGGGCGCCGCGAGCACGCATCGAGGTGAAGGCAGCGTGGCCCGGCGTGTCGAGGAAGGTGACCACACCGTTGTCGGTTTCGACATGGTAGGCACCGATGTGCTGGGTAATGCCACCTTCTTCGCCGGCGGCCACCTTGGCGCGGCGGATGTAGTCGAGCAGCGAGGTCTTGCCGTGGTCGACGTGACCCATCACGGTCACCACCGGCGGACGGGTGATTTCCTCACCGGCATCGGAGTCGTCGGCCGCGACCAGTTCCTGCTCGATGTCCTGCGCCTGGGCAGCGCGGGCCTCGTGACCCAACTCCTCGACCACCAGGATGGCGGTTTCCTGATCCAGGGCCTGGTTGATGGTGACCATCGAGCCCATGTTCATCAGGGCCTTGATCAACTCACCGGCCTTGACGGCCAGCAGCTTGGCGAGCTCGCCAACGGTAATCGTTTCCGGAATGTCGACGACCCGCACGACCGGCGCCGTCGGTTTCTGGAAGCCATGCTCCGTCGGCTGGGTGCTGACGCGGCCCTTGCGCTTGGGCTTGCGACGCTTGCTCTTCGGTGTGACGTGCAGTTCTTCGCGGCCGTAACGGGTCTTGGAATCCCCGGCACCCGGGCGCTCCTTGCCGCCGCCACCGCGACGCTTGCGTTCGGCTTCGCGCTCGGCGGCCTGGCGGGCCACCTTGGCCTCGACGCGGGCCTGAGCTTCCGCCAGCGCGCGCTGCTTTTCTTCTTCCTTGCGACGCTCTTCGGCTTCGGCTTCCATGCGGGCGCGCTCTTCGGCCTCGGCCTTCTCGCGCTCTTCGGCTTCCTGCTTGCGACGCTCGGCTTCCTCGCGCTCGGCCTGTTCGGCCTGTTCGCGAGCCAGGCGCGCCTCTTCCAGCGCCCGCGCTGCTTCCTCGCGCTCGGCATCGGAGATTTCCTGCTCGGCGATGGCGCCGCGCTTGACGTAGGTGCGCTTCTTGCGCACTTCGACGTTGACCGTGCGCGACGGGGCCGCGCCGCGCGAACGGGGGCCTCGGCCGGCACCGCCGGCAGGCACCTTGAGTTCGCTCACGGTCTTGCGCTTCAGGGTGACCTTGCGCGGACCGCTGGAGTCTTCGCTGGTCTCGCCCTTGCCGTGGCTGGTGCGCAGATAGGCGAGCAGCTTCTTCTTGTCCTCATTGGTCACCGCCGCCGATGGATCATCGACCTTGATCCCGGCGTCGTTCAGCTGGGTAATCAGGCGATCGGGGGTCACGCCCAGTACTTCAGCCAGTTGTGAAACGGTGACTTGCGACATCACATCAATCCTATTGCTTTGGCGGTTTTAACTACGCTTACTCTTCGTCGAACCAGTGCGCACGAGCCTTCATGATCAGCTCGGCAGCCTGCTCCGGCTCCAGACCCTTCACATCCTCCAGCTCGTCGACCGCGCACTCGGCGAGATCGTCACGGGTGCGGATGCCCTGCTCGGCCAGTCGGAAGGCAATCGCTTCGGTCATGCCCTCCAGGTCCAGCAGGTCCTGCTCCGGGCGGTGTTCTTCGAGCTGCTCTTCCGAGGCGATCATCTGGGTCAGCAGGGCGTCACGAGCGCGCTGGCGCAACTCGGCGACGATGCCTTCGTCGAACTCCTCGATGGCCAGCAGCTCGGCCTCGGGCACATAGGCCACTTCTTCGATGTTGGTGAAACCTTCCTGCACCAGGATGCCGGCCAGCTCTTCATCCACATCGAGCTTCTGCATGAACATCTCGAGGACCTGCCGGGCTTCGCTTTCGCTCTTGGCCTCGGCTTCCTCGACGGTCATCACGTTCAGGGTCCAGCCGGTCAGCTCGGCCGCCAGACGCACGTTCTGGCCGCCGCGGCCGATGGCCTGCGACAGGTTGTCTTCCTCGACGGCGATGTCCATGCTCTTCGAATCTTCATCGACCACGATCGACGAGACTTCCGCAGGCGCCATCGCGTTGATGACGAACTGCGCCGGGTTCTCGTCCCAGAGGATGATGTCGATGCGCTCTCCGGCCAGCTCGTTGGAGACGGCCTGGACGCGCGATCCCCGCATGCCGACGCAGGCGCCGATCGGGTCGGTGCGATCGTCGAGAGCGTGCACGGCGATCTTGGCGCGGCGGCCGGGATCGCGGGCGGCGCCCTTGATCTCGATCAGCTCCTGGCCGATCTCCGGCACTTCGAGCTTGAACAACTCGATCAGGAATTCCGGCATCGTGCGGCTGACGAACAGCTGCGGACCGCGCTGGTCGGGGCGGACTTCGTACAGGTAACCGCGCAGGCGATCGTGCATGCGCGCGTTCTCGCCCGGGATCGTGTGCCGGGAAGGAATGTAGGCGCGGGCGTTCTCACCGAGGTCGAGCACGATGCCGCCGCGCTCCATGCGCTCGATCTTGCCGTGCACCAGTTCGCCGACGCGATCCTTGTAGGCTTCGACGACCTGCTCGCGCTCGGCCTGACGAACACGCTGGACGATCACCTGCTTGGCCGCCTGGGCGGCGATACGACCGAACTCGGGGGGCTCCATCGACTCTTCGATGTAATCACCGACTTCCAGATCGGCATCGTGTTCGCGGGCATCGCTCAGGCGAATCTGATGCGCCTCGTCCTCGAACTCGAACTCTTCGCCGTCTTCGTCAGGCACCACTTCCCAACGCCGAAAAGCCTCGTAGTCGCCGGTGTCGCGATCGATCGCCACACGCACATCGATGTCTTCCGGGTGCCGACGCTTGGCCGCGGAGGCCAATGCCGCCTCGATCGCTTCGAAAATGATCTCGCGATCGAGACCCTTCTCGTTGGACACCGCTTCGGCGACCTGCAGTATTTCCTTGCCCTTGTTCATCTTTGAAGCTTTCCGCTGATTCAGTCCATCGACCGGCCGTGCCGGCCTCCGTTTCAATCCTTGCCGTCGCCCGCGAACAGCGCGTCCAGATCGGGCGCGAGGCGAGCCTTGTCCATGGCATTCACGTCGAGCGACCATTCCGTGCCCTCGACCTCGAGGCGAACCGTGTCTCCGTCGACACCGAGAATGGTGCCCTTGAAGCGCCGCCGGCCGTCGACCGGCGCGTGCATCTGGACCTTGGCCTGTTCGCCGACGAAGCGCGAGAACTGCTCGGCAGTGAACAATGGCCGTTCAACGCCCGGCGAAGACACTTCCAGCGTGAACTGGCCGGAGATCGGCTCTTCGACGTCGAGCAGGGCGGACACTTCGCGGCTGACGGTCTCGCAGTCATCCAGGTCGATGCCCTTCTCGGGCTGATCGATGTAGATGCGCAGCACCCGGTTCTTCGGGTTGGAAGAGTACTCCAGCCCGACGAACTCGTAGCCGAGATCCTCGACCACGGGTGCCAGCAATGCTTCGATCCGATCCTGGGCGGCCATCTGTCCTCGCTCATCCGTCGGTGGGCGCGTCCGACGGAGCAGGCCGGGCGCGACCCTTGAAAACGAAAAAAGCCCCTTTGACCAGGGGCTTTTCTCTTGTTCTCGAAAACCTGGTAGCGGGGGCAGGATTCGAACCTGCGACCTTCGGGTTATGAGCCCGACGAGCTGCCAGACTGCTCCACCCCGCAATCGAGCTGCATAGTATAGGCAGAGCCTCGAAAGAGGTCAACCGCGATTGCAAAAAAAGCATGTAATTCCCCCACGCCCTGCCCTGGACAAGGATGCAGGCCACACGATGATCCGGTTATCCTGCCGGCCTTGCTCATTTCACGGTACTGCAGACTCATGAAACGATTGCTCGCAACCCTGCTGCTCCTGGCTGGCCCCGTTCTGGCCCTGGCCCAGACGCCCGACCTCCGTCAGATCATGGCCGACCCCGAGTGGATCGGGCCGCCCGTCGAAGCCGCCTGGTGGCAGCTCGACGGCTCTGGCATCGTCTACCGCGTCGAGCGTCAGGGCGCCGACGTCAGCGATCTCCGCCTGATCGACCTGGACGCCAACCGCGATCGTCTGCTCGATTACGCCGATCACGCGGGCATCGACGGCGCCGAGCCGGTGTTCCACGCCGCCTCGGGTCGCGCCGTGTTCGTTCGCAACGGCAATCTGTTTCTCCACGAACCCGGAGCCGAGGGCCCGAGGCAGCTGACCGCCGACGGACAGAACGACTCGCAGCCCGGCTTCAGCGCCGACGGCCAGCGCATTCGCTTCCTGCGGGGCGCCAACTGGTACCTGCACGATCTCGACAGCGGCCTGTCGGCGCCGGTAGCGGACCTGCGCTTCGAGGAGGATCCGGACAAGGCGTCCGATGATTCCCTGACCCAGATGCAGCTGCGGCTCTTTTCCAGCCTGAGCGAGGACGTCGAGCGCGACCGCGTGGAACGGCAGGAAGCCCGCCGGGCGGCCGCCGAGGACCCGACGCGTGGCCCCGCCCCCTGGTACCTGGGCGGGACCCTGTCACCGGTGGCCTCCAGCCTGTCCCCCGATGGCCGCTGGCTGCTGCTGGTCACGCAGCCGGCCGGCTACGACGACGGGCGCGACGGCCAGATGCCGCACTACGTGACCGTCGACGGCTACATCGAGGTCGAGACCGTGCGCACGCGCGTCGGGCGCAAGGCCCCGGCACCCCACCGCCTGTGGATGCTCGATCTGGAGAACCGGGAGATCGAAGAGCTCGACCTGAGCGCCCTGCCCGGCATCGATCAGGACCCGCTGGCCGAACTGAAGGCCGAGCAGGGCATCGAGCCCCACGACGCCGACAACCCGAGGCCCGTGCGCATCGCCGGCCTTCAGTGGCAGCCTACCGGGGAGCGCGTGGCCATCCAGCTCCGGGCCATCGACAACAAGGACCGCTGGCTGGCCACGGTGCGACCCGAAGCAGGCGAACTCAATCCCCGTCATCGCCTGACGGACGAGGCCTGGATCAACTGGAATTTCAACGAGTTCGGCTGGATCGGCGAGCACGATGAACTGTGGCTGCTGTCCGAGGAAAGCGGTTACAGCCATCTCTATCGTGTCGACGCCGACCAGGGCGAAGCCGTGGCGCTGACGGCCGGCGACTTCGAAGTCATGGACCCGGTCTGGCGCCACGATGGGGAGCGGGTCTGGATGCTGTCGAACCGCAGCCACCCGACCGAGTACGACCTCTATCGCCTCGACCTGGCCGATGGCGAACTGGAGCGACTGAGCCAGCATCGCGGCATCGAGTCCTTCCAGGTCCTGCCCGGCCACGGCGAGATCCTGGTCCGCTTCTCCGAGTCCTACCTGCCGCCGCAGGTCGGCCTGCTGCCGGCCGACGGCGGTGAGATCGAACGCCTGACCGACACACGCAGCGAGGCCTTCCGGGCGATCGAATGGCGGATGCCGGAAATCGTCGGCGTCGAGTCCAGCCACGGCGCCGGCACCATCTGGGCCAAGTTCTACCCGGCCCGCACGCCGACGCCGGAAGGAGGACATCCGGTCGTGTTGTTCGTCCACGGCGCCGGCTACCTGCAGAACACCTGGCAGCGTTACCCGAACTACTTCCGCGAGCAGATGTTCCACAACCTGCTGACCGAGCGGGGCTACCACGTTCTGGACATGGATTTCCGGGCCAGCGAAGGCTACGGACGCGACTGGCGCACGGCCATTTACCGTCAGATGGGCACGCCCGAGCTGGAGGACCTGATCGACGGCGTGAACTGGCTGGTCGCCAATCATGACGCCAACCCGGAACGCGTCGGCCTGTACGGCGGCTCCTACGGAGGCTTCATGACCTTCATGGCCATGTTCCGCGCTCCCGAGGTCTTCCAGGCCGGCGCGGCGCTGCGTCCGGTCAGCGACTGGGCGCATTACAACCATTTCTACACCTCGAACATCCTCAACACGCCCGACGTCGACCCGGACGCCTACAGCCGTTCTTCGCCGATCGAGTTCGCCGAAGGCCTGGAAGGCCGACTGCTGATGACCCATGGCATGCTCGATGACAATGTCTTCTACCAGGACGTGGTGCGCCTGGCCCAGCGGCTCATCGACCTGGAAAAGGACGGCTGGGAGCTGGCCTCCTACCCGCTGGAGCGGCACGGATTTCGCCGTCCGACCAGCTGGCGCGACCAGTATCAGCGTATCCTGACCCTGTTCGAAACCACCATCGGGGAGGAATGATCCGACATGAACGTGTTCATCACGGGCAACAGCAGCGGCCTGGGTCTGGCCCTGACCGAAGCCCTGCTCGAACAGGACGCCACGGTCTGGGGCATGAGCCGACGGGGCTGTTCGCTCAAGTCGCGCTACGAAGATGCCTTGCGCGACCGGCGCCAGGACCTCGGCAACCTGAAGCAACTCGACGACGGGCTGCAGGCCCTGCTGTCGGACTGCCTGCGCCTCGACCTGGTGGTCCTCAACGCCGGCATCCTGGGACGCATCCAGGAGATCTCCCACACCGATGTGCATGACCTCGAGCACATGATGCGCGTCAACGTCTGGGCCAACAAGATGATCCTCGACTGGTTGATCGAGCAGCAGATTCCCGTCGACCAGGTGATCGCGATCTCCTCAGGCGCCGCCGTCAACATGAACTACGGCTGGGGCGGCTATTCGATGTCGAAGGCCGCGCTGAACAATCTGATGCAGCTCTACGCACCGGAAATGCCGGACACGCACCTGCTGGCCTATGCGCCCGGCCTGATCGACACGGGCATGCAGGACTATCTCTGCGGCGAGGTCGACAGCGAGGAATTCCCGTCGGTACAGAAGCTGAAGGACGCGCGCGGCACCGAGGCCATGCCCTCACCGAAGGACGCGGCCTCACGCCTGCTCGAGTTGCTCGGCGATCTTCGGGAGAACCACGAATCCGGAAGCTTCGTCGACGTCCGGCAGCTCTGAGCCGTCATCCCGGGCGTGGCCGACCAGCCGAACGCGGAATGTTTGCGACGCCCTGGCCGGTTCCAGGGCGTTTTTTCGTAGCAAGGGTCTGAAACCAAGTATCCACTTCGGAGTAGTCACCATGGACTTCAAAATCGGACAAGTGCTGGGCCTGATGGCCAAGACCATGCCCTTCCTGGTCTTCCGCTTTCTGATCTATTTCGCCATCACCCTGACCTACATCCTCATCACCGGCGTGGGCGCCGGCGTCGGCTGGGGCATCGGTCGCATCGCCACCGAGGACCCGGCCGGCTTCTCGATGTGGGGCGGCATCATCGGCTTCGGCCTGGTCTCCGCCGTCGCCTACTTCCTGCGCGAATACCTGCTCTACATGGTCAAGGCCGGCCACATCGCCGTCCTGGTCGAACTGCTCGAGGGCAAGGAGCTGCCCCAGGGCCGCGGCCAGATCGACCACGCCCAGAAGATCGTGCGCGAACGCTTCACCGAATCCTCGGTGCTGTTCGGTGTCGACCAGCTGATCAAGGCCGTCCTCAAGACCTTCAACCGGGTGTTCTTCACGATCACCAACTTCATCCCGATCCCCGGCCTGCAGGGCATCGCCAAGTTCGTCAACACGGTGATCAACCTGTCCCTGACCTACCTGGACGAGGTGATCCTGGCCTACAACATCAAGACCGGCTCGACCAACCCCTGGGAGTCGAGTCGAACGGCGCTGGTCCTGTATGCACAGAACTACAAGACCTTCCTGAAGAACGCCTTCTTCCTGGCCTTCGTGATCTGGGGCCTGACCTTCCTGGTCTTCCTGCTGGTGCTGGGCCCGGTGCTGGCCATCGTCTCCCTGCTGCCGGCCGTGGCCGGACCCCTGACCCTGATCATCGCCGTGGTCCTGGCCTGGGGCATCAAGCAGGCCGTGATCGAGCCGATCGGCATGACCGCGCTGATGCAGGTCTTCTTCAAGGTGACCGAAGGCCAGCAGGCCAACCCGGAATGGGAGGGCAAGCTGGACGGCATGTCGAAGAAGTTCGGCGAACTGAAGAGCAAGGCCAGCGACTGGGACCGCAGCCACGGTTCGACCAGCAAGCCGAGCGACGAACCGCCCCAGGGCGGCGCACCCGCTCAGGGTTGACCGTCAGCGCGTCTTTCGAATCCAGCATCGCTCCATGCAACGAGGCATGGAGCGATGCCCTGGCGCGAACCGCCGGGATGGCAAGGGGACTCAGTCGAAGCGATCGGCGAAGATTGCATCCACGAAGGCGTCATCGTTCAGGATCGTGCCGATCCTGAAATCGGCCAGCGGGTCGATCGATCCCCCACTGCGAGGGCTTTCCAGCTGGATGGCGAAGTCCTCGTCGCTTTCTGCCTCCGTGTCACCTGCGACCCGGATCAGGACGGGCAGGCTGACGACCCCGGGACCCATGACGAGCTGACCTTGCGGCAGCATTGCGCCGGCAAAGTCGGCAGCATCGGCCGGCGCCGATCCCGCGCCGAGCACGGACCAGCTCACGCTCGCGGCCTTGTCGACGAAGCCGCTTCGTTCGATGCGGAATTCGAAGTCCGTGCTACCTGCGTCGCCTTCGTCCTGGATCGGGCTGATCGACTGGAGCGAGAAGAGACTGTCATCGTTGCGCACGATGCCGGGGGCGCTCGCCGCGTTCTGGTTGACGAAGCAGCCCACCACCTCGACGAGTTCGACGAGAAACTGTTCGTCGCCCTCGGCCTCGCTGTCGCCGGCGATCAGAATCTCGATCTCGTTGCTGACCTCGCCGGGCCCCATCTGATAGGTGGGACCGGTCGTCCCCAGCGTCCATTCGCCGCCCAGGTCCTCGGCTTCGATCGGGTCCAGCCCCGTCCCGGTGATGCTCAGACGATAGCTGCAGAAGCCTTCCGTGTCCTGGGTGCGAGTGACCAGAAAGCGAAACGGGGAGACGAACAGATCACCCTCGGCCCCGTCGCTGCCGATCGGAACGATGGACAGGGTGGGAACGGGAAACAGGGCATCGTCGTTCAGCACCGTGGCGAAGGCCTCGTTCACCAGCCCCGGCTGCCCGCCGGTGATGCCCTGCAGCACGACACGGAAGCCCTCATCGGCTTCGGCATTGCCATCGCCGAAGACGTCGATGTCGACCGTCCGCTCGCGTTCTCCGATGTCGAAGAACACGGTACCCGAGGGCAGTACGGAGTCATCGAAGTCCGCCGCATCGACCGGTGCCGCGCCATGGCCGAAGACTTCCCACTGGGCCTGGGTGGTCCCATCGGTCGGCCCCAGCCGACGAACCGTGAAAGCGAAGGTCCGGAAGCCGCCCGTCCCTTCGGCCAGGACGACCGCCGCCGGTTCGAACTCGACGAGCGGGTCCTGCAGTTCGTAGGCGCCGATATCCTGCCCACCGCCGACAACTCGCGCAAAGCCCTGGCCTCGCTGATCCGAATTGCCCAGCGGCGAGGCCACGTCGATGATGGGCGTCTGGAAGGGTCCGTGCGGCCGCATCAGCACGCATCCGGGCGCCGGATTGGCAGGAAACCCGACGGGCCGGCGGCAGCCCAGGTCGGCAAGTGGACCGAAGGGGAGCGAGACAAAGACATTGTTCTCGTTGGCTCCATTGATTTCGCCGACCGTGTCAGGCGGCGACAGCAGGCTATGACGCAGGTTGACCAGGGCCGCATTGCGTCGCCAGAGGTTGCCTTCACCGGCGGCCAGGTTGGACAGCACCGTATTGCGCAAGCTCAGATTGCCGCCCTCGATCTCGATCCCGGACGCGGCCTGAGCGGCGCCCAGCTGGGTCTCGTTACCGATGATGGAACTGTTGTCGATCGATGTCTGCGCATCGATCAGCACCATGCCGCCGGTCCCGGCCGAGCCGAGGTTGTCGGCCACGGTGCTCGAGACGATGGACAGCGATGCGCCGTTGCCCGCAGCGCCGTCGAATCGCAGCCCAGCGGCGCTGTTTCGCGCGATCGTCGAATTGGTGATCGAGCCGACGACCGGGCCGACCAGACGCAGGCCATTGCCCTGGGTGTCCAGAATCATGGAATTGTCCAGTACGAACAGATGGCCGTCGTTGCTGGCCTGCAGCCGCACGGCCTCGGCGCCGAGCGTTGGATCGAACAGGGAGTCGAAGATCAGCAGGTTGGCCTGTCGAACGTGGATCGCCCCACCGGCACCACCCAGACCGGCCGAATTCTGTTCGAAACTGCTGCGGCGCACGATGACGTCACAGCCGCTGGAGAACAGTGCGCCGCCGCCGTTGTCGCCCACCGAAACGTTGCCTGTAAACAGGCTGTCCTCGATCTTCAGGGTGACCAGGGGACCGACACAGTGGATCGCACCGCCCCCTTCGAGGACAAAGCCGGGGTTGTCGTTCAGGGCCTGGTTTTCCGTGAAGATCGAATTGCGGGCCACGACCTCCAGGGCGCGCGGACCGAAGCTGTCCTGCTTGATGCAGAGCGCGCCGCCGCCATTGTTGCAGGGGCCACCGGAGGGCGGAGGGAAGCTGGGTCGGGCATCGGCCAGGATCAGGTTCTCGAACAGATATTCCCCGTTGTCGCTGAGCGAGTTCAGATCGAAGCGGAACAGATTGTCGGTCATGCCGGGAGCCGGCCGGATGAGTTGACGATCCGCCGGCCCGATGATCTGCACACCGTTGCGAAGCACCAGGGTCGATTCGAGTTCGATCGGACCGAGGCCCGGCTCGATCAGGATGCGATCGACACCACCACTACCGCCTTCGCAGTCGACGAAGGGCCGATTACCGCGGGAGTTTTCGATCGCCTCGGCGAGGGAACAGAGACCGTCGCTCAGCGGCGGCAGGTCATCGCGCTCGGTATTGACGACGATATCTGCCGCCCGGACTGAACCGGTCACGAGCAGCAGCAGGACGATGGACAGGCGAGCCGCAGGCGCCAGGCCAGCGCGGACAGGGACGCGCACGTTCATGTTTCAATCCTCATGGAGTGTTTTTTTGGAATTGCAGGTCAGGAAATCGGCGAACTTGCATCGCACCGACTACTCGACGCGCACGTTCAGGCCCAGGGGCATCCACCGACCGTTCTCGAGCACGTAGCGCAGACCGAAGCGGAACAGTCCGTGCTCGCTGGACAGGTGCGCGTTCAGATGCAGTACGCCATCGTCGTCGATCCGGGGCAGGCCCTCGAGCACGGGTTCCGCGCCCCGCAGCGGGGCGAGGTCGATATCCAGGCCGAGAAAGGCGCGGTAGGCGCCGTCGAGATCGGCGACCGCATGCTGGGCCCGCCACAGGCTCGAGGCCTCGGCGTGGAACCGCGCCATGCTGCCGTCGGCGAGTGCGTCGAAGAAATGGCCGGTGGTGGATCGAACCAGGGCGACGGCCGTGTCCGTGTCGGGCGCCCCAGGACGGCCTCCGTCGACCAGCCCGGCGGCGCTGCGCTCGATTCGATGGATCCGCCATTCCCCGTCCTCCTCGACCAGGTCGATCGCGACGGGAATGCGCCCGCCGGAGTCCGTCACCAGCGCCCCCTCGAGGCGGCCCTGGCCGTTCTCGACGGCGCGTCGATTCCACTCGGCTCGCTGCACCCGGCGCATCTGCTGCTGGTCGAGGAAGCGCGCCAGCGCGGCCGGATCGGTGCCATCGCGGAAGCCCTGCGACAGCATCGACCAGGCCTCGTCGCTGCGTCCATCGCGCACGGCGGCGAAGAATGCGTCGGTGGGTTCCACCAGTCCGCGAGTCAGGAACAGGGCGGCGGAGACGGCGGCCACCGCCAGCATTGCGATCAGAGCGAGAGCGATCAGGATTTTCTTCATCTTGGCGTTTTCCAATGGGGTCGATTCGAGAGACGGGGTCACGGTGATCAGCGGAGTCAATCGCACCCCGGTTCGCCCCGGTAGCACCAGCCGCTGTCCATGTTGTAGAGGATGCTCATGGTCGACTCGTGGCTCATCTGCGAGAGCTGGCTGGCCAGGGCCAGGGACTGCTGACATTGGGCTTCGGCCCAGGCCCGCTGCTCGGGCGTCCCGGCCTGGGCCCAGACGTTGCCGCAGGCGTCGACATAGGGCTGGGCGATCGCGCTGCTGGCCGACGCACCCAGCCACTGCCGGGCCATGCACTGGTCCTGGCGCTCGCCGGGCCGGCAATCCATCGGCGGCGGAACGGCGGCTGGCTTGCTCGCCTGCAGTTGACGAGCATCCATGCCGCCGAAGGCCACCAGCGGCAGCATCACCCCGCCCAGTTCGGCAAAGCGCTGCTCCGTCGCCGAGAACAGCATGTGCATCAGGACCCCCGTCGACCGGTCCGTGTGGGTGTAGGCGGCCAGGTAGCCTCGGTCGCTCGGGCTGACCAGGCGATGCAGGCGGAACAGGGCCGGTCCGTGCATCCGCTCCTCGATCAGCTCGGCACGGATTCCATTGGCGGGCAGGTCGAACTGCTGCAGCACCGCGTCGGCCAGGGCCGCCGGCGTGATCGCCTGACCGGGTGTGCCCGCGACGGCGAACAGGGCCAGTACGGGCGAATTCTCTGCCGACGATTCGGTCAGGATCAGCGAACTGTCATCCATCTGGCGTTGCCATCCCTGGGGCAGCTGCATGATGGTGCCGGCGATCGGCTCGGGGCGCAGATCCAGCGCGCCGGTCTGGGCGGACGCGGACATGAGGGGCAGCAGGAACGCGGCCAGAAACAAGACGGTGGGTTTCATGGAGGGTCTCCTTGGAATGCAGGGGTGCTGCCGCACCGGGAAGTTCGGTGCGGCAGGACGACGGATCACTGGAAGCGATCGGCGAAGATCTGGTCACCGACCGCCACGGGGCTCAGCGCGACGTAGTCATTGCTCGAATCGAAGTCGTTGACCGCGCCGGAGAGGATCAGCTGGATGCTGCCGTTGCCCGTCGGGGGCGCGGCGCCCGTAAAGGCGGCACGCACGCGGACTCGCTCGGCCGCTCCGCCAGGCGCCATCGTCACATTGCTCAAGCGCCAGATGATCGGCGAGCTTCCGGTCTGCTCGAGCAGGCCCGTACACGAACTGGCGCCGCGCGAGCAGCTGGAGGACGTGGCCGCCACGTAGCCCGCCGGCATCTGGATGTCGACCACCGCACTGCCGAGTTCGGCCGAGGGCCCGTTGTTGACCAGGCGGAAGCTGACCTCGACCTCGTTACCGATGATGACGGCCTGGGCGTCGGTGATCGCCAGATCCTGGGCCACGACCACATCGCGGCGATAGGTCACCGCGTTGTCCCCCGTATCCGGGTCGACGGTTCCGAAGATGGACGGCATGACGTCCACCCGCGCTTCGAAGCCGACCTCCTCGCCCAGCGCCTTGAACGGTTCCGGCGTGCCGAACAGCTCGATCGTGGCCGTCGCTCCCGCCGCCAGATCCAGCCCCGCCTGGAAGCTCGATCCAGCGCAGAAGGGGCCTGCGCAACCCGGGGGCAGACTGCAGCTGGAACCGGCCGGGACGGAGCAGGACCAGAGCATGTTGGTCAGTTCCGGGAAGCCCGTCACCGGGTCGAAGCTGGTGCCACCGTTGAACTGGCCGGTCTGCACCCGTGCCGGGCCGTTGTTGGTCACCGTCACCTGCCAGACGCGAGGATCGCCGGCAATGAGATTGGTCGGCTGGGACGTGGCGATGCTCAGATCAGCCAGCTCGGGCGGCGTGTTCGAGCACTGGATGTCCAGGGACCAGTCATTGAGGGTGCCCGTGTCCTGTCCGGCGAAGTCCGACACCGACAGGCTCCAGGCACCCTGGCCGTTGCTGCCGATCACGGAGCTGAAACCCAGCGCGGGCCGCAGCGTGCCATCGAGAGCACGCAGACCCTCGCCCAGCTGACCGCACTGGGTCTGGGCCTCGGGATAGTTGCCGGCCTCGAAGGTGACCAGGATGTCATCGGCACTGCAGCCGCCGGTCGCCTGATTGGGCCGGTTGATCAGGCTGAAGGGCGGCGAATTGGGCGGATCCAGGATGATCTGCAGATCGCCGACATAGCTGTGGCTGACATCGACGCCGACGCGCACCGAGGTCACGAAGGGACAGCTGCCGATCTGGTTGATGAAGGCCACGGCCGGGCTGCTGGGATTGTTGTCGGGAATGGCCTGGCCGTGGTTGCAGAGGGCGTCTTCGGAACATTTTCCGCCCGGCAGCGGGTCTTCGGTGACGCTGGTAAAGGTGAACAGCTGGGCGGTACCGACCGGGCGGCGGGCATTGCGCGGATCATGCACCCCACCGATCTGGGCGACCGTGCCGGTCTGCTGCCCGCCGGTGGACGGCGTGAAGTGGCGAAGCTCGACGACGTCGCCGTTGACCACCCAGCCCGGTCCGCGCAGCCAGGGACCCGCATTGATCCGGTATTGCCCCCCGAGCGTGATGACCGGGACACGGACGCCATTGTCGAGGCCGGAAATCGGGATCGGCGCACTGACCACCCACTGGCTGCGCGGCGCGGCGGACTGGGCCGGCAGGCTGACGAAGTCCGGCAGCGTGTCCCAGGTCGCGCTCCAATTGTCGTCGTCGAGGAGGCGCACGATGACGGGGCGACGCTCATCGCCAACGCGACGAAAGCCTCCAGCCAGAAGGTTTCCATTGCCTGCGACCGCAACGGCCTGCAGCTCCGTCGTCGAACCCGGCTGGGATCGCAGCAACGCCACACCGCCCACGGCGAAGGTCGATTCAGCGCCTCCGTTCGAACGGCGAACCGCCAGCGCACCCCAGCGCTCGAACCGGTCAGCGGCTTCGCGGACGGTGGAGACCTGGATGCTTCGGCCACTGGGATGAAGCGCGATCGAGCTTTGGTATCGCTCCGTGTCCGCCCAGTAACCGCGATCTTCGATCCGGATCAGCGCTTGACCGATCGCGGCGGACGCGCCGGAGGTGTAGGTGAGGTCCTGGGTTCCATCGCCAAGAAATCGCCCGGCAGCCAGCTCTCGGGGTGGCGGGTTGACTCCATCGGCGAACGAGGACAGGGATGCGAGCATCCGTCCATCGGGCTGCCGCACCAGGTCGGTTCCGATGAACCGGTTGGAACTCGACAGGGGGCTACCGCCCTGCTCCTGCAGGAGGTCTGCGCTCCAGTCGAAGGCCTGTGCGCGGTAGAAGAACAAGCCATCGAGCCGACCATCCAGACCTTCGAGCAGGCCGCTGCTCAGGCGAGTCTGGCGAACGTCGAAGCGCGATGGTCGGCTACTGTCCACCGAATCGAAGGTCCAGGCGTACCCCCCGTAGATATCGACCCGGCCCATCGCGGCCAGCTCGCCGGACGCCAGAAGTGTCGCGCGGCTCAGGATCGGGCCGTTGGTCGAAGGCAGAAGTGGCGCGTTGTAGATTCCGCCGGGCGCGAAATCGAGATCGAGATCGCCGTTGGCAAGAACCCGCGCAAAGCGAACGCTGAGACCGCCCGGACCATAGTCCCCACTCACGATCAGGGCCCCGTCGGGCAACAGCACCGAAGCCTCGCATCGGCCCGAATCGCCCCCCTCATCACTGGCGAGAAAGCGGCTGACGCCGGAGCTTCCGAAAGAGGGATCCAGGCTACCGTTCGGAAGCAGCCGGACAGCGAAGCACTCCACGGCCCCCAGGTACCAGCTCTCGCCAGCCGGACGAGCGGTCCCGACGACCAGGATGCTGTTATCGATATCGACGTGCAGGCCGGTCACACGCGCGTTTGGCAACACCGAAAAGGGCAGCTCCACCCAGCCGTTGTTGCCGAAGCTCGGATCCGGATCCCCCGGAACCGTACCGGCCAGGACCGAGCTGCTGAGACCGGCAATCAGAAGAAAGGCCGAAAGGGTCTTCAAGGACATGCTGTTCTCCCATTGAATCAAAGCGACGACCCAGACATAAGCAAGACACGTGCCAGACACTGAAAAGCATTTGAATTCAATTGCCTACAAGGAAACAAGGACGCAAGCTCCCACGAGACGTTCGCCACCGCGAACCCAACCGGGGCAGGCCGGCCCACCTCCGTTCGCGTTCGCGAACCAACTGCGCTACATTCAGCGGCACGCAGACGCCTTCGCAGGCACCTTGAAATGAGTTTTCTCTACCGCCTCGACATCCTCGAACCCCTGAGCGCGATGGCCTCCAAGCATCAGCTCGAGCCGGGCGAGCACGTGCTGGGTCGTTCGGAGGATTGCGATGTCATGGTCGACGTGCCCGGGCTGTCTCGCCGACACGTGAAGATCGAGGTGCTGGCCGATGGCGGCGCCGTGATCAGCGACCTGGCGTCCACCAACGGCACCCGCCTCAATGGTCAGTCGATCGAGCGGGCGGCCGTTTCCGGTGATTTCGTGCTCGATCTGGGTGCGGCCATCCTGCGTTTTCGCGCCCAGGCGGGCCTCGGCACGGAGCTGGCCTACGCCACGGGCCAGGACAGCCCGACCCCGACGCGGGACGACACCGGGCAAGCGCCCGAAACCCGGGTCATGACCCTGCGAAACAGTCTTCGCGATGATTTCTGGCGGGCCATCGGCGAGCCGATGCGTTCGCTGAGTCCCCTGGCCGCGCGCTTGCTGCCCGCCTGGTCCCGGTCGACCCGGGCCAGCTCCCTGCGCCTGGATCGAAGCAGTGGCGAAACGGTGGCGGCCTGCGGACCGCAGGATGCCGAGCTGAGCGAACTGGCGCGGTCCGAGGAACTGCGGCTGCTGGCCGATCCGGTCACGGCCGCCCAGGCCGGCCTGAGCGATCTCCTCGCCCCCCTGCTCGACTGGCTGCCTGCATCGCACACTGGCGCTCTGGATTCGCCCGAAGCGAAGCCCGACTTTCCGGGTGTCTGGACCTCGGAACCCGAGTTTCAGCGGCAGTTGCAGGCCCTCGCCCAGGTCGCCGGCAGCCGCATCAGCATCCTGCTGCTCGGCGAAACCGGCGTCGGCAAGGACCTGCTGGCGCAGTGGATCCATGATTGCTCGCCGCAGCGCGACGGGCCCTTCGTGGCCGTCAACTGCGCTGCCCTGCCCCAGGACCTGCTCGAGGCCGAACTGTTCGGCATCGAGGCCGGCGTGGCCACGGGCGTCGAAGCCCGGGCCGGGGTCTTCGAGCGCGCCGATGGTGGCACCCTGTTTCTGGATGAGTTGGGCGACATGGCGCCCGAGACCCAGGTCCGTTTGCTGCGTGCACTGGAAGCCGAGCGTATCCATCGCATCGGCGGCAAGACCCTGAAGGACATTTCCGTTCGCCTCGTGGCCGCCACCAACCGCAACCTGAACGCCGACATCGAGGCCGGACGCTTCCGCCTGGACCTCTATCATCGGATCGCCGCCTTCGAGGCGACGGTCCCGCCGCTGCGCGAGCGGCGCCGCGACATCGCCGAGCTGGCGGTCCATTTCTTCAACCAGTCCATCGCCCAGCTGGGCCAGCGCAGCCCCGGCATCACCCGCGCCGCGATCCAGGCCCTGGAGCACTGGTCCTGGCCCGGCAATGTGCGTGAACTGCGTCAGGCGATCGGCTCGGCCGTCGCCCTGCTGCGGCCCGGCGAGGCCCTGGACCGAATCCACCTGCCGAGCCGCATCACGCAGCATGCACCCGCACCCGAGGATTCGAAGTCCGAAAGCCCGGCTCTGACCCTGGCCGAGGCGGTCGCTCGAGCCGAACGCCGCGCCATCGAGGCAGCCCTGGATGCGAGCCGGGGTTCAGCACAGTCGGCCTGGGAGACCCTGGGTGTCGGCAAGACCACCTTCTACAAGAAGCTCAAGGAACACGGCCTGAGCGCATCCGCAGAGAGGGCAGACGATGAGCAATGAAGCCGAGACCCAGGCGCTCACGCTGGCGCTGAACCGCGCCCTTCACGACAGCGCTCAAGCCCTGGGACCAGGCAGCGTCCTCGGGCACTTCATCATCGAACGCGTGCTGGGCCAGGGCGGCATGGGCGTGGTCTACCAGGCCGAACAGATCGAGCCCGTTCGTCGCAAGGTGGCGATCAAACTCAGTCGCCAGCGCCGCCTCTCGGCTCAGGAACGCGCCTGGTTCGAACTCGAGCGTCAGGCACTGGCGCAGATGAATCACCCCGCGATCGCCCAGATTCTGGAGGCCGATGCCCTCGAGGATGCCAGTCCCTACTTCGTCATGGAGTACGTTGACGGCGAGACCCTGCTGAAGCACGTCGACGCCCGGCAGAGCAGCCTGCGAGAACGCATCGAACTGATGATCCAGGTCGGACGCGGCGTCGAACACGCCCACCAGAAGGGCGTGCTGCACTGCGACCTCAAACCCTCCAACATCCTGGTTCGTGACCTCGACGGCCGGGCGGCCCCCAAGATCATCGACTTCGGCACGGCACGCCTGGCCGGGCAGGCCTCGAACGATGGGCAGATCTACGGCACCGCCGCCTACATGGCACCCGAACAGGCCGAAGTCGGTCAGGTCATCGACACCCGTACGGACCTGTTCAGCCTGGGCCTCATCGGGCTCGAGATGCTCAGTGGGCGAAGCGCTCGGCCCGATGCCCATACGGGCGACCCGACCAACCTGAGCGAGATCCGCTCCTTGCTGGGCAAGACCATCGACGTCGATCTGACGAGCGCTGGGCCCGCGAAAGGCCTGTCGGGCTGGCGGCGGCGAGAACTGGAAGCGATTCTGGCTCGGGCCATCCGCCAGGATCCGGCCGAACGCTATGACAGCGTGGCGGAATTCGTTCAGGACCTGCAGCGCTGGCTCGACCGCCAGCCGGTCAGCGCCCTGCCCGCCTCGAGGGCCTACCGGGCCCGCCTGTTCCTGACCCGCAATGCCCTGGCCGTCGGCCTGGGCGGCCTCACCCTGATCGGCCTGGCCGGCGGCCTGGTCGCGACGAGCCTGAGCCTGAACGAAGCCGAGTCACAGCGGCGTCTCGCCGAAGCCCGGCAGGCGGATCTCGAGCGGGTGGTCGAGTTCCAGCAGAACCTGCTTTCCGAGATCGACATGAACGACCTGGCCGCGCGACTGACCGGTCGCCTCTCCGACACCGCCGGGCAACTCGTTCGCCGCGACGGCGGCAGCGAGAGTGAAGCGGACGCCGCGACCTTGGACGCTCGGAGCATGATCGAGCGCCTGGCGCCGGTGGATGCGGCCCGCGACCTGGTGGTCGAGGGCATCCTGGGCCAGGCCGACGCACTGATTTCCGAGCGACACGCAGACAATCCGGCCATCGAGGCCTCCCTGCGCCTGTCCCTGGGCCAGACGCTGGTGGCCTGGCAGGCCTTCGATGCCGCCGATGCCCAGATCGAAGCCGCGCGCGCCTACTACCGCCGCATCGATGACTGGACCAGCCGGGATGCCCTGGAAGCCGAGACCGAAGCCCTGAAGCTCAGATGGTGGCTGCAGCGTTTCCCGGAAGCCTATGCGCTGGCCCAGGCAACTCGCCCGCGGGCCGAGGCCGCGCTCGGGCTCGATGACGATCTATCGCTCTACCTGCTGCGCGCTGAAACGGCGCTCAGCAGCTACATCGAGGGCGCGGCCGTGGCAATGAACAATGGCCGCAAACTCGTCGAACGACTGACACGGCTTCGTGGACCGAGCCATCCGGACACGCTCCGGGCCGAAGGCGACCAGCTCTTCAATCGGATCCACGGCAGCGGCAGCCAGCGCTGTGACGATGGCCTGGTCGCCGACTTCCACGACCATCTGGCGCGCGCCGAGTCACTCAGCGGCAGCGATCGGCGAACCCTTGCCGTATCCAGCATGAACCTCGGTACCTGTCTTGCCCTGAACGGCCAGTACGCGGACGCCGCCCACTGGATGGGACGGGCCGCGGAGCTCGGCCGGGAGGTGCTGGGCGAACGCCACGGCATCACCATGCAGGCCCTCAACGACCGCGCCAACTACCTTCTGCTTGTCGGCCGGCTCGACGAGGCCGAGGACGTGGTGGACAGTCTGTACGAACACCAGCGCGCCATCTACGGCGAAGCCTCGCACTACCTGTTCTATCCCCGCTCCTACAAGCTTTATCTGGCCGGCGCCACAGGGCAGGCCGACGCGGCGATCGATGGCATGAATGCCCTGATCACCGAGGCGAGCCAGAACGCCGAGACAACGATTGCATTTCTGAACTGGCTCCACCACATTGCCAGCTGGATCCACGAAGCCTCGGGCAGGCTGGACGAGGCGCTGCGCATGGCCGAAGCGGGCCTGGCGCTCTGCCAATCGTCCCAGGCGGCGCAGGCGGCCCCCGAAGTGTGCGGTTTCAACGAGCTCGAAGCCACCCGTTTGCAGGCGCTGCAGGGCCAGACCGTCGACCCAGCGCGGCTGAACGAACTCCTGGAGCAGTCAAGAAGCCTCTACCCGACCCACTACGCCCGCAGCCTCGCCGCCTGGCTGGTCTACCGCTTCGGTCAGCCCACGGGGCCAAGGGAGTCACTGAGGCGGGAAGAGCTCGACTGGTTGCTCGAGGAGGAGCCCGCGCGGATCAGCATCATTCAGCAACGCATCGTCGACGACTTGCGCGCCAACGGCTGATCAGGCGTCCAGAGCGTCGAGTGCGCAGCGCCAGGGCAGCCGGGCATTGCGCTGTCGCGAAGGGAACGCAGCCAGGGCACCGAGCTGGGCGAAGGCCCCGAGAAAATCCGGCTCCGGCGCGGCTCCACCCTCCAGCACCTGATCGAAGTCAGACAGCCCCCGCTCGATGTCGGCACGATCCCGCCCCGGCAGCCACTCGGTCAGCATCGAGGCGCAGGCCTTGGTCACGGCACAGGCCTCGCCCGAAAAGGCGGCGGCCATGATGCGATTGTCTTCGACCTGCAGCTCGAACAGCAGATCGTCCCCGCACAGGGCATCGAAACCGCGCGCCGAATGCGTCGCCCCCGGCAAGGGGCCGTAGTTCCGCGGCGAGCGGTTGTGTTCCAGGATGAGCTGTTGATAGAGCTGGTCGAGAGCCATGGCCATCATTCTATGGCGCCGAGCCATCGCATAGAACCCGACGTACGGATACCCCCGACATTGCCGAGCAGCGAGCGGGCGATATCGATCGTCGAATTCACGGAGACAGCTTCGATATGGTCCGTCGGGGGCGTGGCCCCGACCTACGCGGGGCTTCGATCAAGCGTGATAGGACGGTCTACACACCTTGCTCAATCCCCCCGGCGTAGGTCGGGGCCACGTCCCCGACGGTCCATGCATCAGAAGTCTCCGCGAACCCGACGGCGCAATTTCCAAGCAACCATATAGAACCCGACGCACGGATTTCGCGGAATCACCGAAGCATCTGACAGGTCTAGACCCCAGGTATCTCCGTCAAACCAACCAGGCAATACCGCAGCCATCGCTTGGAACCCGACGCAGGACCGAGGCCATCGGCAGTGTGGCTCAAACCAGCATCTGGCGCGCCTTCTCCAGCGCATTCAGGAACACGTCGATCTCGGCGCGCAGGTTGTAGGCGGCGAAGGACACGCGCGCCGTGGCCGGGACGTCGAAGAACTGCATCACCGGCATGGCGCAGTGATGGCCGGTGCGGATGGCCACGCCGTGATGGTCGATGATCGTGCCGATGTCGTTCGGGTGGACCCCGTCGAGGGTGAAGGCAATCACCGGTCCTTTGTGCGCGGCCTGGCCGATGATGCGCAAGCCCTCGATCTTCGACATCCTTTCGGTCGCGTACTCGAGCAGGGCCTGCTCGTGGCGGGCGATCTTCTCGATGCCGGTATCGAACAGGAAGCGGACCGCCGCACCCAGGCCGATCGCACCGGAGATGTTCGGCGTGCCGGCCTCGAACTTGTGCGGCAGCTCGTTGTAGGTCGTCTCGTCGAAGCTGACCCGCAGGATCATCTCGCCGCCGCCCTGCCAGGGTGGCATCTCCTCGAGCAGGGCTTCCCGACCCCACAGGGCGCCGATGCCCGTCGGGCCGTACATCTTGTGCGCCGACATGGCATAGAAATCACAGCCGATGGCCTGGACATCGACCTGCTCGTGAGGCGTGGCCTGGGCACCGTCGATCAGCACCGGGACGCCGTGGCGCCTGGCGATCTCGCAGACCTCGCGAACCGGATTGACCGTACCCAGGGCGTTGGACACATGAACCAGGCCCAGCAGTCGGGTGCGTTCACCGATCAGGTCCTCCAGGGCGTCGAGCATCAGCTCGCCCTTCTCGTTGATCGGGATGACCTTGAGCACCGCGCCGGTCTGCTCGCAGAGCAGCTGCCAGGGGACGATATTGGAGTGGTGCTCCATATGGCTGATCAGGATCTCGTCACCGGCCTTCACCCGCGGACGCAGGTAGCTGTTGGCGACGAGGTTGATCGCCTCGGTCGTGCCCCGGGTAAAGATCACCTCGCGATCGCTCGTCGCGTTGAGCAGGCGGGCCACGTCCTTGCGGGCCGTCTCGAAGGCCTCGGAGGCTTCGACCGAGAGCTGATGCACACCCCGATGGACATTGGCGTTGTAGCGGCGATAGAAATCGTCCATCGCCTCGATCACGCTCAGCGGTCGCTGGGCGGTCGCGGCGTTGTCCAGGTAGACCAGGGGCTTGCCGTGGACCTCGCGCTCCAGCACCGGAAACTGCTCGCGCAGGCGGAGCACGTCCAACTGTTCCTTGATTCCCGACTTGACGATGTCCATGCCTTGTTCCTCCCGGTCCGGGCCTTGATTCGATAATTCGCCCTACAGGCGCCGATCGAGCGTCTCGCCCAACCAGTCATGAACGGCCTCATCGGCCACCGCATCCACCGGCAGGCGGGCGAAGCCGCGCTTGAGCAGCGAAGCCGCCTGATCGAGGGGCACGCCGCGCGAGCGCAGATAGAAGACGGCGTCCTCGTCGAGCTGGCCGATGGTCGCGCCATGGCTGGCGGTCACGTCCTCGGCATAGATTTCCAGCTCGGGCTTGGTGTTGATCCGGGCACTGTCGCTGAGCAGCAGATTGGCCGTGTTGAGATCCGAATGGCTGTCGTCGGCGCCACGGGCGATGTGGATTCGCCCGTTGAACACGCCCACACCGGTGCCGTCGGCCAGCATGCGGAAGGCCTCGCGACTGGTCGTGTGGCCGACCCGATGATCGATGCAGGTATGCACGTCCACGTGCTGCTTGCTGTCGATCAGGCCGAGCCCGTCGATTTCGCCATGGGCGCCCGCGTCGTTCAGATGAATCCTCAGATCCTGGCGATGCAGACGCCCGCCCAGATCGAGCAGTCGCGCCCGGTAGCTTGCATCCTTGCCGACCTCGACGTTGGTTCTCGCGACGATCGCCGACTCGTGGCCCTGACGCTCGATCACGTGTTCCAGCTGGCTGCCCGCCGCCAGATCGATGTCCTGAACCAGATTCATCAGGCCACTGCCCTGATCCTGCTGCAGATCGATCAGCGTGGCGCTGGCCCCTTCGGCCAGCTGGATGTGCAGGCGTGGGTGCCAATCACCCGCGAATTCAGCGCCCGTGTCAACGCACAGGACGAGGGGACGCTCGAGGGGACGCTCGATGCGCAGGCGCCACGCGGTGGACAGGCGCGCCAGATTGAACCAGGCGAAGGCATCTTCGCGGCCGCCGTATTCCAGCTCGGCCAGCGCCGAGGCCGGCATCGGCTCGAGACTCAGGCCATCCGGCAAGGATGGCAGACCCTGGTCCAGCGCCGAGACGCGAATGAGATCGGCCTCGAAGGGCAGGCTCGGCGCCTCACCCGCAGTAAAACCCCCACTGAAGTCCCGCTTGTCCAGCACGCGCAGGGAGGTGTACTTCCAGGCCTCGGTCTTGAGGTCCGGAAAGCCATGGCTCATCAGCGCTTTGCGGGCCCGCTGGCGCAGCTCGGCGTAGGCGTCTGCCGGCCCGCTGTTCTCCAGG
The DNA here is from genome assembly GCF_001187785.1 of Wenzhouxiangella marina. Classification (GTDB taxonomy): domain Bacteria; phylum Pseudomonadota; class Gammaproteobacteria; order Xanthomonadales; family Wenzhouxiangellaceae; genus Wenzhouxiangella; species Wenzhouxiangella marina. The sequence goes on from NZ_CP012154.1 coordinate 2,915,561, forward strand.
CGTTCGAGCAGCGCACTCATGCCTCGGCCGCCTCCTCGAGAAAGGCATAGCCCTCGTCTTCGAGACGTCGTGCCAGCTCCTCACCGCCGGACTCGACGATGCGTCCTTTCGAGAGCACGTGCACATGATCGGGCGAAAGGTAGTCGAGGAGGCGCTGGTAATGGGTGATGACCACGAAGCTCCGCTTGCCGTCCCGGAGACGATTGATGCCTTCGGCCACCAGCTTCAGCGCGTCGATATCGAGGCCGGAATCGGTCTCGTCGAGGATCGCCAGCTTGGGTTGCAGCACCGCCATCTGGACGATCTCGTTGCGCTTCTTCTCGCCGCCGGAAAAGCCCTCGTTGACGGCACGCTTGAGCAGGCTCTCGTCCATCTTGAGTTCCTTGAGCGACTCGCGCACGGTCTTCAGGAAGCTCATCGAATCGACTTCTTCCTCGCCGCGCGCCTTGCGCTGCGCATTGAGTGCCGCGCGCAGGAAGTAGGCGTTGTTCACGCCCGGGATCTCGACCGGGTACTGGAAGGCCAGGAACAGACCCGCTGCGGCGCGCTCCTCCGGCTCCATCTCGGCCAGATCCCGGCCATCGAACTGGACCGAACCGTCGGTGATCTCATAACCCTCCCGACCCGCGAGCGTATAGCCCAGCGTCGACTTGCCGGAGCCGTTGGGGCCCATGATGGCGTGCAATTCGCCCTCACCGATCTCCAGGTCCAGGCCCTTGAGGATTTCCTTGTCGTCGACGTTGACGTGAAGATTTTTGATTTTGAGCATGATTTTTTTAACCGCAGATTGCGCAGATTTACGCAGATTTGGTTTGATTGATAGATCGTTTGTACTGGAGTGATCGAGTGGCAAAGTTCAGAAGCAAAGCCTTTTCGATCCCGGTTGCTTTCAGATAATTGATGACTTGAGCTTCGTGCACCGAATCCAGAGCTTTCACCGCCTTCAGTTCGACAATGATGGACTCCGCACAGATGAAGTCGGCCTGGTAGGACGTCCTGAGGCGTTTCCCCTTGTAATTGATGGGGAGTACATGTTCTCGCAAGTATGGAATTCCACGTTCGAGAAATTCAGCCTCGAGCGCCTCCTGGTAGACGGCTTCAAGAAAGCCGGGGCCAAGCGTCCTATGCACCTCCATCGCTGCACCGATAACCGCATAGGTCTCCGGATCGCTGTCGCGATCGTAATCTGCGCGAATCTGCGCAATCTGCGGTTTCAATTCAGCGGAGGCCATCAGCCGACGGCACCTTCCAGGGAGATTTCCAGCAGGGCCTTGGCCTCGACGGCGAATTCCATCGGCAGTTCGCGGAAGACTTCCTTGCAGAAGCCGTCGACGATCATGGCCACGGCGTCTTCCTCGTCCAGGCCGCGCGAGCGGCAGTAGAAGAGCTGGTCCTCACCGATCCGCGAGGTCGTGGCCTCGTGCTCGACCTTCGCCGTTGGATTGGCGGATTCGATGTACGGGAAGGTGTGCGCGCCGCAGGTCTTGCCGATCAGTAGCGAATCACACTGGGTGTAGTTGCGCGCGTTGTCGGCGCGCTTGGCGATGCGCACCAGACCGCGGTAGCTGTTGTTGCTCTTGCCGGCCGAGATGCCCTTGGAGATGATCTTGCTGGTGGTGTTCTTCCCGAGGTGGATCATCTTGGTCCCCGTGTCGGCCTGCTGATGGTTGTGCGTCAGGGCGACCGAGTAGAACTCGCCGGCCGAGCGATCACCGCGCAGGATGCAGCTCGGGTATTTCCAGGTGATGGCCGAGCCGGTTTCGACCTGGGTCCAGGAGATCCGGGCATCGTCTTCGCGGCAGTCGCCGCGCTTGGTCACGAAGTTGTAGATGCCGCCCTTGCCGTTCTCGTCGCCCGGGTACCAGTTCTGGACCGTCGAATACTTGATCTTGGCCTTCTCGCGGGCCACCAGCTCGACCACGGCGGCGTGCAGCTGGTTCTCGTCGCGCATCGGCGCCGTGCAGCCTTCCAGATAACTCACTTCCGCGCCCGGCTCGGCAATGATCAGGGTGCGCTCGAACTGGCCCGTGTCGCGCGCATTGATGCGGAAATAGGTCGACAGCTCCATGGGGCAGCGGGTGCCCTTCGGGATGTAGACGAAGGAACCATCGGAGAATACCGCCGAGTTCAGGGCCGCGAAGTAGTTGTCCGTGTACGGCACGACCGAGCCCAGGTATTCCTGGATCAGCTCCGGGTATTCCTGCACCGCCTCGGAGAAGCTGCAGAAGATCACGCCGGCTTCCTTCAACTCCTTCTGGAAGGTCGTGCCCACGGAGACCGAATCGAACACCGCATCGACCGCCACGCCGGCCAGACGCGCGCGTTCGTGCAGCGGCACGCCGAGCTTGTCGAAGGTCTCGAGCAGCTTCGGATCGACCTCGTCGAGGCTTTTCGGACGATTCTTCTGCTTCGGCGCCGCGTAGTAGTGAAGCTTCTGCAGATCGATCGGCGGAATGTTCAGATGCGCCCAGTCAGGCTCGCGCATGGTCTGCCAGTGATGGAAGGCCTTGAGGCGCCACTCCAGCATCCAGGTCGGCTCGTCCTTCTTGGCCGAGATCATGGCGATGATTTCTTCGTTCAGACCGGCGGGGACGCGGTCTGCATCGATATCGGTGTAGAACCCGGCCTTGTAGCGCTGGGCAATGACCTGTTCGACTTGTTCGACGGTTTGGTTCATGCGAGATCCAGTGTGAAGCTCAGGCGATTTCGCGATCGCCGGATACGGTTCGGATGGAAATGCGCTGCGGTTCCTCACCGGCCAGATCGGCGAGGCTGAGCGCTTCCAGGGCCTGCTCCACGGCCACGCCGATGCGCTGCCAGTTGCCGCGCAGATGGCAATTCGATTCGTGGGCGCACAGGCCCGGCTCGAGGCCGCACTCGGTCAGGGCGATCGGTCCTTCCATGGCACGAACGATCGCTGCCACGGACACGGCCTCCGGCGCCGATGCCAGCCGGTAGCCACCGTTGACGCCGCGCACGGAACTGACCAGGTCGGCCCGCGCCAGGGTCTTGAGCACCTTGGCCACGGTCGGCACTTCCAGGCGAGTGGCCTCGGCAAGGACGCTGGCCGCCACGCAGGCCTCGGGCTGACGAGCCAGTTCGGCCAGCAGGACGGTCGCGTAGTCGGTCAGTTTGCTGATTCGGAGCATGGCGACAGCGGCCCGACGGCCACGGAAGAAAGTTCACTCTCTATTATGTGGACTTCGCGCGCTCTAAACAAGACCAATTTGGTATGAATTAACCCTCCCGCCCGTTGAACGAGCGGGAGGGCGAAGCCTGTCGATCGACGGCTCAGTCGAAGGAGCAGCTGACCGCCTGGGTCAGCCGACCGAGATCCCAGGTGAACTCCGTGGAATCGTCCAGGGAAATCGCGGCAATGGCAGTATCACAATCCAGGAACTCGAGCGCCACCGTGCCCACCACGGTGCCCGTGGCCGCCGTGTCGCCGGCGAACTCGGCACCCGAAAATGCGGTTACTTCAGCAACCGAGGTCCGGCCGTCGAAGGGGCCGTCGAAGGTGAACCAGACCGGTGCCCCGGATCCCGAGGGATCGTAGGTGTAGATGGTGCCGACGATCCGGTTCTGGGACGGTATCGGCTGCACGATATAGCCTTCGTTCTCCGTGTTGAGGCTCTGCCACCAGCCGGCCACGGTGAAGTCCACCGGGGTGCGGGTTTCCAGCACGCCCACCGGCAGGGCGAGAATACCGAGCGGCTGGTTGACGCCGTCACCGATGGCGATGACCGTGATATCGAGTCCGGCGGGGAGCTCGACCGGCAGCGGGTCGATGAAGTTGGTCGACCCGTCATTCGAGGCCACCTTCAGGTCGTACTCGGCGGCAGGCACCTCGAAGAAGCCACTCTCGGCAAAGAAGGGCACGCCGGTCAGATTGTTGACCAGGTCGCCGGATGCCGTTCGGATGGACACCTCCGTGTCCGCCAGGGCGGATGCGAACGGGGCGGCGTGCACGACGCGGATGTTCAGATTGCCGTCAGCGGCGGCCGGCGCATCGTCGACCAGGGCCCAAAGCGCCAGCGGCTGCTTGACGCCATCACCCACGGCCAGAACGGTGTAGTCGATACCGTCTTCCAGCGTGACGGATGCAGTGATCGCCGGATCGTCCGCACCCGCAGGCGTCACCGCCAGGTCGTAGTCTCCAGCCGGTAGTTCCAGGTAATCGGTGAAATCGGCGAAACGGAAATCCTCGAGGACCACGGATCCGTTGGCACTCACGGACACCGCGGTCTGCTCGATCTCGCCGGCGAAGGGTGCAGCGTGGACGATCTGGACACGGGATTGCGCGAAAGCCGTTGCCGACAGCAGGACTCCGGTCACCAGGGCGATCGATAGATTGAATCTCAAACTCAGCATCGTTACGTTCCTCTGCTTGTAGGGGGGGGAACACCATTCGGGTGCGGCTTGAGTCTTCCACCGGAACGTCAAGCGAAGATCATCGCGAAGTGATTGATTTGTATGCAGCTTGTGATCAGGCAGTGAAAGCCTGATACAGTGCGCGCTTCGCCGCAAACGAGAATTCGAGACCTTGGAATCAAGCCCCGATCGACGTCGAAACGACGCACTGGCCTGGGCCGAAAAGGCGGTCGGCCAGCGCCTGGATGCGGTTCAGGCCATTTCTTCCGATGCCTCCTTCCGCCGGTATTTCCGGCTGCGCTTCGGTGAGCGCAGCGTCGTCGTCATGGATGCACCACCGGACCGGGAACCCATCGATCGCTTCATCGACGTGGCCCGACGATTGGCGCCGGTGGCCAGGGTGCCCGAGATCCTGGCCGAGGATGTCGAGCGCGGCTTCCTGCTGCTCGAGGATCTCGGTGATACCCCCTATCACCATGCCCTCGACGAGCACAATGCCGATCGCCTGTTCGGCATGGCCCTGGACAGCCTGCTCGAGATCCAGTGCGGCGCTGCGACTGCCGGCTTGCCGGAATACGATGCCGCCCTGCTGATGCGCGAACTCGATCTGTTCGTCGACTGGTTCGTCCGTCGACACTGGCAGGTCGAACCCAGCGATGCCGAACTCGACGACTGGGATCACCTGTGCGCCACCCTGATCCGCTGGGCCCTCGATCAGCCGCGGGTCTTCTGCCACCGCGATTTCATGCCACGCAACCTGATGGTCGGCGATCCTCGGCCCGGCGTGCTGGATTTTCAGGACGCCGTGCTCGGACCGATCAGCTATGACCCGGTCTGTCTGTTTCGCGATGCGTTCCTGAGCTGGCCCGAAGCCCGCGTCGATGGCTGGCTGGAGGACTATCGCCTGAAGGCCAGCGAGCGCGGCCTGCCGGTCACCGACTCGGCCGAGCTCTGGCGACGGAGCTGTGACCTGATGGGGGTGCAGCGCCATCTCAAGGTCATCGGGATCTTCGCCCGCATCCGCTACCGGGACGGCAAGCCGAAGTACCTCGAGGATCATCCGCGCTTCTTCGCCTACCTCAAGCAGGCAATCGCTCGCAATCCGGAACTGACGCGACTCGAGTCGCTGCTCGAGGCCTGGCGCGGCAGGGCGATCCAGTGAAGGCCATGCTGCTGGCCGCGGGCCGGGGGGAGCGTCTGCGACCGCTGACCGATGCCCTGCCCAAACCCCTGATCGAGGTCGGAGGAAAGGCCCTGATCGAGCACCACCTCGCCCATCTGGTCGAGGCCGGCGTCGACGAGGTCGTGATCAACCTGGGCTGGCTCGGCGAGCAGATCCGCGAGCGCCTCGGAAACGGCGAGCGTTACGGCCTGCGAATTCGCTATTCGGTCGAACCACCGGGGGCCCTGGAAACCGCCGGCGGCATCATCCAGGCCCTCGAACTGCTGGGGCCCGAGCCCTTCCTGATCGTCAGCACCGACGTGCTGAGTGATTATCCGTTCGCGAGCTTGATCGACGCCGAGTTCGAGGGCCTGGGGCATCTGGTCCTGGTCGACAATCCTCCCCATCACCCGGCTGGGGACTTCGGCCTCCGATCGGGCCGAATCACCCGCGACGAACCCCGCCTGACCTTCAGCGGCATCGCCTGCTGCCGGCCCGAATGGTTTGCCGGTCTAGCGCCCGGGCGACGAGCACTTCGCCCCCTGTTCGAACAGGCGATCGACGCCGGCCGCCTGAGCGGCGAGCACTATCCGGGGAAATGGCTGGATGTGGGCACGCCCGAGCGACTGGCCCGGGCGCGCGAGGAATACTACTCGGGCGACTGAGTTCCGCTGTCTTCGAGCACGGGCAGACCGGACTCGGCCTCCAGCTCGCTGGCGATGGCCGCCAGACGCGGTGCGGCCTGGACCAGGGCATGGAACAGGGCGTGCTGCTCGATCACGCCGAACAGCGGCTCCGCACCGGGACCGGTCGCGTAGATGGCGACGTCCTCGGCCGTGTGGGTCGCCGACCACTGCTCGACCGTCGACTCCTGGCGGAAGGACGGCTGGGTCGGATCGACTCGATCGTAGTCCGGGCGTTTACCGCCGCGGTAGCCGGGCCCCGTTGCATAGCCGAGCACGGTGAGCTTGCGGCCCTCGGGATCGGTCAGGGGCGAGATGCCGCCACCCTCGTAATCCGGGCGCATGGCGACCCCCATGATCGGGTTGCCGCGCCGCCCGTAGCCACCGAAGGTCAGGGCATGCCCATGGTCGGCCGTCACCACGATCAGAGTCTCCGAGGGGTCCACGCGCTCCATGGCCGCCTGCACGGCCCGGGCGAGCTCGATCGTATCGACGAGGGCACGATAGGCATTGTTGGCGTGGTGGGCGTGGTCGATGCGCGCCCCTTCGACCATCAGGAAGAATCCCTCGGGACGGGAGGACAGGCGCTCGACCGCCATTGCGGTCATTTCGGACAGCGAGGGCTCCCCAGCGGTATCGCTCGCCCGATCGTGCTCGTACTGCATGTGATCGGTCTCGAACAGGCCGAGCACGGGCCCGCCATCATCAGGCAGGGCCAGCCATTGTTCACGGTTCCAGACGTAGTGGCCGTCTGGCCGCCGCTCGAGCCATTCCGCGGTCAGATCCCGACCGTCCGCACGGTGCCCCATGAGTTCGGGATACTCTGGATCGGACTGCTGGATCGGAAGAAAGGCGCGCCGACCACCACCGAGGGCGATGTCGATGCCACGACCGGTATCGTAGGCAATCAACTGCTGAGCGATGTCCCGACAGCCCTGGGCCCTTGCCGTCGGCGGCACGCCTGCATCGCTTTCCCAGCGACGATCCGGCGAATGCGCGTAGAGTGCGGCCGGCGTGGCATGGGTCAGGCGCGCGGTGGTCACGATGCCCGTGCCCATGCCCGCCAGTGCCGCCAGGTCGAGCAGGCTGACCAATTCGTTACCGGCCACCGAGGCGCAGTCACCACGGCGGGCACGCTGGTCCACGGCGATGGCGCCGGCAAAGCTCTTCACGCCGGTGGCCATGGCTGTCATCGTGCCGGCCGAATCCGGCGTCTGCTGGTTGGTGTTGTAGGTCTTGGCCAGGGCCAGGTGCTCGAAGCGCTCGAAGACCAGGCTGTTCTCTTCGCCACTCTCACCGCGCTGCTGGCCCTCCAGCACGCGGGCGGCGGCCACGGTGGCCAGGCTCATGCCATCGCCGACGAACAGAATGACATTCCGCGCGGTGGGTAGCCCGGCAAAGCGTGCACGCCGCTGTTCGATCAGGTCCTGGCCCGATCGGTACCAGGACTCGGGGGTCTCGGCCGCAGGGGGGTCACCGGCCATCGGGACGGTTGGAAGGCCCAGAATCAGAGCGATTCCGAGGAACAGGTTCTTGGGGTAGCAGATCATCGCGCTAGTTTACCGTCCACCATCGCAAGGAAGTGACCGAACCTGCGCCCGATTCCTGACTGGCGCGAAGGGTGATCAGGGCACCCCCGCCCGAGCCGGACCGTCCGGGTCTTCCTGGGCCATCGGTCATCTTGGCCGGACCCGGGTGAAGCGATACACTCAGCCACGTTCACCGGAGGGAACGGCCTGCGCATCGTCCCGAACGCCCCAGGGCGGTCGCGCTTCCGATCCTCCGCCGAGCGGAACCGAGCCCGAACCGAGCTAGGTTAGAGCACCGTCCCCTTGACAGGTGTGTTACTGTTGTATAACACTATATACCCAACCCAACCGGGAGCATTCCATATGATCCGCACGATCCTGATGTCCGGCCTGGCCCTGCTGATGCTGGTGGCCTGCGGCCAGGACGAGACCGCCACCGAGGGCGGCACCACGAGCCCGGCGAGCGCTGGCGGAAACCCGCTGTTCGAGCGCATCGACGCGGACACGCCGATGCTGGCAGCCAACCTGGAAACCATGCCGGACGCGCTGATCGACCGCTTCTGGGAACCGATGACGGCGATGAGCGAGTTCAATCGGAACAGCTATGAAGAGCTCGCCGAGGAGGCCCAGGAAGACGTGCCGGTGATTGCGGCCCTGCTGCGCGAGATCGGTCAGCTCGACAGTCGTGAAGCCGTGGAATCGCGAGGCATCAGCAGCAATGGTTACTTCGCCATGCACCTGGTCTCGGTCTATCCCTTCATCCATGTCCAGCTCAGCGACGAGGCGGCCTTCGAGGCCATGATCCAGCGCGTGGCCAGCGAAGGTGGCAGCGAGGTACCGACGCGCACCGTGGGCGGCGAAGACGTCGTCTGGATCGAACACGAGGACCTGGGCCTGGCCATCCACCATGGCGACGGCTTCGCGACCGTGGCGGTCGTGCCCGATGACGAATCGATGCTGCGCCGCGTTGCCAACCTCGACCGTCCGTCGCGGGCCTACGATGCTGCCGATCTGGTTCGCTTCGACCGCGACCGCGGCTACACCGGCAACGGCAGCCTGTTCGTCGACCTGGCCGGCGTGCTCGCTCGACTGCTCGATGAGAATGACCCCCTGGCCGAACCCGTTCGTCAGGCCATGGACCTCGAAGTGCTGGCCACTGACGCCAGCTGCCGCAGCGAGATCGATCGCCTGTTCGAGATCTTCCCGCGCCTGAGTGCCGGCATGACCGAGCTGAGCGACGATCGTGTCTCGGCGGAGTTCGTGGTCGAAGCGGAGTCTTCCATGGCCGAGCGCATGGCCGCCATCGCCGACACGCCGGTCGGCTTGTCCGGCGGTGAGACGCGGACGATTTCCGGCGGCATCGCCTTCGACCTGGTGGCCGCGCGCGACTTCGCTCGCGAAGTGGTCGCCGCCTGGGTCGAAACGCCGCCCCAGTGCGCCGCCTTCAGCAGCATCGCCGCCCAGGCACCGGACTGGCAGCGCGCTCTGAATCAGCCGATCCCGCCGGTCATCACCAACGTGCGCGGCCTGCGCTTCAACATGGATCGCCTGAGCATGAGCACCCCGGGCCAGGTCGATTCGGCCGAAGGCACCCTGGCCCTGTTCGTCCGCAATCCGCAGATGCTCATCGGCATGGCGCAGATGTTCTCACCGGACATCGCGGCCATGGATCTGCAGCCCAACGGCGAGGCGAAGCCCCTGCCGAAGAACCTGATCCCGAACCTGCCGGACCTGAGCGCCTTCATCGCCCTCGGTAGCGACGCCATCGCCGTCAGCTTCGGCGAGGGTCAGGAAGCACGCCTCCCGGAAGCGCTGGAACAGCACGAATCCGACGGAGCGGTGCTGGCCTACACGATCGATTTCGAAGGCTACGGCGAGCTGATGGCCTCGATGATGGACGCCATCGCCGCCGACGCCAACGTCGATCGTGACGAACTGCCGCCGTCGGACTTCATGAGCCGTCTGGCCGAGTACTATGACTCCAGCAGCATCGCGGTCCGCCTGACCGACCGCGGCATCGTCATCGACTCGACCACCACCATGGAGCCCTGACGCGTCTCATGTGTTCGATCCTGGGTATCTTCGATCTCCCCGCAGGCCAGCCCGGCCTGCGGGGCATCGCTTTGGAGGCCTCCCGCCGTCAACGGCATCGGGGCCCGGACTGGAGCGGCATTCATGTCGATGATCAGGCGATCATCGCGCACGAGCGCCTGGCCATCGTCGACATCGACTCCGGCGCGCAACCCCTGACCAGCCCGGACGGCAAACTGGTGCTGGGCGTCAACGGCGAGATCTACAATCACCGGGCCCTGCGCGCGCAATGTCCGGACTACGAGTTCCAGACCGGCTCCGACTGCGAGGTCATCCTGGCCCTCTATCGCCAGCACGGCGTCGACTTCCTCGACAAGCTCAACGGCATCTACGCCTTCGTGCTCTGGGACCTGGAGCACTCGCGCTACCTCATCGCCCGCGATCCGATCGGCGTGATGCCGCTCTACTACGGTCGTGACGAGGAAGGCCGTCTGTGGGTCGCCTCGGAGATGAAGGCCATCGAACCGAACTGCGTGCAGGTCCAGGCCTTCCCGCCGGGTCATGTCCTGGACAGCCGGGACGGCGAGATCCGGCGCTGGTATTCGCCCGACTGGCGGGCCTTCGAAAAGGCCGATGCACCCGCCGACACGGGCAAGCTGCGCGGCGCGCTCGAGCACGCCATCCACCGCCAGCTGATGTGCGACGTTCCCTACGGCGTGCTGCTGTCCGGGGGGCTCGACTCCTCCCTGGTTGCCGCCATCGCGAAACTCTACGCGGATCGACGCGTGGAGTCCGACGACACGGAAGCGGCCTGGTGGCCCCGCCTGCACAGCTTCGCCATCGGCCTGGAAGGCTCACCCGATCTGGCCGCGGCCCGAATCGCCGCCGATGCCATCGGCACCCAGCATCACGAATTCCACTACACCATCGACGAAGGCCTCGACGCCCTCGACGACGTCATCCGCCACATCGAAACCTTCGATGTGACCACCATCCGGGCCTCCACCCCGATGTTCCTGCTCGCCCGCCGAATCAAGGCCATGGGCATCAAGATGGTGCTGTCCGGCGAAGGCGCCGACGAGATCTTCGGCGGCTATCTCTATTTCCACAAGGCGCCCGACGCACGGGCCTTCCACGAAGAAACCGTGCGCAAGATCGACAAGCTGCACCTGTTCGACTGCCTGCGTGCCAACAAGTCGATGGCCGCCTGGGGCGTCGAGGCCCGGGTGCCCTTTCTGGATCTGGAGTTTCTCGATCACGCCATGCGGCTGGATCCGGCCGCCAAGATGGCCGGTCCGGGTCGCCCGGAAAAGGGCATCCTGCGCGAGGCGGGCCAAGGCCTGCTACCGGACGAGATCCTCTGGCGTCAGAAGGAGCAGTTCTCCGATGGCGTCGGCTACGGCTGGATCGATGCCCTGAAGGCGCACGCCGAGCAGCAGGTCAGCGACCGCGAACTGCGCGAAGCAGCGCAACGCTTTCCGCTCAATCCTCCAGCCACCAAGGAAGCCTACTTCTACCGCCGAATCTTCGAGCGCCACTTCCCCTCGCCGGCCGCGGCCGCCACCGTGCCGGCCGGCCCGTCGATCGCCTGTTCGACGCCGGAAGCCTTGGCCTGGGACGAAAGCTTCGCGAAGATGGCCGACCCCTCGGGGCGGGCGATGCGCGGAGTGCACGCGAAGAGCTACTGAAGGGCGCTCGCACCATCCCACGGGCGCGCCCGTCCGTGGCTTTCAGGCGCCTGCCTAGCGAATGACTTCGCGGATCAGCGGGACCGACAGGGTGCGGCGCTCGCTCAGGGCACGCTGGGCGAGGCTTTCGATCAGGCGGGCAATGGCGGCCGGGTTCCTTGCGGTGCGCTTGAGCAGATAGTCAGCCGCCCCGCGACCCAGCACGACCTCGTGCTCGCTGGACAGACGCTCGACCAGCGCGGCCAGATCGGCCTCCTCCAGGGGCTTCAGGGTCAGGCGGGTGGCCTGACCGAGACGGGAGCGCAGATCCGGCAGCTCGAAGGCCTCCCGCCCCGCACCCGACAACAGGACCCCGACGTGCTCGGAGCGCCAGCGATTCAGGGCGTTGAACAGGGCGCGCTCACCATCCTCGTCGCCGGCCAGGGTATCGATGTCGTCGACCAGCACCCAGTCAGCGCTGGCCTCGTCGAGCAGCGCGCGATTGGCGCGAACGCTCAGAGCCATGAAACCGACCGTTTCGCCCCGGCGATGGCGATCGGCAAAGACGGCGTTGAGCAGATGCGTGCGTCCGCTCCCGGCCGGACCGGCCAGAAAGTACCAGGCGCCGTGCTCGAGACCCTGCGCCAGGGTGTCGACGAGGGCCTGATTCGGACCGGCGATGAAATTCTCGAAGCCCGGACGACGCGGCGCCTTGAGGGCCAGCAGGCGCTGTTCGCTCATCGAGGCGGCCGCTCTCCTGCCCGGCGCTCACGGGTGATCCTGACGGCGCGCATGCTCCACAGCCAGGTGTATTGGACCAATGTGACCACGGCCATGAAGGCCACCAGCCACTCGAGCCCGATCTGCGCCTCCGGCGGCAGGGGGAAGCCGGCCAGTCGAACCAGCACGAACCACATCAGAAAGACCTGACAGAAGGTATTGAAACGCGACAGCTGGGTCGGCTCGGCCTGGAGCCGTTCGAAGACGACGTGGTAGACCCAGCCGCCGATGACGATCACCAGATCGCGCAGGATGACCAGACCGAACAACCACCAGGGAAGGTAGCCCAGCCAGGCCAGGGTCATGTAGCTGGCGACCATCAGGATCTTGTCCGCCGCCGGGTCGGCGAGGCCGCCGAAACGGCTCTGCCAGCCGAATCGGCGGGCCAACCAGCCGTCGAGCAGATCGGAGAGCCCCGCCGCCACCGCGACCGCCAGCGCCCAGTCGTAGCGCCCGGCCACGAGCAGAGCCACCAGAGGCGGGACCGCCAGCATGCGGCCCACCGTCAGCACGTTGGGAATCCAGGCCAGGTTCACTGATCGAGATACAGGTCGAGTCCGCCATCCGGCAGCGCCGGCCCCAGCTGAAGCAGGCCACCGAGCGCCAGCGCATCTTCGAGGCCACCGGAGCTCAGGCTCAGCTCGAACTCGATCTCGGCACCCCGCGCCGAGCTCACCCGAACCGCCTCGACCATGCTCAGATTCTCGAGATAGCGGAGCACTTCGGCAAACTGCACCTGGTCACGGATCGGCGAGACCCGGACCCGGCGCTGCCCGCTCGCGGCCTCGGAACTGACCGCATAGCGTTCGGCGAGGCTGGACAACATGGCTTCCAGCCCGCGCTGGATCAGCTCGGCGGGCGCATCGGCCACCAGATTGACGCTCTGATCGCGCCCGTCCTGGCGCCAGAACCAGCGACCGTTCCAGCCGGTCTCGGTCCGGCGAAGATCGAACATCGCAGGCAGGCTGGCCTGATATCGAACCAGGGCCGGCTCGCTGGCGTCCAGAAAGCCGCCCCGCACATCGGCCACGGCCACTTCGGCCAGGTCCAGGCCATCTCCCAGCGGGCGGAGAATGTCCAGACCCAGGCGTCGCGCCTGCTCCTGGATTCGAAGTTCGAGCGCCAGCTCCGAAGACAGCATGCGGGCCCCCGCCTCGTCCTCCATGGCCACCCAGAGCAGGATCGTCGGGCGTTCGCGGCCCCAGCGCGGCACCCCGGCCGCGGCCAGGCGGGCGTCGATGGCTGCCCGATCGAACTGCACCTGCAGCCGGAGTTGCTCCTCCACCTCGCCGGTGGGCAATCCATCCTCGGCGACGACGGGCACCGGCACCCGCACCCGCTGACGCGCCTGCACGAGTCGCTGCGCTTCGGCCAGGCCCAGACCCAGCTCGACGCGCAATGGCGCCTCGGCGCGGCCACTCAGACGCAGCAGGACCTCATCGAGCGCGTCCATCAGCGCTCGATCGGACGCCCCGGGCTGCTCGTCGAGCACCCCTTGGCCGGTATACAGGTCGGCCAGGGCCGCTTGAGACAGCACGACCAGCACCAGCGACAGCCAGATTGAACACAGACGAGGGGAATTCATGATCCGGCGAAGATACCACTTCTTTTCTGACTTGTGCGAATGCGTCACAATAGGCAGTTTGTCGAGATCAGGGCGGACCGAGCATGAGCGACCCCTCCGGAAAATCCATGAGTTACCGCGATGCAGGGGTCGACATCGACGCCGGCAACGCCCTGGTCGAGCGGATCAAGCCGCTGGTGGCCGCCACCCGCCGCCCCGAGGTCCTGGCGGGCCTCGGCGGCTTCGGCGGTCTGTTTCAGCTCGGCGATCGCTTCACCGACCCCGTGCTGGTGTCCGGCACGGACGGCGTCGGCACCAAGCTCCTGCTGGCCAGGAAGCTGGACGTCCACGACACCATCGGCATCGACCTGGTGGCGATGTGCGTCAACGACATCCTGGTCTGCGGCGCCGAGCCTTTGTTCTTCCTGGACTACTTTGCCTGCGGCAAGCTGGATGTGGACGCGGCCAGCCAGGTCGTCGCCGGCATCGCCGAGGGCTGTCGCCAGGCCGGCTGCGCCCTGATCGGCGGCGAGACCGCCGAAATGCCGGGCATGTACGGCCATGGCGAATACGATCTGGCCGGCTTTACCGTGGGCGCCGTGGATCGCCAGGCACTCATCGACGGCAGCGCCATCGAAGCCGGCGACGTCATCCTCGGCCTGGAGTCCAGCGGCCCGCACAGCAATGGCTATTCCCTGATTCGCCGGGTCGTCGATCATGCCCAGGCCGATCTCGATCAGCCCATGGGAGAAACGACCCTGGGCAAGGCCCTGCTCGCGCCGACACGGATCTACGTTGCCGCGATCCAGAAGGCGCTGGCGGCGGCCGAACTGCATGGCATGGCCCACATCACCGGCGGCGGCCTGACCGAGAACATCATCCGAGTCGTGCCTGACGGCCTGGGCCTGCGCATCGACGAAGGCAGCTGGCCCCAGCCCGAGGTCTTCGACTGGCTGGCCAGGACCGGCAACATCGAGCGCTCGGAGATGCGCCGCACCTTCAACCTCGGCATCGGCTACGTCATGATCTGCCGCCCGAGCGAAGCGGACCGGATCGAAGCGGCGCTGGACGAACCGGTCCACCGGATCGGCGAGGTGATCGAACACCACGGCGGCGAGCGCGTCCAGTTCCGGGCATGAGGCCGACGGCAGGTCCAGACGAGCGCCAGGGCCTCGTCGTGATGATCTCGGGCCGCGGCAGCAATCTGCTGGCCCTGGCCGAGGCCTGCCGCAGCGGACGCATTCCGGCCCGTATCGATGCGGTGATCTGCGACCGGCCCGGCGCCGCCGGTCTGGAACGCGCCGCCGAACTGGGCCTGGATCGGGTCCTGATCGACCGTCAGCGCCATGCCAGCCGGGCGGACTTCGAAGACAGCCTCGGCGCCGCCCTGGACGGCCTGGCGCCCCGCTACATCATCCTGGCCGGCTTCATGCGCGTACTCAGCGCCGACTTCGTCGACGCCCGCCCTGGCCGGATGATCAATATCCACCCGTCTCTGCTGCCGCGTCACCGCGGCCTGGAGACGCACCGCCGCGCGCTCGAGGCCGGCGATCGGGAACACGGCGCCAGCGTTCACTTCGTGACCCCCGCGCTGGACGGCGGCCCGGTCATCAGCCAGGCCCGCCTCGACATCCGCCCCGGCGACACGCCGGACACCCTGGCCGACCGGCTACTGCCGCTGGAGCATCAGCTGCTGGTCAGGACCACGGCACTACTGATGACCCGCACGGTCGAACTTCGCGATGGATGCATTCATGTCGACAATCAAGCGCTCGAACATCCGCTGGATCTCGATCTTGACCTGGCTGAGTCTGGCCAGCGCCGCGCTGGGGCAGTCTGACGCGCCGAACGGCGGGGACGCCGACTCGGCGTTCCCGATCCCGGCCCATCGGACCGTTCACGAGGTGCTGCGCAACGGCAGCAAGGTGGGCGAGGTGCACTCGACGCTCAGCCAGGACGAGCGCGGCATCTGGTTCTTCGAGACCGACACCGTGGCCACCTCGACGCTGGCCCGGATGCTTCGCCTGTCGGCCGAGGAGTCAGCCCATTTCCTCTGGCGTGAGGACCA
The DNA here is from genome assembly GCF_001187785.1 of Wenzhouxiangella marina. Taxonomy (GTDB): domain Bacteria; phylum Pseudomonadota; class Gammaproteobacteria; order Xanthomonadales; family Wenzhouxiangellaceae; genus Wenzhouxiangella; species Wenzhouxiangella marina. Next base: position 2,931,416 of record NZ_CP012154.1, read on the forward strand.
CGTGCTGCCACTGACCTATCGCAACATCTCCCGGGCGCCGCTCCGCACCCGTTTCTGGCAGCACGAACTGCACTGGGACGAGCACGTCAGCGAGTCCGTCACCCATCAGGGCGAACTGCGCATCCCCCTGGAGGACGGCCTGCTTGACCCGCTCACGCTACGCCTCCAGGTGTCCGCCTGGCTGCACGAACCCGAGCGGCGCGGCCAGAACTTCGAGTTCCGGGTGCTCGAACGCGATCAGATCGAGACCCAGCGCGTGGATGACCTGGGCGCGGAGACGATCGAGGTCAACGGCCAGTGCTACGAGACCCGCAAGCTGCGCCGTTTCCGACGCGAGGGCTCGAGCCGGAACTACCTGATGTGGCTCGCGCCGGCCCAGCACTGGCTGCCCGTCCGGATCGAGCTCGGAGACGAGGACGATGACATCGTGCTGCGTCTGATCGAGAGCAGCCTCCCGGTGGCTGACCAGAACTGCGATTGAGATCATTTCAATCGCTATACTGAGCTTCGAGCTTCGAGTCGAGGTCTGTCATGCGCCTAGTTATCGCCATTTTCGCCCTGCTCTCCGCAGCAGGTTGCGCGGTCAATCCGGTCACGGGTCAGAACGAGCTGAGTCTCTACGACGAGACCTGGGAGTTGAAGACCGGCGAGCAATTCTACGCGCCGCTCCGCCAGCAACAGGGTGGCGACTTCGTGCTCGATGCGGAACTGGTCGACTACGTGCAGGAAGTCGGTCAACGCGTGGCCGGCCACGCCGACCGTGACCTGCCCTACGAGTTCGAGGTCCTCAACAGTTCGATCCCCAACGCCTGGGCCCTGCCCGGCGGCAAGATCTCGATCAATCGCGGCCTGCTCACGGAGATGAATTCCGAGGCCGAGCTGGCCGCCGTTCTCGGCCACGAGGTGGTCCACGCTGCCGCTCGCCATGGCGCCAGCGCACAGTCCCGCGCCGCTTTGCTGCAGGGCGCCGTGGTTCTCGGCGGCGTTGCCGTGGGCGTGGCCACCGAGCGCGAGGACTATGCCGCCGTGGCGATGATGGGCGGGATGCTCGGCGCCCAGCTGATCGGCCAGCGCTATTCGCGCGATGCCGAACGCGAATCGGATTTCTACGGCACGCGCTACATGCACGAGGCCGGTTACAACCCCGAAGGCGCCGTTCGCCTGCAGGAAAGTTTCGTTCGCCTCTCCGAGGGGCGCGATTCCAACTGGCTGGACGGCCTGTTCGCCTCGCACCCACCCTCGCCGGAGCGCGTCGAGAACAATCGCCGCATCGCCGACGAACTCGGTCGCACGGGGATTCTGGGCGAGGAGCGCTACCGGCAGAAAACCGCGCGCCTGCGGGCCCTCGTCCCCGCCTACGAGGCGCATGACGAAGGCCGGGCGGCGCTGGCCGAAGGCAATCACGAACTCGCTCTGAGCAAGGCCGAGGAAGCCCTGTCCTTGGAGGATCGCGAGGCCATCTTCCATGCCCTGCGCGGCGATGCCCTGGCTAGCGCCGAGCGCTGGCGCGACGCGGAGCGAGCCTATGACCGGGCGCTGGCCCTCGATCAGGGCTGGTTCTATCAACACCTGCGGCGCGGCATGGTCCGCGCCGAGCTCGGTGAGCTGGAAGGCGCCCGTCGCGATCTCGAAGCCAGCCTCGAACGGCTCAGAACGGCGCAGGGCCATTACTACCTCGGGGCCGTGGAGCGCGATTCCGGCAACCGTCAGCGCGCCATCGAGCAGTTCCGGATCGCCGCCCAGGAAGAGGGCGAGATCGGTCAGCGCGCCCGCCAGGCGCTCAATGACATGGGCATCACACCCTGAGGCGATGGCCTGCCGGGCCTTGCCGTCTTCTGACGATGCGCTGTCGACCCTTCAGGATCGTGAAAGGAAACACCGCGCGTGCCGGTCATGTTCGGTAGCGTGAACCGTCAGCGCCGCTTCGAGGCCCTGGCGCGCGAGTTTTCCGACGACCTGTTCCGCTTCGCGGTCTGGCTCTGCGGCGATCGCGCACTGGCCGACGACCTGGTCCAGGAGACCTTCATCCGGGCCTGGAAGGCGCTGGATTCACTCAAGGACGAGCAGGCGGCGAAGCCCTGGCTGATCACGATCCTGCGGCGGGAATACGCGCGCACCTTCGAGCGCAAGGTCCCGCCCCTGGTCGACATCGATGCCGTGATCGGCCTCGAACAGGCCGGGGAAGGGCCGGAGGATCGGCTGGAACGGATGCGTTTTCGTGAGCGCATCATGCAGCTGGAAGCGAAGTATCGCGAGCCGCTGCTGATGCAGGTGATCCTGGGCATGGCGATCAACGAGATCGCCGCGGTGCTGGACCTGACCGACAGCGCGGTGATGACCCGGGTCTTCCGGGCCCGTGAACAACTCAAGCAGACGATGAGCAAGGACTAGCGAAAGAAGGATGGACCTCGAGGCGCTGAACAAACGGCTGATGAGCGACCCGGATCTCGACGATCCGGCGCTGCGAGCCCTGGCGGAGAAAGACCCGGCCTGTGCCGAGGCCCTCGAAGACGCCCGCGCATTCGAAGCCCGACTCGAGCGCGCGCTGGCCCTGCGCGCGCCCCGCGGCCTGGCCGAGCGCATCATCGAGCGCCAGCAGCGTGAGCGGCGGCGACCGGAAATCCCCTGGATGCTGTCCACGGCGGCCGCCCTGGCCCTGGCCATCGGCCTGCTGGCCTTTCGAGGCCCTACCCCCTCGACGGACCCGCGGCAGGACGATGTCTGGTCGACCGTTGCCTGGCATTGGGCACACGATGGCCCGCAGGTCCTCGAGGCCAGCCTGCAGATGCAAAGTACGGCCATCGAGGTGGACGCCCTGCTGGACAGTCTGGGCGTGCACGCCGACGAGGAACTGCTGGCACAGGTCCGCCTGGGCAAGATCTGCCCGACCCCCGATGGCCGCGGCGCGCACCTCATCCTGACCACCGACGACGGCCCGATCACCCTGATGATCCTGCCCCACACCCGTGCCCCGATGGCACCGGCCTCGGTGACCCTGGACGACGGCCTGGAAGCCTGGCTGGTCAACCTGGACCACGGCAGCATGGCCGTGCTCGCCGAGCCGGGGCGAGGGGCCTACGAACTGGCGCGCCGACTCCAGCAGCAGCTCAGCATCGACGAAAGTCAGCGCAGCCTCTGAGCAGAGCGCTGCGCGGGAGGCCCACGTCCTGGCCGATGCCACCTGGTCTAGAATGGTTGCAAGCCGCCCCAGGATGAACCCCATGCGATCGACCCTGCTCTGTCTTCTGCTCCTGCCCCTGTCGGCGCTGGCGGCCGATGGCTTTCTCTTCGAGAACGTCCGCCTGATCGACGTCGATGGGAACCATGCCTCCGAGCCCGTGAGCCTGGCCGTCCGCGAGGGCTTCATCGTGCATAGCGAGCAGCTCGGCGAGGCGCCCGTTCGCATCGAGGCCGAGGGCTTCCTGATGCCGGGTCTGGCGGAAATGCATGCCCATATCCCGCCCACGCGGGATCCCGAGCGTCTGGCCGACGTGCTGACCCTGTTCCTCGCGCATGGCGTGACCACGGTCCGCGGGATGCTCGGCGAAGCCGGCCACCTGCCGCTTCGCGCGGAGCTGGCCAACGGTGAGCGGCATGGACCCCGCCTGCTGACGGCCGGGCCTTCGTTCAACGGGAATACGGTGTCTTCTCCGGAACAGGCGGCCGGCATGGTGCGGGCGCAATCCGAGGCCGGCTACGACCTGCTCAAGTTGCACCCCGGGCTCTGGCCGGACGCCTTTGCGGCCATCGTCGAGACCGCCGCCGGCCTGGGCATCGACTACTCGGGACACGTCTCCATGGCCGTCGGCCTCGACCGCGTCCTGGCCTCGCAGCAAGGCACGATCGACCATCTGGATGCCTATGTCCAGGCCATGGTCCCCGAGCGCCATCCGCTCTACGGTCGAGATCCGGGATTCTTCGGCATGAATCTCGTCGATGGCATCGACGACTCGCGCATCGAAGCGCTGGCACTTCGCACCGCCGAGGCCGGCATCGCCAATGTCCCGACCCAGACCCTGCTGGAGAACATCTTCATCGGTGATCTGGACGCCCTGCTCGGGCGGCCGGCCATGCGCTTCGTCAACGCTCGCACCCGCGACAACTGGCTCGACGCCATCGAACAGCTGCGGGAAGGCCACGGCCCCGAGCAACGTCAGCGCTTCATCGACGTGCGGCGCGCCTTGATCCTTGCCCTGCATCGCGCCGGGGCGACGATCCTGCTGGGCGCCGATGCGCCGCAGATTCTGAACGTGCCCGGGGACGCCGTCCATCATGAACTCGAGCTCTATGTCGCCGCCGGTCTGAGCCCGGCCGAGGCCCTGGCCACCGGGACCACGCGCGTGGCGGACTACCTGGGCCAGAGCGCGCATGGCTGTCTGCAGCCGGGCTGCGTCGCCGATCTGGTCCTGCTCACCGCCAACCCGCTGGCCGATATCCATCACAGCCGCAGCATCCAGGGCGTGATGCGGGCGGGCCGCTGGTACGATCGAGCAGCCCTCGACGAGATGCTCGAAGACGTCGCACGACGCGCTGCCGATGACTGATCACGCAGCGCCGCCGACCGATGCCGATACCGAATACCGCCTGGCGACCGAGCCTCCGAACGCTGCTCGGCTCGATGCTGCTGGCAGGCGCCTTGGCGATGGGGAGCACGATGGCCGCTGAAGCCCCTCCCTTCCGCCCCCTGAGCTATCAGGACCGTCTGGAATCAAGGACGCTGGATTCGATCGAGTTACTGGTGATCCATGCCACCGAGCTGCCCGACCTGGACATGGCGAGGGAGTACGGCGAGCGCATCCACTACCCAGGCTCCCGAACCGGCAACAGCGGGCATTTCTATATCGACCGGGAAGGCCGGATCGAGCAATGGGTCGCCCTGGATCGAGTCGCCCACCACGTGGCCGGGCAGAACGCCAACTCGATCGGCGTCGAGCTGGTCAGCCTGGGACGCTATCCCGACTGGCTGGACAGTCGTCATCAGGATTGGCAGGAACCGGTCAACGAGGCGCAGCTTCGAGCGCTGATCGGGCTCATCGACCAGCTCCGGACCCGGCTTCCGAATCTGAACCGCATTGCCGGTCACGATCAGCTCGATCGCCGCCGTGTTCCTGCCAGCGACGATCCATCGATCCAGGTCCGGCGCAAGCTGGATCCGGGCCCGGAGTTTCCCTGGTCGAGACTGATCGAGGCGACCGGCCTGCAGCCATGGAACGACGGCGAAACCGCGCCTTGATTACCGCCCCCGGCACCGGCACCAGGGAAGTCACGGGACGTCGAAGCGATCAGTCCTTCCTGGTTCCCGCCCGCAGGGCGGCCTTGACGATCTCTTCCACGTCCGGACTCAGGCCCTTCTTGTCGGCGATGGCCTCGAGCTCGCCGCGCATGCGGCCCGCGCGTTCGGCACCATAGGCCTGCCAGCGATTGAACACCGTGGCCAGGCGCGCAGCAACCTGCGGGTTGATGCCATCCAGTTCACGAATCACCCGCCCCATCAAGGCGTAGCCACTGCCATCGGCAGCGTGGAATCCGGTCGGATTGTGCAGCCCGAAGGTGCCGAGCAGCGCGCGCACCTTGTTCGGGTTCTTCAGGCTGAAGGCCGGATGCGCCATCAGGGCCTCGATGCGCCGAACGGCGTCGGCCCCGGCCACGCTGGCCTGCACGGCAAACCACTTGTCCATCACCAGGGGATCGTCCCGATAGCGATCCTCGAAGCCTCTCAGGGCCCGGTCGGCCGCGCCGACGCGCCCATGGACCAGGGCTTTCAGCGCACCCATGCGGTCCGTCATGTTGTCGGCGCTCTCGTAGTGATCGACGGCCAGTCCATCGGCCGCCTCGCACTGACCATCGAGCATCAGATTCAGGATCAGATTGGACAGGGCCCGCCGACCGACCGCCTCCGGCGAATCGCTCCAGGCCGCTCCGTCACGGCACGCCAGATAGCGCGCACGAAGCACGGGCTCGAGCACCTGACTCAAACGCATCAGCAGCGCCTTGCGCGACTCATGGATGCAATCGACATCGACCGGGTCCCGCTGCTGGGCCAGTTCCGCTTCCGAGGGCAGACTGAGCAGTTCCGCGGCCAGGGCCGGATCCAGTGTCTCGTCTTCCAGCACCGCCTTCCAGGCCGCGATCAGCAGCTCGACGGCGTCCGGCAGCCGGGCGCCGGCCTCGATGGCCGCCGTCAGTACCCGCTCGGCCAGGCGGCGCATCGCCTGCCAGCGACTGAAGGGATCAGGATCATGGCCGGCCAGGCGGGCCAGCTGCTCGTCGCTCCAATCGTAGTCCAGTCGAACCGGGGCGGAGAAATCACGAAGCACCGAAGGCAGCGCATCAGGGGGCAGCTGGTCGAAACGGAACTCCGCATCGACATTGGTCAGCACGAGCAATCGCGTTTCCGCACCCTCCCCGTCTTCACCGACGCGGGTCACCGGGAGGGGCTGGTTGTCCGGACCCAGGAAACCGATCTTGACCGGCACCATCAGGGGGCCACGCTGCTCGTTGTCCGGATGAGCGCTCAGCGACTGGCGGAAGCGCAGGATGTAGTGTCCGCGCTCATGATCGTAGTCCGTCGTCATTTCCAGGCGCGGCGTGCCGACCTGGGCGTACCAACGCGCGAACTGGGTCAGATCGCGATCATTGGCATCGGCCATGGCCGCGAGGAAATCGTCGCAGGTCACGGCCTGGCCATCGTGACGCTCGAAGTACAGATCCAGGCCGCGGCGAAAGCCCTCACGGCCGAGCAGGGTCTGATACATGCGCACGACCTCGGCGCCCTTCTCGTAGACCGTTGCCGTGTAGAAATTGTTGATCTCGATGTAGCGCTCGGGGCGGACCGAATGGGCCATCGGACCGGCATCCTCGGGAAACTGCCGCGCCATCAGGGTGGCCACATCGGCAATTCGCTTCACCGCACGGGAGCGCAGATCGGCGGTGAATTCCTGATCCCGGAAGACCGTCAGACCTTCCTTCAGAGTCAGCTGGAACCAGTCGCGGCAGGTGACCCGGTTGCCGGTCCAGTTGTGGAAGTACTCGTGCCCGATCACCGCCTCGACGGCTTCGTAGTCGGCATCGGTGGCCGTGTCCGGGTCCGCCAGCACGTAGCGGGCGTTGAAGATATTGAGGCTCTTGTTCTCCATCGCGCCCATGTTGAAATCATGGGTGGCGATGATGTGATACACATCGAGATCGTATTCCAGACCCCAGCGCTCTTCGTCCCAGGCCATGGCGCGCTTGAGACTGGCCATGGCGTGATCGAGCCGATGCAGATTGACCGGTTCGGAGTAGACCTTGAGCGCGACCTGGCGGCCGCTTCGGGTCGTGAAGTGGTCTTCGAGAACGGCCAGATCGGCCGCCACCACCGCGAACAGGTAGCTCGGCTTGGGGAAGGGGTCTTCCCAGACGGCATAATGACGACCGTCCTCGAGCTCACCGCTCTCCAGCTGATTGCCATTCGAGAGCAACAACGGATAGCGCGCCCGATCGGCGATCAGACGCACGCGAAAGGTCGCCATCACATCGGGTCGATCGGGGAACCAGGTGATCTTTCTGAAGCCTTCGGCCTCGCACTGGGTCAACAAGGACGAGCCCGCCGCATACAGCCCTTCGAGGGCCGTGTTGCGTTCGGGATGGATCTCGACCTCGGTCGTGATCCGGGCCACGTCGGGGACGCCACCGATCACCATGGACTCACCGTCCATCGTGCGCTGCCGATCGGCCAGTGGCTGGCCGTCGACCAGCACACGGCGGGTCTTCAGCTCCACGCCACTCAGGCGCAGTGGCTCTCGATCAAGGGCCTCGGGATTGCGACGCACGTCCAGATGCGCGAGCACCCGGGTACTTTCCGCCGCCAGCTCAAGCTCCAGATCGACGTGATCGACCAGCCAGGCCGGCGGGCGATAATCGCCCCGAAGAATGGGCCGCCGACCCTGGTCACCACGTGCTGCCATGAAAACTCCTTAGCGCTTGATACAAACAGAGGCCGCGAGCGATCCTCGCTCGCCGCGAGGGCGGCTATTATAAGTGGATGACATCAAGCCAGCTCACACCCGCCGATATTGTCGAAGCCGCTCGGCGGCTCGGAGATCGAGTTCGCAGGACACCGATCATGAGCGACCCCGAGATCGATGATCTGCTGGGGGCGTCGGTGTTTTTCAAGTGCGAGCAGCTCCAGCTCACGGGCTCCTTCAAACTTCGTGGCGCCAGCCATGCCGTCGGCCTGCTCCCCGAGGACTGCCCCGGAGTCGCCACGCATTCCTCCGGCAACCACGGGGCCGCACTGGCTCGGGCCGCATCCGAACGCGGATTCGAAGCGCATGTCGTGATGCCGGAAAATGCCGTTCGCTTCAAGGTCGATGCCGTTCGCAGGAACGGTGGCCAGGTCCACTTCTGCGCGCCCAATCAGGCGGCTCGTGAAGCCGGTCTCGCGGCATGGGTCGAACGAGGCTTCGAAGCTGTGCCGCCCTACGACGACGATCGCATCATCGCCGGCCAGGGCAGCTGCGCGCTGGAGATGCTCGAGCAGGTCGATGGCCTCGATACGCTCCTGGCACCGGTCGGGGGTGGCGGCCTGCTGGCCGGCACCGCGCTGGCGGCGGCCACCCGCGAAAAAGGCATCGAGGTCATCGGCGCCGAGCCCGAAGGTGCTGACGATACGGCTCGCTCCCTGGCCCTGGGCCGGCGGGTCACGAACCACCAGCCCGAGACCATTGCCGACGGGCTGCGCGCGCTCATCGGCGAGCGCAATCTCGGCATCATCGCCGAGCGTGTGACCGAGGTCATCACGGTTCCCGAGACCACGATCGTCGATGCCATGGCGCTGATCGCCGAACGGCTCAAGCAGGTCATCGAACCCTCGGGAGCGGTGTCCGTCGCCGCAATGTTGAAAGACCCGGAGCGCTGGCGGGGACGTCGGATCGGCGTGATCCTGTCCGGCGGCAACCTGGATGCCGAACGACTGGTGGAGGCCTGGCGCAGATGAGGCTCTGGATCCTGCGTCACGCCCGCGCCGAGGACCACAGCCCGACGGGTCGAGACCAGGACCGAGCGCTGAGCGCGCGCGGCCAGCTCGCCTGTCGGCATCTCAATCGCTGGCTCCGCGAGACCGACCTGGAGCTTCCGGCCCGGGTCCGCGTTTCACCATCCCGACGCACGCGTCAGACCGCCGAGCTGGCCCTGGCCGATCTGCCCGTCGGCCGTCTGATCGACGAAAGCCTCTGGCTGGCGCCCTGCTCGGACCTGCTGGACCAGATTCGAACGGCCCGCCCCGATGGCGAGCTGTGGCTGATCGGCCACAATCCCGGCCTGGAGGAACTGATCGCGAGGCTGGGTGCCGAGCTGCCCGTTCCGGGCCTCAAGCCCGGGACTCTGGTCGTCCTGGATCTGCCGGAAAAAGGTCCGGCCAGCATCCTTCAGATCGTGCCACCCAGCGAATCGGTGTAGGCCTTCGCCAGGGCTTCGATACCGGCCTGATCGGCCTCGCTGAATCGATCCGGGACGGGGCTGTCGATATCCAACACGCCGATCAACTGGCCGTCGACCAGCAGAGGCACCACGATCTCCGAGCGGGATGCGGCATCGCAGGCGATATGCCCTTCGAAGGCGTGCACGTCGGCAACCCGTTGGGTCGCGAGCGTTGCCGCCGCCGTCCCGCAGACGCCCTTGCCCATGGGAATCCGCACGCAGGCCGGCTGACCCTGAAAAGGCCCCACGATCAGCTCATCGCCTTCCAGGAAGTAGAAGCCGGCCCAATTCACCCGATCCAGGCCGTGATAGATCAGCGCACTCAGATTGGCCGCATTGGCAACGCGATGCGCCTGGGCCGACAACAGGCCTCGAGCCTGGCTGAGCAAGTCCTCGTAAGAAACCGACATCGACGGGTCTTCCTGATGAAATGAGTACCAAGCAGCCGGAGCACGGCTGCGGCGAACCTGGCATTCTACTAGCCCCACCGTAAGTATTGCCTCATCCAGCTTGTCTTACGGTGGGACTAGTCAGCCAATTCGGACTTCCTGAAGACCAATAGGCGATTGTTGGCCGGCAGCGCCAGATCGGCCACGGCCCGCAGCCCCCGTGCCTCGGCCAAGGCGGCAATCTCGGCGGCATCCCGCACCCCCATGGCCGGGTCACGCGCCCGCAGGTGGCGATCGAATTGCCGGTTGCTTTCGGCCGAATGGACTCCGCGATCCTGGAAAGGGCCATAGAGGATCAACAGGCCCTGTGGAATCAGTAGCTGCGGCACGCGGCTCAGCAAGCGCTCGGTCAGCGGCCAGGCCATGATATGCAGTGTGTTGGCCGTGAATACGGCATCGAAGGGGCCCTCGGGCCAGTCGTCGGACGCCACATCCAGGGCCCGGAGGCCGATCTCCCGCGAGCCGGCCTCGGCCTCGAAACGTGCGGCCAGACCCGCCAGACGCTCGGGAAGATCCGTCGACAGCCAGCGAAGATCCTGCCTTTGACGAGTGAAATGCACCGCGTGCTGCCCCGTCCCGGCGCCGACTTCCAGCACCCTGGCGCCCGTCGGCAGCAGACGATCGAGCGCCTCCAGGATCGGCTGCTTGTTGCGTTCGCAGGCTTCGCTGAACGGCAGGCTCATTGCCGAATCTCGTTCACGAGACGGCGGCGAAGCGCGGAGATCTCTTCCGCCAGCTCGTTGCGCCCGACATGGATCCCGTGGTGTACGCGGCGCTCTGCGGCCACCCAGACCGACTCGATCATGCCGGGCTGTTCGGCCATGATGAAGGTGTCCAGTGCACTGGCCGGATCGAGGCCGGCAAGCAGCGGATGTCCGGAATCCAGCACCACGAAATTCGCTAGTCGACCCACTTCCAGCGCCCCACCATTCTGGTCCAGGGCATGGGCACCATCGCGGGCCGTCCGGGCCCAGAGGCTGGTGCCAAGATGGGTCTGGCCCTCATCGAGCAGGACATTGCGCTGATGGTGAACGAGGCGCTGGCTCCAGTCCAGCTGGCGAAGCTCGGCGGCCGCCGAGGTCACCAGATTGCTGTCCGAACCGATCGCCAGCCGCCCCCCGAGCTGGCGCCAGCGAAGCGCCGGGAAGATGCCATCGCCCAGATCGGCCTCGGTGGTCGGGCAGATGCCCGCCGTGACACCGGCCCTTCGCATGGCCTCCAGTTCGAAGTCCTCGACATGGGTCGCATGGATCAGGCACCAGCGCGCATCGGGTTCGAGGCGATCGAACAGCAGCTCGACGGGGCGTGCGCCCGCATGTTCCAGGCAAGCCCTGACCTCGTCCGGCTGTTCGGCGATGTGCAGATGGACCGGCCCGACCGACCACGCCCGGACCAGTTCCGCCAGTTCGTCCACATCCACTGCACGCAGGGAATGGGGCGCCATGCCGAGACGATGCTGCGACCCGTCCTGCAGGCGGGCCTGCAGGGCATGAAGAAGATCCAGAAACTCGGCCTGGCTCATTCCGAAGGCCTGCTGGCGGGCATCGAGCGGCCGCTTGCCGAAACCGCCATATCGGTACCAGACCGGCAGCAGGGTCAGTCCGCAGCCCGCTCGGCTAGCCGCAGACAACAGGGCCTCTGAAGACGCCAGAGGCGCTTGACCGGCCAGGCGATGGGCATAGTGGAATTCCCCGGTGCAGGTATACCCACCTTCGAGAAGCTCCATGTACAGCCAGCAGGCCACCGTCTCGAGCTGATCCGGGTTCAGGGAGGAGAGCGCCCGATACATCCGCTCCCGCCAGGACCAGAAGCTGCTCCGGTCCTGCTCGCGCCAGCCCGTGAGACCGGCGATCAGGCGCTGGTGCGCATGGGAATGCACATTGCACATGCCCGGGATCACCGGCCCGGACAGGACCTCGGCTTCCCTGCCCGCACCCGGGGACTCCGGGATCGCCTCGATCGATTCGATGCGGTCATCCGTGTCCACCCGAATGCGCTGCGCTGCGCGCCAACCCTCGGGGGTCAACAGCCATGGACAGTCGAAAGCCCTCATGGCCGCGTGGGGCGCCAGCTCATCAGGAAACCGACCAGGGAGGCCAGCCAGTTTCGCAGCGGCTCGGCTCGCGCCGGGTCCCATCGCTCCGGGTCGGATTCGTCCAGATAGCAGCGCTGGGCAATTTCCAGCTGGATCGCATGTCGGCCGCTTGACGGCTGACCATAGTGACGAGTGATGTACCCGCCCTTGAAGCGACCATCGACCACGTGACCGAAGCCGGAGTCTGCAAGCTGGCGGCCCAGCGCCTCACGAAGCGGGGCCGCGCAACTGGCCCCCAGATTCGTTCCGAGATTGAGCTCCGGCAACTCGCCTTCGAACAGGCGCGGCACATGGCTCAGAATCGAGTGCAGATCCAGCAGTACGGCGTGACCGAAACGCGCCTGGGCTCGAGCCAGCTGACTCTCGATGGCCTCGTGATAGGGTCGCCAATAGGCAGCTCTGCGCGCTTCGATCTGTGCCTTGCCCGGTACCTGGCCCTCGAGATAAAGGGGCGCTCCGCTGAAAGTCTCCGTGGGAACCAGCCCCGTGGTCGGCCCCGAGTACAGCGGCTGATCATCGGGCGGGCGATTGAGATCGATCACGTAGCGCGAGCATTCGGCGACGATCAGACCAGCACCGAGATCCTCCAGCCCCTCCGCCAGGCGGTCCACGTGCCAGTCCGTATCGATGCGTGATCTGCCGGCGATTGTCAATCTCGCTTCGATCTCTTCGGGGATGCGCTGCCCCGCGTGCGGCACGCTGATCACCAGCGGGCTTTTCGGCTCGATGATTCGGATCATTCAGGACTCCCTAAACCAAGGAACCCGGCGAGTGCCGGGTTCCGAGGCGTTCTTGTGCTGACCTCGATCAGTTGAAGGTCACGACACAGGTCTGAATGTCATTGGTCAGGATCGCCTCACCGAAGTTCGGGTCCGAACCCGCCTGCGGGCCGCAAGCGCCGCTGAACACCGGCGTGGTGCCTGCCGGGGCACGGACGATCACGGTCGTTCCCGCCGCAAAATCGCTCTGGCAGTTCGGATCACCGATGGTGCTTCCCGCGGTGCAACTGATGCCCGTCGGGATGCTCTCGACCAGGGAGCTCGGCTGGGGATCCGGACGATTGTCCTCGACTCGCACGACCAGAATCTGCGTATCACCACCCTCTTCCGGCGGGCAGCCCACCGGCGGCGGCGAAATGCCCAGCGTCAGCACATCGATACCGATCACCTGGAGCACCCCTTCCGGCGTTCCGCTGGTGGTGGTGAAGGTACAGGTACCGAGACGCGGATACTCTCCGCCGTCCGTGCCGCAACCGGCCATTCCGACCAGCACGCTGGCTGAAGTTTCACCATTGGCGTCGGTCACACCCGGGTTGACGGACAAGCTGAGAATGCCGCCATCGGTTTCACATTCCCCGACCAACTGGGCGCCACTGATCGGCTCACCATCGCCATCCAGCAGAGTCAGATCGATCCGACGGCTGAAGGTAGTGAGGGACGTATCGGTGATCACCGAGGGGTCGACCAGCAGCATGGCGGCACCCGGAGGCACAACACTCACCTCTGCCGTGGCCTCATCGTAGCTGAAGGTAATCGTGGCTTCATCCCCTTCCGGCGGAATGCCACTGATGTTGACCACCGTGTCCACGCATCCGGCGCCCGCCGACCCCGTGGCATTGGCGGTGGTCGTCGTCATCGGCGAACCATCCAAGCTGCCGTTGGCCGCGCCTTCGGTAATCGCTCCAACGATGAAGGCACCCTCGATCGGCGACCGGAGGCCGTCGGTCAGACAGAGTCGAACGACCGTGTCGTTATTGGCCGTGATTGCGCTTGGGCTGGCGGTCAGCAGCAGCGGGGCCACGCCCGGGAAGACAGCAGCCTCGACGTCTGCCACCGTCTTGTTTCCGCCCTCCAGAATTCGCGTACCTTGCGACCACAGCACGATCGGACGGCCGAGCGCATTGATGGGATAGGTCATCTGTACCGAGCCCCGGCCAAAGTCATCAAGGACCACGCTCTGCTCGATGTTCCCGACACGCGACCGACCGATGACCCAGGGGATCACGAAGCCATCGTTCACGATCGAGCCGCTCTGATCGTTCGGATTGAAGGGCTCGGTCACGTTCACCGTATTCTCATCGACCACGCTGCTGACGAAGCGGACCGCTTCATGCTCGCGGTTTCCGGGGACCAGCTTGCCAAACAGCGCCACCGTATCGCCACTCTCGACTGCGTCGTCGACACGAACCGGGTCATCCAGGAAGCCTTCGAAGGGGTCGAAGACACTGAACAGATTGCCACCTTCCTGAGGGTTGCCGTCGACGCCGGAGAAGACGAACAGGCGCGGGAGTCCGGGAAGCATCGGATCATCGATCTTGCCGAAATTGACCACCGTTCCCGGCAGCACAGGGTTACCCACCTGGTCGGTCCCTTGTACCGTCACGGTCAGCGAGTAGGTGCCATCAGGATCTGCCGGAACCAGGGCGCCGGTCAGGTCATCTTCGATCAACTCGAAGGAGGTGCTCACTCCGTTGACCGTCGGGTTGACGCGAATAGCATTCAGAATCGGACTGACCAGTTCGAGCGCGAAGAGACGCCCGTCACCGACCTCGATCGTGGTTTCGGTCTGCAAAGCGTCACTGGTGCCCTGATCGACGTTGTTGTCGGCGCGGTCAACCACCGCCACGATACGATGCGTGCCCACCTCACTGCCTGCATCCAGGGAGATGTTGGCAATACCGTTGACCGTTCGAACTGAAATCTCGCTCCCGCTGACGGAGCCACCGGCACCCGTGCCAACGAGACGGGCTCCGCTTCCTGCCGGCGAATCCAGCGTCAGGCGAATATTGTTCCAGCTCACCCCATCGGCCTCGGGATTCGGCACAGGGTTACCGCCTGAATCACGAACGATGATCTGAAGATTCTTGCTGCTTGCGCCACCGGCACCCTGCGCATAGATCGGTTCAGGATCCACGCTGAAGTCGACCTGGGAGGGCAGGAAGTTTGCAGCCCCGTCTTCGACGTTGACCACGAACTCGGTCGAGAACTGTTCGCCGGTATTTGCATCCACCAGGCTGACCGACACCGTCAAGGGGCCCGGCTGGTCGAAAGAATGGACGAAGATGGTCGAAACACCTGCCGTCATGTCAACCGGACCGCTGCCAAGGAGACTGAAGAACTCGTTGACATCAGTGGTTTCCGGGTCATCGAGGGTCGAAAAGGCGCCGCGGCTGATCGGAGAAATAGCCACGCCGATCTCGCCGTCGGCCGGAGAGCCCGGCTGACCATTGGCGCCCACGTATTGGATGGTGAGCTCATTGATGAAAGGCGAGCCCAGGAAGATCGGTACGCCCTGGGTATTGGTCGGGATGGTGCTGGATCCGCTCACGGTCAATCGATCGTCGTTGCCCACGCCTGGCTCGACATTGATCGTCGCAGCCGCAGTGATCCCCGTGCCACCCGAGGGATTGGCCGCCGACGCCGTCAAGGTCACCGTGCCGGTCTGAGAGCCCGCGGTGAACCAGAACTGGGCCCGACCGCCCGCGGTCGCATTGGTGGCGGAGCTACCGGTAGCCGTCGGTGCGTCAATCGGGGAGACGACACCTCGCGCCACGCTGCTGGACGACAGGGTCACCGTCGTACCGTCGGCCACCGGCTGACCGCTCGCATCACGGAAGATCACGGTGACCTGGGTTGTATAGGGGCTGTCCGGATCCGGAGCAAAATTCTGCGGATTGACAGTCACGGTGCTGGAAGCCACGGTCACGGTCAAGGACGCGGTACCACCGCCGCCGAAGCTGTTGTTGGAACTGCCGCCACCGCAGGCTGCCAGCATCAGCGTGGCCGCGACTACGACAAGATATTGAATCGATTTCATGGTGTACATCCCGATTGGTAGATTTTGATCCGTCATGTTGGCTGTCTCGTGGGCGTCGCTCAGTCGATATCGACGCGATCGTCAAGGATCGACGGGGTCACGAAGATCAGCAGCTCACGCTTCTGTTCATCATTGCCACGGCGCCGGAACAGGTGTCCGAGGACGGGCACATCGCCGAGCACAGGCACTTTGGAGGACGTGAAGTTGCGCTCTTCCTGGAAGATGCCGCCAAGGACCACGGTCTGTCCGTTGTCCACCAGGACTCGCGTCTGGAGTTCCCGGGTATCGATCGACGGCACGGTACCGCCTCGACCGGTCTGGAAGATTTCCCCGACCGTATCCTGCTTGACGCCGAGGTTCAGCTGAACTCGATTGTCCGGCGTGATCAGCGGTGTCACCCGAAGCTCGAGCACTGCCTCCTGGAACTGAACCGACGAGGCCCCTGAACTGGTGGCTTCCTCGTAAGGAATCTCGACACCTTGCTTGATGAAGGCTTCGGCCTGGTTGGCCGTGATGACCCGCGGCGTGGAAACCACTTCACCATTGCCTTCGCTCTCAAGTGCGCTGAGCTCCAGATCCAGCAGGTAATCGGCCGCCAGGATGCTGAAACCGAGCCGTCCAGCGGGGTTCGTGACCGGCAGATTGACGTTCAAGCGATCATTCAATGATGGCGTCACGATTCCGGAGCCAGGCGAGCCGGGCACCGTCACCGGCAGGCTGGAACCCGTTCCCGCCCTCCGATTGATCAGAGCCAGATTGTTCATCTGATCCAGGGCGGTGGAGCTTCCGGACGTTGAGAACACATTGCCTCGGCCATCCTCGAGCGCGGAGGAAACGCCGAAGCGAACACCCAACTCATAGTTGAAGTCATGGCGCGCAATGACGATTCGAGACTCGATCAGCACCTGTCGAACCGGGCGATCCAGTTCCGCGACCAAAGCGCGAATCTCGTCGATGCGCTCGAGCATGTCCGAAATCAAGAGCGTATTCGTCCGCTGGTCCACGGTCACCGAGCCACGTTCGGACAACAGACCCTGCTCCTCCTCGGCCGAGGCGGAGCGAATCAGGTTGGCCAGGTCTTCAGCATTGGCGTAGCTCACCGAGATCATTGCGGTCCGCAGTGGCTCCAGCGTCTGCCGGTCAGCACGCGCCTGAAGAATCTGCTGCTCGCGCTGGGCGATCTCGTTGGTCGGCGCGATCCAGATCACGTTGCCGGAGCGACGCATGTCCAGATTCTTGGTTTCCAGAACGATATCCAGGGCCTGATCCCAGGGGACGTTCGTCAATCGCAGGGTCAGCGAGCCGGTCACCGAATCGGAAACGACGATATTGAGGTTGGACACATCGGCGATCAGCTGCAGCACCGAGCGCACCTGGATGTCCTGGAAGTTCAGGGTGATTCGGCTGCCTTCGTACTCTCGTTCCTCGAAGAACTGCAATTCCTGTTGAGCCTCGGCTTCTTCCACGGGGCGACCGACTTCGATCACCAGGCGGTCACCGGTCTGATAGGCCATGTGCTGGTAAGCACCGTTGACGTCCATCGAAAGACGAACGTTCTGACCCCGCTGCTCCGGCGTGATGAACTGCACCGGAGTCGCGAAGTCGGCAACATCCAGGCGTTGATAGAGGTCATCCGGCAGGCGAGTCCCGAACAGATCGACGCGCAGGCCATTGGCGCGCTCATTGACCGTCATCGTGACTCCGGGGCGATTGAGATCAACCAAGATCCGGCTTTCGCCATTGTCGCCTCTGCGGAAATCGATGCCGGTGACTTCGAAGCCTTCGGCTGCCGCCGACCGCGTGCTGGACGAGGTCGGCACACCCGCTCCGGCACCCAGGACCAGCGCCACCGAATTGCCGGATACTTCGACTTCATAAGGCGTACTGCGCGACAGGTCGACGACCAGTCGCGTCCGGCCGCCGGCGCTCAGCGCCATGTAACTCTGTGCCGGTCCGACCCCGACCGGAACTCGCTCCGCGGCAATCCGGGTCGTCGTGTCGGGCATTTCAAGCACGATCCGCGGCGGCTGTTCGGTCAGGAACACCGTCGGATTGGGCGGCGCTTCATCCGTACTCAACACGAAGCGAACTTCGCCATCACCGGACTCGACGCGCACATCGGTCACTTCCGTTGCCTGTGCTGCCGATGCCGCCCAGAACAGCCCGAATACGAGCATTGCCATCCTGCCGCCGCTGTCCATCACTCTTCTCCCAATCATGGCCTTGAGTCTTTGCATTGTTTTCATGTCCTTGCCGATCCTCGCCTGTCCGCCGTTCATCGGCTGTCCTCCATGGCTACCTGGGATCGACGTTCCGACCAGATGCCCCGAGCGTCCTGGAACAGCTCCACCAGCTCGACCCGATCGGGCATCACCCGAACGATGCGGCCATGGTTCATGCCCAGGTAATTGCCTTCGCGGACGCGATGCACCACCCGGTCATTGTCCCGGATGAGCGCGAAATTGACCCCTTCGATCTCGAGCGTCCCGACCATGTCGAGCGTGTCGAGCGGAAAACCTTCGAGGAACTCCCGGCGCCGATCCGGATCCGGCCGAATGGCGCCTTCTCCGTTCTCGGTGACGGTCGGTTCCTCATCCGGAGTCGCCAGACGCTGCTGGAACGGATCGCGCAGATCATAGGCCGAGTAGGTCACGACTTCGGTCGGCGCGATCGGCGGAATCGGCTCGATCTCGCCAGCAGGGGTCCGCAGGGTCTGCTGAACCCACACGCGCAGATCGCTCGAGCCACGCTCACATGCCGTGGTCATCAGAAGCGTTGCGACGATCAAAGTACCTAGCTGGAGATGCCTGTTCATCATCTGTTCTCCGGCTGCATGTTGTTCTGTTCGTTCGGATCCAGGTAACGGTAGGTCGTCACCGTTCCCTCCATCCGCAGACGACCGCCCTCGATCGGCTCCAACTCGATATCCCGCATGGTCAGGATGACCACTCTTGACAGGGACGCGACCGAAGAAACGAAGGTGCCGAATTCATGATAGGTGCCCACCAGACGCACGCTGATCGGTTGCTCGGCGTAGAAGTCACGCACGATCTCGGCTCTCGGCTCGAACAATTCAGTGCCGATGCCCGAACCCTGAGCCGTTTGCGAGATGTCCATCAGCAGCGCCGGCATTTCGGTCTTCGAAGGCAGCTGCTGAAGCATGCCGGCAAGCAATTCTTCCATTTCCTCGAGCTGACGCTCGTAGGCCGTTAGATTCACCGCCTTCTGCTGGTTATCCCGGAACTCCTGCTTCAGCTCGACCTCGGTGGCTTCTCGCCGCTGCAGGTCGGTTTGCTTGTCCTTGATCAGGAACCAATAGCCTCCGGCCACGATCAAGATCGCCAGGAATCCGAGAACGACTGCTTTCGTCCCTGTTGAAGCAGAGCCCAGATTATTGGGGTCCAGATCTCTCAGTTCAGACAGATCCATCGATCAACCCTCCTCTACTTCGTCGGTTTTCGGCGGCCCGACCCGAGCCTGCAGCTCGAAACGATAAGGCTGCCCCGGCGTGTTCTCATTGTTCTCGCGCTCAACGATGTTCAGCCTGGTTTCGCTCATCCACTCTGCGTCTTCGATGTTGCGCATGTAGTCGGAAACGCGGGTCTCGGACTCGCTCACGCCTTGGATCGTCAACAACTCGTTGTTCTGCCGAACCGAAGTCAGGGTGACGCCCTCCGGTACGGTTTGCGCCATCGAATTGAACAGATGCACCATGACGTTGCGATTGCTCTGGAGCTGCTCGATCACGTTCTTGCGTGCGATCAGGTTGTCCCGCACCTCTTCGAGCTGTTCGATTCGCTCGATGTCACGTTCCAGCTTGCGGATTTCGGAACGGAGAAAGTTGTTCCGATTTTCCTGTCCGGAAATCTGCTGGTTCATGTAGAAGTTCGCAGCGAACACGATCAGAGCGGCAAGCGCCACCGTCGCACCGAGCGCAATCAGGAATTGCTTCTGCTTCTGCGCGCGAAGATTCTCGCGCCAGGGCAGTAGGTTGATTTTTGCCATCAGTCGAACCCTCTCAGGGCCAGTCCGCAGGCCGTTGTGAGTGCAGGTCTCGCCTGGTCCAGCTCGCGCGTGTTGATCTTGGGCGAGAGTCGAAGCTCCTTGAGCGGGTCAGCCACTTCGCAGGAAATGCCGACCTCGTTGCCGACGGCCTCTGCCAGGCCCGGAATCGAGGCGCCGCCCCCGGTCAGGAACAGGGTGCTGATGCTCGAATAATCACTGGACGAGGAGTAGAACTGGAGCGCTCGGCTGATCTGCTGGATGACGTTCTGCCGGAAGGGCTCGAGCACCTCGTCCTCGAAGCCGGCCGGCGGCTCTTCACCGCGCTGCAGGAAACTGGCCTGCTCGGCGTCCATGCCATAACGGCGCATGCATTCCTCGACCAGCTGATGCCCGCCGAAACCATGTTCGCGACTGTAGATGCTGCGCTCGCCGCGCAGCACGATCATTGTCGAAACCGTCGAGCCGATATTGAGCACCCCGACCGTTTCCGAATCATCGATGCCCGCGCCCTTGCGCACCAGCTGGAAGGCGTTGGCGATGGCATAGGCTTCGACGTCGACCACGGTCGCGGTCAGCCCGGCCAGTTCCGCCACCTCACGCCGAACATCGACGTGCTCGGTCTTCGACGCCGCCAGCAGGATCTCGAGGAGATCGGCGTTGCGCGGAGACGGGCCCAGCACTTCGAAATCCAGACTCACCTCTTCGCGCGGGTACGGGATGTACTGACCCGCCTCGACCTCGATCTGTCCCTCGATGTCGTCCTCGGACAGATCGGCCGGGAGGTTGATGACCTTGGTGATCACCGCCGATCCGGTCACCGCCAGCGCGCAGTTCTTGGCCTTGATGCCGGCGCGCTGCAGGCCCTTCTTGACTGCCTCGGCGACCTGTTCGGGTTCGGCGATCACGCCCTCGCTGACCGCACCCTCCGGCACCGGCTCGACGGCAAAGCCCTCGACCCGGTAACTGTTGCCGCTGGCGGACAGCTGGATGAGCTTGACGCTACTCGTGCCGATATCCACCCCGACCAGGGGTGCAGGCGCTGAGCCGAAAAGCTTCGCAAATAATTCGTTCATGGTGTCGTCATGGCCCTCTGTTCGGCACGTTCAAGCGCTCTGCTCAAAATTCGGCGCCCATTCGAATCATCCCCACCTGGCCCGTATCGGTCGCAATCCAGCGCTGTGATAATCTTCGGTCTTTCTTGTACCCGGCCCACCTGAACCGGGGCACTTTCGACCGTTGTTCGCGTCCAAGACACGGGTTTTCTGATTCTGCAGACGTACATTTACCATAACTCATGGTCCGAATAAAGCCTTTAATAGTTTTTTCTATCCGTCTGTTTTTCCTAATTTTCGCATTAGGGCTTATCGGATTGCTAGTGGTCTGGTTGACGATCGTGCCCACACTGCCATCGGTGGACAGCCTGCGCGACGTTCGCCTGCAGGTGCCACTACGGATCTATTCGGCCGATCAGGAGCTGATGCTCGAGGTCGGCGAGCAGCGGCGGCTGCCGCTGGCCATCGACGAAATGCCCGAAACTCTCCGCCAGGCCTTCCTGGCTGCAGAGGATGATCGCTTCTACAGCCATCCCGGCATCGACTGGCGCGGAACCGCTCGCGCAGTCTGGCTCTACGGCCTGTCACTCGGCCGCGGCCGGGTGCCGGGCGGTAGCACGATCACCCAGCAGGTGGCCCGTCGATTCTTCCTGTCGACCGAGTACTCGGTGACTCGAAAACTGCGCGAAATGCTGCTCGCACTCAAGATCGAGCGCGAACTCAGCAAGGACGAGATTTTCGAGCTGTATCTGAACAAGGAATTTCTGGGGCACCGCGCCTACGGCGTGGGTGCGGCGGCGCAAGTGTACTACGGCAAGACCGTCGATGAGCTCAGCCTGGCCGAAATGGCGATGCTCGCCGCCCTGCCGAAGGCGCCGTCACGGGACAACCCCCTGAGCGGGCCGGAGCGCGCGATGATCCGCCGCAACTGGGTGCTGGACCGCATGCTGGAACTCGGCTATATCGACGAAGCCGCCCATGCGCAGGCCCGCGCCGAACCCAACAACGCCCGTTACCACGGCTCGGTCCAGGAGCTCGATGCCAGCTGGGTCTCTGAAATGACTCGCCAGCGCGTGGTGGACCGTCTGGGCGCAGAGGAAGCCTATTCCGGCGGCTATCGCGTCACCACCACGATCGAATCGCGCCTCCAGCGCGCCGCCGACCGGGCGGTTCGTGACGGTCTGCAGGCCTACGATCGTCGCCATGGCTGGCGCGGAGTCCAGCAGCGCATCGAAGAAGAGGCCCTGCTCGAGCCCGGCCGCATCGAAGAACGACTGGCGCAGATTCGCCCCGTCGCCGACCTGGTTCCGGCCGTCGTGATCGAGAGCACGCCAGAACTGGCCACCCTGCGACTCGACCGGGGAGAGATCGTCACGCTCGGTCCGGAGGCCGTGGCCTGGGCCCGACCCTACATCGATGTCAACACGCTCGGATCGGCGCCGGAAAGCGTGGACGCCCTGCTCCAGGCCGGGGACATCGTGCGCCTGCGGCAGGTCGACGAACAATGGCAGCTCGCGCAGGTGCCCGAAGCGCAGGCTGCACTGGTGTCCCTGGACGCAGAAACCGGGGCGATTCTCGCCCTGGTCGGCGGACTGGAATTCGGCCGCAGCCAGTTCAATCGGGTCACCCAATCCCGCCGGCAGCCCGGTTCGTCCTTCAAGCCCTTCATCTACTCGGCCGCTTTCGACCACGGCTTCAATCCCGCCTCCCTGGTCAATGACGCACCCGTCGTGGTCGACGACCCCTCGATGGAGCGCGCTTGGCGCCCGACCAATTTCAGCCAGCGCTTCCATGGGCCCACGCGCCTGCGCGAGGCCATGATCCACTCCCGAAACCTCGTCAGCGTTCGCCTGTTGATGAGCATCGGCCTGGCGCCGATCCGCAACTACCTGCCCCGCTTCGGCTTCGAGCAGGATGAGCTGCCGGCCGGGCCGTCGCTGGCCCTGGGCTCAGCCTCCCTGACACCGCTCAGCATCGCCCGGGCCTATGCGGTGTTTGCCAACGGCGGCTACTCGATCGAGCCCGAATTCATTCACCGGGTTGAAACCAGCGAGGGCGAGATGGTCTACGAGCCGAGCTGGACCCGGATCTGCCCGGACTGCCCCGAGCGCTTGCCGGCCATGACGGCCATCGAAGAGTCGGCAGAGGATACGGCCGAGACAGCAGGTCCGCGCAGGATCGACCTCGACGAAATCAGCGAAACGCTCGAACCACCGCCGCTGGTCGGGCCAGTCGTACCCCGAGCAGCCGAGCAGGTGCTGTCTCCGCAAACCACCTGGCTGATCCGTTCCATGATGTCCGATGTGATCCGCCTCGGCACCGGTCGCCGCGCGCTGGCGCTCGGAAGGGATGACCTGGCCGGCAAGACCGGCACCACGAATGACCTGCGCGACACCTGGTTTTCGGGATTCGGCGGCGGGGTCGTGACCACGGTCTGGCTGGGTCGTGACGACAACGAGACCCTGGGGTCCTGGGAACAGGGCGGACGCACGGCGCTTCCGCTGTGGGTCGACTTCATGGCCGTGGCCCTCGAGAATCGTCCCGAGCAGTTGCCGGAGCCCCCGGTCGGACTGGTTCAGGCGCTGATCGACCCCGACACCGGCGAGCGGGTGCGACCCGGATTTCCCGGCGCCATGACCGAATGGTTCCAGGCAGACAATCTGCCACCGATGCGTGAGTCCGAGGATCTCGAGCAGGATCTCGATCCCTACGACATCTACTGACCAGGCCAACCCGACCGAGAGCAAGGCTCATGCCCCAGCGTTCGTCCGCGCGCAGCCAGAAGCTGCGTCAGTCCATTGCCGCCGAAGCGGCACGCATCATGGCCACGGAAGGTCAGCGCAGCTACCTGCTCGCCAAACAGAAGGCCGCCGAGCGCCTCGGCGCCTCGACGCGCAACGGGCTGCCCTCGAACGCCGAAGTGGAGGATGAGCTCAAGACCTGGCAGCAGCTCTACGGCGGCGAGGAACTGAAAGAGGCGCTGGAGAATCTCCGTCGCGAAGCCGCCGCTGCCATGCGCTTCCTCGATGATTTTCGGCCACGGCTGGTGGGCCCGGTGGCCGAAGGCACGGCCGACCAGTTCTCCCGCGTCTGCCTTCAGGTCTTCAGCGATGACCCGGATGCCGTGGTCCGATACCTGATGGAGAACCACATCGCCTTCGACCAGGAACGGCGCCGGGTCCGCTGGCATGATGGCAAGCCCAGAACCGTCGACGTACTGGTCGTGGACCGGCGGGGAACGCTGGTCGAGATGATGCTGATGATCGGTCGGGATGCGCTGCAGCCGCTGCCCAGCCCGATCGACGGGCGCCCGCAGCTACGCCTGGCCCTGAGCGAGGTGGAAGCGTTGCTCAAGCCGTCCGGGATGCCTCCGATGCCACCGCCTCGAGGCGGCCATTGAGCGCCTGAACCAGCATCTGCCGCTCCAGCAGCGCCGAGGCCCGCGTCGGCTCCTTGATCGGTAGACGAACATCACCGAGCAGGCGGATGTTGAACTGCCAGCCTTCGCCCTGCTCGGCCTCGAACACGGCCGAAATCAGCACGACCTTGTCCAGGCACAAGGTGAAGCCCTGCAGATCGTAGGTCCGGCTCATGAACCGGACTCGCCACCGCCGGCCTGACCGGAGTCACCATCGGCTCCCTCACCTGGCCTGGCGCTGGTCTTTTTCGACGCTGCCTTTTTCCTGCTGGAAGTTTTCCTGGCCGTCTTCTTCTTGGCCGTCTTCTTCTTGGCCGTCTTCTTCTTGCCGGCCGTCTTCTTGCCGGCCGTCTTCTTGCCGGCCGTCTTCTTGCTGGCTTTCGTCTTCGGCGAGGCCTTCTTCGAGGCAGATCCCGCAGCGGCTGACTGCTTTTCGCTCGAGCGCTCTCCCCCGGCCTTGCCGGCGCTCGACTCGTCGCTCGCCGCTCGGCTCGATCGTACTTTCGATTCGCTTGCTGACGATGCAGCCCTGGCACCAGGCGCCGGCGCTGCCGCAGAGGGCATTCTCGCCGGATGATCGCTGGGACAATCGAGATCCTCGAAGGGGAACGGGCGTCGCTCGGCGCCCCCGGTGAGGTAGCGCGCCGTCTGCGAGAACCAGGCAGCGAGGGTATCGCCGAACTCGGTCACCCCCTCCGTGCGCTCGCCGGTGAACAGCCGCATGACCCAGCCCGCCAGACTGACCACCATCAGCAGTGGTGTCGCGATCGCCAGCAGCAGGTAGAACAGCAGCATCACCGGCAAGCGGGCCCAGGTGTCGGTGTTGCTCAAGGCCTCACGCGTACGGTCGTTCATGGAAACCACTCCAGTCGGCTCGAAGTTCGGCCCCATCATCACCAAAGCCAGCCGGGCGTGCAAGCCCGTTCAGGCAAGCCGCATGCGACCGGAGTATGCTGAAACAAGGTACGGCTTCGACAGGGTGGATGAATGAAATTTCCCGGACAAGCAATGATCCTCACCGCCGCGCTGGTTCTGCTGGCCGGCTGCAGCACGACCACGCCGCGCTACGGCTACGACGGGGTCTACGGCGACGGCTCGGTCCAGCCAGCCTGGTCCGCGGCAGGCTATTCCGCGCTCTATCCCTACTGGTCCCTGGACCATTTCTACTTCAGCCGCTATTACCTGCCCTACTCGGTGGTCGTGCACGCCTACGATCCCTGGCTGTACCCCTACTCGGCCTGGTACTGGGGTTACCCCTACACCCACCCGCGATTCTTCTCCCTGAGCTGGCGCTGGGCATATGACTACCGTGCGCCCTGGGACCGTCACCGGGTCTGGCGACCATCACCGAACGAGCCCCTGTTCGACTACCGTGATCGGCGAATGAGCGATGGCCAGGGCCTGTCGAGACCGCGAGGCAGCTTCCCCCCGGACCGGATCGAACGCTTCGAGCGACAGCGGGCCCAGCGTGATTCGGGCGGTTCGCTGATGGGTCAGTCGCCGCCACCGCGGCGCAGTTCGCCGCCTCCTGTCAATCGGCGAGCGCCACCGACCACGAACCGCCCCAGCGTCCCGAACCGACGCCCTTCCCGCGCACCCGAACGGATCCGGGAACAGCCGCCCTGAGCCTGGGCCGAAAATTCGGTAAACTGCTGAGTTGACTGAAAGAAACACCCCGATCCGGGGATGGAGCATCGGATGGCCAAGGCCACCAACTACGAGGTCATCGTCATCGGCGGTGGCCACGCCGGCACGGAAGCCGCTCTGGCCGCGGCGCGGGCCGGTGCGCGCACCCTGCTCGTTACCCATGCGATCGACACGATCGGTCAGATGAGCTGCAACCCGGCCATCGGCGGCATCGGCAAGGGCCATCTGGTGCGGGAAATCGACGCCCTGGGAGGGGCCATGGGCCAGGCCGCCGATGCGGCCGGCATCCAGTGGCGAACCCTCAACGCGCGGAAGGGACCGGCGGTTCGGGCGACTCGCGCCCAGTGCGACCGAGCGCTCTATCGATCGGCCATCCGACGCCTCGTCGAACATCAGGCAGGCTTGCAACTGTTCCAGCAGGCCGTCGACGACCTGATCGTCGAGAATGGCCGCGTCTGCGGCGTGCGCACCGCCATGGGCCTGGATTTCCGGGCACCCTGCGTCGTGCTGACCACGGGCACCTTTCTCGGTGGCCGAATCCATATCGGCACCCGCAACCAGGCCGGAGGACGTGCCGGTGATGCACCCGCCAACGCGCTGGCCGCTCGTCTTCGCGAACTTCCCCTGACCGTGGGCCGACTGAAGACCGGCACGCCCCCACGCCTCGATGGACGCAGCATGGACTTCGAGCAGCTCGAAGCGCAGCCGGGTGACGAACCGCGGCCCGTGTTCTCCAGCCTGAGCACGCCGGCAGATCACCCGCGGCAGGTCTGCTGCTTCATCACTCGCACCAACGAGAGGACCCACGAAATCATCCGTTCCGGCCTCGATCGATCGCCGATGTACACGGGCGCCATCGAAGGCTCGGGGCCGCGCTACTGCCCCTCGATCGAAGACAAGGTGGTCCGCTTTGCCGACAAGAGCTCGCACCAGATCTTCCTCGAACCCGAGGGGCTGGAGAGCAGCGAGTGGTATCCGAACGGCATTTCGACCAGCCTGCCCTTCGAGCTGCAGCTGGAGTTCGTGCATTCCATCCCGGGTCTCGAGAACGCCCACGTCACCCGACCCGGCTACGCCATCGAATACGACTTCTTCGACCCGCGCGACCTGCTGCCCAGCCTGGAATCCCGCCACCTGCCCGGCCTGTTCATGGCCGGCCAGATCAACGGCACGACGGGCTATGAAGAAGCCGGCGCCCAGGGCCTGATCGCCGGCCTGAACGCCGCCCGGCAGGCGCAGGAGCAACAGGCCTGGGTGCCGCGCCGGGATGAGGCCTACCTGGGCGTCATGATCGACGACCTGGTGACCCAGGGCGCGCCCGAGCCGTACCGCATGTTCACCAGTCGGGCCGAGTTCCGACTCCAGCTGCGCGAAGACAACGCCGATCTGCGCCTGACCGAACGCGGTCGGGAGCTTGGCCTGATCGATGACCGTCGCTGGCAGGCCTTCGTCGAACGACGCGAAGCGATCGACGCCGAGGCCGCGCGCCTCGCCGCGCTGCGCATCGGCCACCAGTCCGAACTCGGCCAGCGTCTTCGCGACGGCCTGGGCATTCCGCTGAAGAAGGACACCACGGCCGAAGAATTGCTACGACGGCCGGAGATCGACTACCCCACCTTGATGCAGATCGAGGGCATCGGCCCCGGCGTCGATCGCCCGGACGTCGCCGAGCAGGTCGGCATCCGCATTCGCTACGCGGGCTACCTGGAGCGTCAGCAGACCGAAATCGAACGGCAACGCAAGGCCGCCGGGGAATCCATCCCGGAAGATTTCGACTTCCGTGTGGTGCACGGCCTGTCGGCCGAACTGACAGAGAAGCTCGAGCGCATCCGCCCACCGAGCATCGATCAGGCGCAGCGCATCCCCGGCATGACGCCGGCGGCCATCTCACAACTGCTGGTCTACCTCAAGCGGCACCGCTCGGCAGCCTGAACCCGCCGTCCGCAGGCCCTGATCTGGACATCTGCCGTACTGATCGTCGCAATTCGCGATCGGAACCATTCGTGATTCCCCCGGCGGAAATGGTGCTTTAGCAGTTCAAGACTGGAGCCGCATTGCCTCCGCGGGAGAACGTCCCGGGCACGTCGACCACTTACCTCGAGAAGCGCATCGGCGTCGTGAAGCGCCCTCCGTACTTCAGCGTTCGACGGTGTCCCGGTTCGCTTCCCAGGCCTCACGGTCGATCTCGAGATCAGGGAACTTGTCCGGGTCGAAGACCGGCACGTGTCCGGCCCTGGACTGTTCGTCGTAGTCGCGCATCAGGCGGAAGCAGACCTTCAGCATCAGGATCAACGCACCCAGGTTCACCAATGCCAGCAGCGCCATCGTCAGATCGGCAAAGCTGAAGATCGTGCTCAGGTCCTGCACCGAGCCCCAGAGGATCAGCAGCAGCATCAACACCCGGAAGATGATGAACAGCCAGGGATTGTCCGGGTCCATCCACTGGGTCGCGTTCTCGCCCAGGTAGAAGTTGTAGAGGATCGAGCTGAACACGAACAGCAGCAGGATCACGCTGACGAAGGTCTCTCCGTGCGGCCCGACGTGCTCGGCCAGGGCCAGCTGGGTCAGCACCACGCCGTCCTCGCTGCCAGCGGTCAGGCCGGATAGCAGAATGATCAGTGCCGTGGCCGTACAGATGACTGCAGTGTCGATGAACACGCTGAAGCTCTGCACGATGCCTTGGTGCACAGGGTGCGGAACCGTGGCGACGGCGGCGACGTTCGGCGCGCTGCCCAGGCCGGCCTCGTTCGAGAACAGGCCGCGTCGAACGCCCATCATGATGACCGCACCGATGCCGCCGGCCACCGCCGGCGTCGGCGCAAAGGCCTCGACCACGATGCGCTCGAGCACGCCAGGCACCTGACCCAGGTTGGTACCGATGACGTAGAGCGCGATCAGCACGTAGAGAATCGCCATGATCGGCACGATGATCTCGGTCACCCGGGAGATCCGCTGCACGCCGCCGAAGATGGTCAGGGCGATGACAACGGTCAGCGCGATGCCCGTGGTCAGGGGCGGCACGCCGAAGGCCTGCTCCAGCGAGGACGAGGCCGTGAAGCTCTGCAGGGCCACGAAAGCCAGGCCGAAGGTGCCGAGCAGCAGCAGGGTGAACACCATGCCCCAGCCGCGCGAGCCCAGGCCGCGCTCGATGTAGTGCATCGGCCCCCCTCTGAAGGTGGCCGTGCGATTGTCGCGGGTCTTGTAGGCCTGCGCCAGCGTGCACTCGAAGAAGCTCGTGGCCATGCCGATCAGGCCGACCACCCACATCCAGAAGATGGCCCCGGGCCCACCCAGGGTGATGGCCACGGCCACGCCGGCGATGTTGCCTGCGCCCACGCGACCGGCCACGCTCAGGGTCAGGGCCTGGAACGAGGACACCTGTCCGGGATGGTGCTTGAAGGCATCGCCGAGGACGCGAAACATCTCGATGAAGTAGCGCAGCTGGACGAAGCGCGAGCCGACGGTGAAGACCAGTCCGATCGCGATCAGCACCACGACCAGCACATAGGACCAGAGAAAATCGGTAACGGTAGCGAGCATACGGTGTTCAGTCCCTTTCGAGCCTGGGCTGGGACGATTCCTCTCCGAGCAGCCGTTGGAAGAAGGCCGTGCGCTCCGACTCGGTCACACGGCGGGGGGTAGTGTAACGTGCACGCGATTCCGGGTCGTCCGGATCCAGCTCGATGCCCCAGAGCGGGCGCTGGCTGGCCGGGTCGATGGCGTAGCGGAAATCGCCGACGAACCAGCGCCCGTCGCGATCGTAGTCCGGATAGCGGAAAAGCCAGCGCGACGAAAAGTGTTCGAAGCGGTCGAGGTCGCGCTCGAGACGACTGTCGGCGTCGAGCCGCGGCCGCTCGAAGCGACGCACGGACCCACCCTCCCAGATCCGTTCACCCTCCCCCGGCAGCATGCGCAAGGCGGCCAGATGGTAGCGCTCGCCATCGTCGACCAGGCCGCGCCAGAGCACGAGGTTGGCGAAGGCGGGCTTGGCGACGAGGCGCTCGACCCGAAGCCCCTGCTGATCGGCCCAGACCTGCAAGCGCTCCTCGGCTCGATGATTCTGCAGTCCGCCGAGACCGAGATAGGCCAGGCCCCAGACCCAGGCAGCAATCAATGCCCAGCGACGGCGACGCCAAAGAAACAGCGCCAGCAGAACGGCCAGGGGTCCGGAAAACAGCGGATCGATGACGCTGATCCAGTTCCAGGCGAAGCGCGTCTCGGCCAGGGGCCAGAGCAAGTAAGTCCCGTAGGAGGTGCAGGCATCGAGCAGGCCGTGCGAAGCGTAGCCCAGGGTGGCCCAGAGATAGAGCAGGCCGAAATCCACGCGCTTTCGTAACAATGGCCACAACACCAGCGCCACGATCAGCCCGCCGATCGGGATGAAGAACAGCGAGTGGGTGAAGTGGCGGTGATACTCGATCGACAGCAGGGTGTCGGTCGAGGACCGGATCAACACGTCCAGATCGGGTGCCATGCCGCCGATCCAGCCCACCGCCGCCGCCAGACGCAGACGCTCCCGCCGCGCCGCGGGCAGTGCCCAGAGGCTGCCGACCACACCCTGGGTCACTGGATCCAGAAGGCACCTCCGATCGAGTATGCTCCCCGCTGATTCGCTTCGGACAGGAACGCACCGCGATGCCAAGAGCCCTCTTGTTGACAACCGCCCTCGGCCTGCTCCTCGCCGGCTGTGCCGGCCGTCCTGACTGCAGCGCCACCGGCGGCTTCGAGCGCGGACGCGCCGGCGAAACCGCGGCCAGCCGCTGCGATTCCACCGGGTACGTGGACGCCTGGCGCCTGGGTCGAACCCTGGGCGAGCTGGAGCGCGAGCAGGACGCCCTGGGCGTTCACCCGGACCGGCTCACGCCGGCCGAACGCCAGCGCCTGCGCGTGCTGAGCCGCGAGATTCCGGAGCTGGAAACCCTGGCCCGGCTGCAGGGACTGCTGCCGGCCCCGGATACGCGCGAATTGATCGATCACTGAGCGCCGCGCTCAGCGCGGCACGTCGCAGAGGCAGTGCGCCATCACGCCGGTCCGACCGGGACCGGCATGCTCGTAGAGCAAGGCCATGTCTTCGACCAGACGGCGACGGAGATCGTCGGGCAGCACCCGCGCCTCCGGCGGCGCCAGTTCGGCGCCGGCCATGCTCAGCGCCCGTGCGCCCATACCGGTCAGGAAGGCCTGCCAGGGCTCCATACCCTGCTCGACATAGGTGACGTCGTAGTCCTCACCCAGGCCGGCCATGCGGGCGGCGGAATCGATCGCGTCGCTGAGCGTGCCGAGGTGATCCACCAGACCTCGGTCCTGGGCCTGGGCGCCGGTCCAGATACGTCCCTGGGCGACGGCATCGACGTCTTCCACACTCATGTTGCGGTGCTCGGCCACCAGACCGATGAACTCCTGGTAGCCATGGTCGATGAAGTTCTGCAGCATGCGCCGGGTTTCCTCGTCCATCGCCATGTCCGGCCGCAGGGCGCCCGACAGTGGCGTGGTACCGACCCCGTCGGTGTAGACGCCGATCTTGGCCAGGGTGTTCTGGAAGGTCGGGAAGAACCCGAAGATGCCGATGGAACCGGTGATGGTCGTGGGATAGGCCCAGACTTCGTCGGCGCCCATGGCGATCCAGTAGCCACCCGAGGCCGCGACATTGCCCATGCTCACCACCACGGGCTTGCCGGCATCACGCAGATTCATCAGCTCGGTGCGAATCACCTCGGAGGCAAAGGCACTGCCGCCGCCCGAGTCGATGCGCAGCACCACGGCCTCGATCTTGTCGTCCTGCGCCGCCTGGCGGATCAGACGTGCGGTGGAATCGCCCCCGATGGTACCCGGCGGCTGGCTGCCCTCGACGATGGTGCCCTGGGCCACGATCACGCCGACCTGACGATCACCCGGCGTCGTCATGAGCTGACGACCCTCGAGGTATTCGGACATGCCGATTCGGCGGTAGCCGCTCTCCTCGTCGGAGGCGCCGCTCAGGGCAAGTTCCGAGCGCAGTTCCGGCCGGCTGACCAGGCGGTCGACCAGACCGCGATCCAGCGCCATCTGGCTCATGCTGCCGCCCGCCTGTTCCAGATAGGCCGGGAAATTGTTGGTCAGATCAGCCAGCACCTCGACCGGCATGCCGCGATTGGACGCGGCATGATCGAGGTAGCGCTGCCAGAGATCGTCGATCAGGTACTGGCGCGCCTCGCGATCGGCCTCGGACATGTCATTGCGGATGTAGGGCTCCATTGCCGACTTGTACTCACCCACGCGGATCAGATTGACGTCGACTTCGAGCATCTCGAGGCCGTCCGCATAGTACTGACGATACATGCCATAGCCCTGCAGCAGGACCATGCCATCGCGATCGAGCCAGATCTCGTCGGCCAGGGAGGCCATGAAGTACTGCCCCTGCGACATCCATCCACCGTGGGCAATGACCCGCTTGCCGGACTCCCTGAAACGGGTGAAGGCCTGCTCGAGTTCATTGAGCATGCCGGGACCCATGCCGATCAGGCGATCGGTCTGGATCAGGACCTGGGTCACCTTGTCGTCGCCGGCAGCGAACTCCAGCGTGGCCACGATATCGCGCAGCCGCGTCTGCGGCAGCTCCTGACCCAGCGCCTCGTTGACCGCCCGCTCGAAGGGCGTACCGACGTATTCCTCGACGATCACGCCTCGCGGCGAAATGACCAGGGTCGTGTCATCGTCGAGTACCAGGGCCTCACCCCCGGCAAAGATCGC
This sequence comes from Wenzhouxiangella marina, assembly GCF_001187785.1. GTDB lineage: Bacteria > Pseudomonadota > Gammaproteobacteria > Xanthomonadales > Wenzhouxiangellaceae > Wenzhouxiangella > Wenzhouxiangella marina. Next base: position 2,964,083 of record NZ_CP012154.1, read on the forward strand.
CCGCAGCACCAGGGCCAGCACGATCAGGAAAAGGATATTGAACACGGCCATGCGGAGGGCAGTCACGCCGTTCCAGAAACCGAGCCAGAGGCGAACGAGGATATTCGGGCGATGGGTAGTCATGGGGTCACAGCTCAGAAGACGACCCGCCGCATTGTAGGGAGCCCGGGTGAACGGAGCAATGGGCCAGTGGTCATGCGCGGCCCACGGCGCTTGTGCCAATGCTGAGCGTTACCTGATCAGCCGCAGACGCTGCTGCGTGATCCGCAGGAACCGGTGGCTCAGCAGGACCGCGGCCACGCTCAGGCCCGTGATGATGCCGATCCACATCCCCTCGGGGCCGAATTCCATGCGGAAGGTCAGGAACCAGCCACAACTCAGACCGATCGCCCAGTAGGCGATGATCGAATAGACCATCGGCATCCGGGTGTCCTTCAGTCCGCGCAGCGCCCCCGCCGCCGATGCCTGAAGGCAGTCGGCCAGCTGGAAGATCGCGGCGAAGAACAACAGGCTCACGGCCAATGACGCCACTTCGGCTTCGCTCGTGTAGAAGCCCACGATCCACTCGGGAACCGTCAGCATGACGGTGGCCGAGACGAGGCCGAAGCAGGTGGCCAGGCCCATGCCGACCAGGCCGGCCCGACGCGCCCCGAGCACGTCACCGCGGCCGATGGCGTTGCCGACGCGCACGGTGATGGCGCCGGACAGGCCCACCGGCACCATGAACATCAATCCGGCGTAGTTCATTGCGACCTGATGAGCCGCCACGGGCAGCGCCCCGAGCGTGCCGATCAGCAGGGCCGTACCGACGAACAGGCCGCCTTCGAGAAACACCATCACGCCGATCGGCAGACCCAGGCGGAGCAGGGACAGGATTTCCCGCGCGTTCGGACGGCTCAGCCGGGCAAACAGGGCAAACGGCGCATAGCGGGGCCGCCAGGCGATCCAGGCGGTCAGGGCGAACAGCTGCAGCCAGAATACGATCGCCGTCGCCCAACCCGCACCAACGGCACCCATGGCCGGCACGCCGAGCTTGCCGAACATGAGCACGTAGTTCAGCGGCACATTGCAGGCGATGCCGAGAAGGCCCACGTACATGGTCGGTCGCGTGTAGCCCGTGCCCTCGGAAAAGAAGCGCAGCGCCATCATCGCGCACAGGGCGGGCGCGCCCCAGCTGATGGCGCGCAGATAGTCCATCGACAGCTCGGCCACCTGTGCCTCGACGTCGATGGCTCCCATGATCCAACCGGCGCTGCGCACGGCCAGAAACAGCACCACCGCCAGCATCAGCGACAGCCAGATGGCCTGGCGGGTGAATTCGCCGACCTGATGTCTACGCCCTGCCCCGTCGAGCTGGGACACGGTGGCCGAGACGGCGAGCAGGACGCCGAGCACGAACAGGAAACCGGCGGCCCAGATCGACGAACCGACGGCGATGGCGGCCAGGTCGACGGTGCCGATTCGACCGGCCATGACCGTGTCGACGAAGTTCATGCCGAAGCTGGTCAACTGACCGACCACCAGGGGGCCGGCCAGCACCAGCGTTCGAATCACATCGTGGCGCAGACCTTGATTCTCCGGGATTGGCGCCATGATCGACACGCGGTACCACTTTGGTGACCGCGCATTGTCGGTCGCAGCGCGTGAACAAGGCAAGCCCGGCGATCGAGCGCGGCCGGGTCAGTCCTGCTCGAAGCGATCGGAGAACATCCGGTCGGTGAATTCCGGATCGCCGTCGGGGTTGAATTCGACCGCGCCGATGTCGCAGATCGCACCGCCGATTCCATTGCCGTCGATGGGCCGGGCAGCACTCCGCTGATCCTCGTCCAGCGTACCGCAGCTCCCCCCGACCGGATCGACCAGGGGGCCATTCGACTTCGGCATCAGGGTCGGGGTCGGGCCGCCGTGATCGCCCAACCCACCGAAGAACGGATAGGCGATGTTCTGGAAATCGTTGAAGCCGGTGAAGCCGCAGCTCTCGTCCGAGCTGGCGTTGATGTTGAAGGCCAGATCGAATTCGGCCTCGGCATCACTCAGGTCGTTGCAGTCCGAGGTGTGACCGTAGAGCACGCTCTGGATGACCGTGAGCTGAACCTCGCCGAGCGCATCGAGATCGCGCAGGAACCGAAGGCCGCGCTGATTGTTGTTGACGAGAGTCGAATGAGTGATCAGGGTCGGCACGCCGTCGGAGAAGACCCCGTTGGTGTTGTTGAACAGGGTGGTGTTGCCTATCAGAACCGCAGGACCGGTCACGAAGCCACGTCGGCTGTGGATGGCGTACTCCGTGGTCGACAGGGGTCCGTCGTAACCGGGCAGGCGGCCATTGTCGCGAAGCGTGGAGCGCTCGATCAGCAGCATGCCTCGATTGAAGATCGCAGCGCCGTCCGAGAATTCCGGAAGCAGCTCGTCGGCGACGATGGCGTTGTGGAACAGCTCGCTGTCGAGGATGTGCACCAGTCCATCGCTGTAGATGGCGCCGCCTTGATTGGCCAGATTGACAGACACGCGAGACTGCTGAAGGAGCAGCCTGGCGTCGCCGCGCACGTTGACCGCAGCACCCCGAACCGTGCCGGGCTCGTTGGCGCGCCCACCGGACAGATCGATGTTGCTCAGGGTCAGCTCACCGCCCGCATGGACATCGAAGATGCGGTCGGTGGCATTGCCGCTGATCAGGGGCGGGTTGTTCGTGCCGTTGAGGATCAGGATCTCGGCGTGGATGTCGAGGTCGCCGGTCGCGGCCTGGTCCTCGCCCGTGCCCAGGTTGTTCAACACGTAGACGCCCGTCGCAAGGGCGATGTTGTGAGCGCCCCCCAGGGCGTTGGCCTCCATGATCGCTGCACGCAGGGTGCAGGTCTGCGGCAGGGCGTTGACCGGATTGCAGAGCCCATCGCCCGGGAGGGCATCGGGCACGTCGGCCGTGCTGTTGACGATGAAATCGAGCGCATGGCTCGGATTCGATACGAGAAGAACCAGGCCAATGGCCAGAATGCTTTGCTTCAGTGATTTCAAGGGACTCGCTCCGATTGATTCAGGGGTCAATCAGAGTTACGGAATGATCCCGAAGCCTTGATCATCGGATTTTCAGTGGCGCGTATCGTGCCGCCGGTCAGAGTCGCCGGATCGCGGACTCCAGCAGCGGATCGGGCGGAGTGATGAGCTCGATCGAATCGATCGCACGCGCCCGCATGGATTCGAATTCACCGTCCGCGCCAGCCGCACGCGCGATCCGCGCCCGGAGGAAATCCTGCCCCGGCCGAAGGTGATCCGGTTCCGGACCCAGCGCCTCGCACCAGCGGGCGATGTCCTCGGGGAGGGCCAGGGCCGCGCGCAGGTAGGCCCAGCGGCAGGCCTCGTCCGGCCGCCCCTCCCAGTCCTGCAAATCGAGCGGGCCGACGAACTCGAGTGCCGCGCGAGCCTCTTCGTCACGATCAAGGAGAATCAGCAGATCGATGCGCTGCATCTGGACCTCGCGCCAGATGGGGTCGTCGCTGCCGCTCCAGTTCTCGATCACCTCGAGGGTCCGGTCGAAACCCTGCCGCGCCAGGTCCGCGTTGCCCAGTCTGCGATGGGTCATGGCCAGCGCGCGCTGGACCATCGCAAAGGAACGGTTCTCGACACCGAAATGGGCCTCGAACAGGGCTGCCGAGCGCTCGTACTGCTCCAGGGCACGTTCGAGCTCGCCCATGGCATAACTGATGCCCGCCAGATTGTTGATCACCAGCGCCGTCTCGGCGTGGGATTCGCCGTACTGGCGGATGCGGGTCTCGAGCAGTTCCTCGAACATTCCGCTGGCCCGCTCGAAATCCCGCTCGTTGTAGGCGATGACCCCGAGCATGTTCTGAGCCGAGGCTCGCATCTCCAGGCCGTCGTCCATCCGGTCCGACCAGAGCACGACCTGCTCGGCCGCCTCGCGCGCGCCAGGGATGTCGTTCAGGTTGATCAGCGCCGTCGAACGCGACAGCTCGGCCTGGGCCCGTTGAGCCGGGGTGAACTCGTCGACGGGCTGTGCACCGAGATGCTCGGCGGCACCGACGTAATCACCCTTGAACATGAGAAGCCGAGCCTTGAGCAGCGCCCGCTCGTTGCGAATCTCCGGCTCATCGGCAGGCATGGGGCGGTCGATGAGGGCCATGGCATCGTCGTAGAGCCCGAGAAACATGAAGCTGCGGGCCATCACCAGCTCGAGATAGGCGCGCGTGCCGGGTTCGTCGGCCAGCTCGTCCTGAAGCCGATCGCGGCCGCGCTCCAGCAGATCGCGGGCCGTGGTCTCCGGCCCCTGGGACGGTCCGGGCGTCGAGCCCGAGAGCAGGTCGGCCAGGAACTCCGTGCTCGCCCGGGCCTTACCGGCCTCGGCCAGCGCCCGTTCACGATCGAGCTGCGCCTGATTGGCATAGCGCAGCACCAGAGAAGTCCCCAGCACCACGCTGGCGAGGGCGACGACCAGGGCCACGCTGGTCAGACGATGGCGACGACACCAGCGCCAACCCGACTCCATCCAGCTTGTCTGCCGGGCGCGGACCGGCTCGTCGGCGATCACGGCGTTCAGATCCACCGCCAGTTCGGCCGGGCCGGCATAGCGATCCTCCGGCGGCCGCGCCAGGCAGCGGGCGAGAATCGCGCGCAGATCTCGCTGCTGGGTCCGGTTCAGGCCGGCAACCGGAGGCAGTGCTCGGCGAGCGCCCTCGAGCTTGCGCTCGGCCATGGCCGCGATCCGATCACCGAATGCGCCCCGGCCCTCGGCCAGCAGCTCGAACAGGATCAGGCCGAGTGCATAGACATCGGTCCGCGTCGTGGCCGGCTGGTTGAGGATCTGTTCCGGTGCGGCATAGCGGGGCGTGAAGCTGGTCTGGGCCGTTGACTGTCCGTCTCCCGAGCGCTGATCGAGCAGGCCGGCGACACCGAAGTCCAGGATCTTCAGGCTGCCGTCATTCGTGATCAGCAGGTGCGCCGGCTTCAGGTCGCGATGGAGCACCAGGTTCTGGTGGGCAAAGGCCACGGCTTCGGCGGCTGCCGCCATCCACTGCAAGCGCTGAAGGGGCGACGAGGACCGATCGCCGGCCGCCTCGTCGATCGCCCGGCCATCGACGAACTCCATGACCAGGTAGGCCCCGAGACGGGCGTCTTCGCCGGCGTCGATGATGCGCGCGATCGAAGGATGGTTCAGGCGGGCAAGAATCTGGCGCTCGCGCTCGAACAGGGCGCGGGCACGAAGACTGGCCGCCGCCACGAACTTGATCGCCACTCGGGCCTGGAAACGCCCATCATCACGCTCGGCCAGATGCACCTCGCCCATGCCGCCCGCGCCGAGGCGTCCCGTCAGGCGATAGGGCCCGATCAGCGTCCCGGTGAGGTCCTCGGCCTGAAGCTCATCCGACAGGGCACGAACCGCGTCGGAGACCGGGTCGAGCCCTTCTTCGGGCCGGTCGAAGTCCAGCAGGGATTCCAGTTCGGCTCGTTCTTCGGCGCTGAGACCCAGAGAATCCAGGGCTCTGGTCTGCTCGGCGCGAGGAAGATCACAGAGCGCTTCGAAGTGATCCTGCAGCCTGGCCCAATCGGCGGCCGAGACCACGGTCAGGCTTCCATGGCCCGCCGGACGAAGGCCGTGGCCATGCGCAGGTCTCGCGTCACGGTCGCCGTCGAAATCTGCAGGGCCTCGGCCATCTCTTCCGTGGTCAGACCACCGAAGAGCTTGAACTCGAGGAGCCTTTCCTGGCGTTCCGAGCGCTCGCCGAGCTGCTTCAGGGCTCGGTCCACCGCCAGCAGATCGACGCTGCCATCCTCTCCCTCGAGCTGGTCGAGGGCGCTGGAAGTGACCTGAATCCAATCCCCACCGCGGCGCTGGGCGCCGCGCTCACGCGCATAGTCGATCAGCACGTGGCGCATGGTGGTGGTCATGCTGGCCAGAAAGTGCCCGCGGGACTGCCAGGCGGACTCACCTTTCTGAACGCGCAACCAGGCCTCATTGACCAGGGCGACCGTGTCGATCGTGCCGGATCGAAACTGGCGACGAAGTTCACGCTGAGCAATTCGATAGAGTTCGGCATGACAGCGCTCGAAGCCACTGTCCGCCTCGAGCCCGTCATCCAACGCTGAATCACGCTCCATGCTTCGATTCCAAAACCAACCCCACAGGTCCGAAGCATACCGGGACCCGCCCGGCGATACCAGAATCAGCTGCGCCCGTACTCACGTTCCAGCCAGTCGAAGATGGCGCGCAGACCCTGAGCCTCGCCGCCGGCGGGTCGTCCGGGGCGGTCCGAGCGGTTCCAGGCGTAGATGTCCAGGTGCATCCAGTCGCGGTCCTCGTCGACGAAATGATCGAGGAACAGCGCCGCAGTCAGACTGCCCCCGAAGGGACTCGTTCCGGTGTTGGACAGGTCGGCGATCGCTGGCTGGATCTGACTGCGGTAGCCTTCGAACAGGGGCAGCTGCCAGAGCGGATCCTGGAGCTCGAAGCTGCGGTCCTGGATGGCGCGCGCCTGATCCAGTTTTCGTGCGTAGATCGGGGGCAGATCCTCGCCGAGCGCGATGCGCGCAGCCCCGGTCAGGGTGGCGAAATCGATCACTCGCTCCGCCCCCTCCTCGCAGGCCAGGGTCAGGGCATCGGACAGCACCACGCGGCCCTCGGCGTCGGTATTGCCGATCTCCACGGTCGAGCCCTTGCGCGTCCGAACCACGTCCGACGGGCGATAGGCATTGCCGCTGATCGAGTTTTCCACCGCCGGAATGTAGACCCTGAGGTCGACCTTGAGACCGAGATCCATGATCAATCGGGCCAGGCCGAGCACGTGGGCCGCGCCGCCCATGTCCTTCTTCATCAGCACCATGCCGGCACCCGGCTTGATGTCGAGGCCGCCGGAGTCGAAGACCACGCCCTTGCCCACCAGGGCCAGTGCGGGATTCCCCGGATCGCCCCAGCGCATGCGGATCAGACGAGGCGCACGAGCGGAGGCCTGGCCCACCGCGTGGATGGCTGGAAACTCCTGCTCCAGACGGTCCCCCTCGATGACCTCGAGGCTTGCCTCGAAACGCTCGGCCAATCCCTGGGCCTCGGCCGCGAGTTCGGCCGGCCCGAGATCGCTGGCCGGCGTATTGACCAGGTCTCGTACCCAGGCGCTTGCCTCATACAGACTGGTGACCCGACGCGATGCCTTCTCCGGCAAGGCCAGCCGCGCTTCAGGGCGTGAAGTTTCCTTGTAGCGGTCGAAGCGATAGGCGCCCAACGCCCAACCCAGCAGCAGAAGCTCCAGGTCCTCGTCCGACCAGTCGCCGACGAGCCGATAGTGACCCGCGGGCAAGCGTGCCGGCAGATGGGCCAAGGCCCAGAGGCGCTCTTTCGAGGCACGACCGGCAAGCACCGCCGCGAGCCCGCCCTGTTCGTCAGGAATCGGAACGAAGCTGTCGGCCCTGGCCTGAAAGCCGCTGCCCTCGACCCAGCGCCGAGTTCGTGCCGACGCCCCTTGGAGCCAGGCGTCAAGCTGATCTTCACTCAGCAGTTCCAGGGGGACGCAGTCATCATTGGGAGAACAGAACATGGCCGTTTCGAATCCGGATTCTGGGGGTCAGTGCGCAAGGATACCGCAGCGGCTGCCCGGGCTTGTCAGACCCACTCGACCCGCATCCGCTCTTTCCCGGCGATCACCGGATCGGCTAGCATGAACGCCATGCCCCTGCCCTTTCGCAACACCCGGACCCGTTTCGGCCTGATCGCCCAGAGCCTACACTGGGCCGTGGTGATCGGCCTGCTGCTCCAGTTCATCTGGGCGTGGCGAATCGATGAAGCGGAGTCGATCCGTCAGCAGTTCGCGCTGGTCAATCAGCACAAGTCGATCGGCCTGACCGTCTTCGGCCTGGCGCTGATCCGCCTGGCCTGGCGCTTCTTCGACCGCCCACCCGCATGGCCCGAATCGATGCGAGCCTGGGAACGCCTGGCCGCCAGCCTGACGCACTGGGCCCTGTACGGCCTGATCCTGGCCATTCCCCTGAGTGGCTGGGCCTGGAGCACCGCTGCAGGACACAGTACCAGCTGGTTCGGTGCCCTCGATCTGCCGGCCCTGCTGCCGGTCAACGAGAACCTGGCCGACATCCTGGAAGAGCTGCACGAGGCCCTGGCCATCAGCCTGCTGGGCCTGGCGGCCTTGCATGTGCTCGCGGCGCTTCGCCATCAGTTCGTGCTGCGCGATGGTCTGATGCGGCGGATCCTGGGCGTCGATCGCTGATCGGGCGCGGCCGCAGAAGGACGATCTTCGGGGGCACAAGCAGCCAGCCTTCGTCACTGGTCGATTCGAGGCGGATCGTGACCGTTCTATCGAAACCCGCAGGATCCTGGCGAAATGGCTCGCATGCGCTGGCGGAGTGGCCTGGAACTTGCAGCTGTCAAAGGTATCCAGCGGCCTCCGGAGCCCGACCATGCCACAGCCAACGAACGTCCCCTGTCCGGCCTGCATCCTGTTCGTGGACGACAGCAAGCTGATCCGCCTGGCGGCCCAACGCATCCTGGAACCGCATTTCGAACTGCTGCTGGCCGGCAATGCCGAAGATGCGCTCAGGCAACTCGAAGCACGATCGGACGTCCAGGTCGTGTTCACCGATATCAACCTGCCGGGCATGAGCGGTTATCAACTCATCGGCCGTCTTCGCAAGGACCCGAACGACCGCCGCGCCGGCTTGCCCATCGTTGCCATGACGGGCGTCGAGAATCAGGAGTCGGAACGACAGAAGGCGCTCGAACTGGGCGCCAGCGATTTTCTGGGCAAGCCCTTCAGGCACAGCGAACTGCTTGCGCGAACCTGGACCCATGTTCGCAGCCAACTGCTGCGCCGGCAGGTACAGGCGCTCGAGTCCAATCCTCATCGGGATCCCAGGACGGGGCTGGCCAGTCGGGATGACTGCATCGAACGCGTGGCTCAGGCGCTGAGCTTTGCACGACGACATGCACAGGCCGTCAGTCTGGTCACCCTGCATCTGGACGGACTCTGCGCCCTGGCCGATGAACTCGGCGAGCCCTTCGCCGGCCAGGCATGGTGGCGCCTGGGCCGCCTGCTCAAGGAGTCGATTCGCCGTGAGGACACGGTCTATCGGATCGGACCCGAATCGTTCTGCTTTCTCCTTCCAGCCACCGAGGCGCATGGCGCCGCCATCCTCCGTGACCGGTTCATCCCGAACCTCGAGGCCTTGGGTCTCGATGCGGAGGGAGGCGTGCTGGATGTGCGCTGTCGTTTTCTGATTGCCTCACCCGATCCGCGTCTCGATCATGACCTCGAAGCCCTGATCGACGGCGAGCCCGAGCCGCGTCGAGCCGCCGCCAGAACGGACCCGCGCCTCAGTCTGGACGAGGTGCTGGAATCACTGGAACGCGGTGAGCGTGATCAGCTCAAGCCGCATGTCGAGGAACTACGTCAACGACTCGAACCGCTGCTGGCGCTGTTGAGCGGCGAGCCCTCGGACCCGGTCAGAACGGGCAGCGACTGATCCCGCCCCTCTCAGCTTCGGCCATCCCGTTCGATGGAGACCTGACCGGCATCTCGTGCCCATTGCACCAGCTGAGGCAACAGTTCGGCCAATGCCGATTCGAAGGCCAGCACGACCGCATCCAGATCACCGGACAGGACCTGGGAACGCACCGTGAAACTCCGACTGGACACGACCCGGCCGGTTCGCTGGTGCACCAGGCTGGCCTGCAGAGCCAACTCGACCCGCCGCCCCTCCGCATCGTCCACCAATTCGAAGGATCGCAGCTCCGTGTTCAGACCGAAGCGCGTCCGCACGGCGCCCGCGCGGCTGACGCTGGCGAAGCCATGGCTGTCGGCGAAGGCCTGGATCATCATGGACTGCAGCATTTCCGGAACCGAATCCAGCCAGGCCACGCCTGGATAGACCTGCAGGCGCGCCGGCGCGCGCCGGACGAGCACGCGATCGGAATCGCGCATCTGATCGGCCATGGGACGCTGGATCTGGATCGACCAGTCGACCGCCAGGCCTGCATCCAGGGTCATCATCGGCGCGCGCGGCGCGAGGATGACGAGCGGCTCCGGGCGACCGAGCAGACTGCAGGCACCCAACAACAAGGTCGCGAGCGCCAGAACGATCGCGCGGATTCGAAGTCGACGCAGGGCATTCATTCGGGCTGATACTCCTCGGGTTGGTCAGCGCCGAGCAGGAAACCGGCGGGATGGCGCTCGAAGCGTCCACTCAAGCGGGACAACTCGCGCAGCAGCAATCGGAATTCCTGCAGGGCGGGCCCGAACTGGGCCAGGCCCTCGGCGCCGAACTCGGACAGGGCCTGTTCATTGTCGGCGATGACACGATCCAGGCGCCGAGACAGGGACGCGAACTGAGCGAGGGTTTCGCTCAGGTCGGCGCTGAAATTGGGCAGTTCATCGATCAGATGCTGTTCGATGCCGGCCACCGCCTCGCCCACCTCCCCGATCGTGCGGTTGGCGTTTTCAAGCAGTTCCAGCAAGGCCTCACTGCTGGCCTGTGCATTGGCCAGGGTCTCGGCGATGCGGTTCTCCTCCCCGGCGAGCGCCCGGGTGAAGGCATCGATATTGTCGAGCGTCGTGCTCACGCGCACCGCGTTCTCCTCGCTCAGGATATCGAGCATGCGCAGCAGGACCTGGCTGGCCGTGCTGGCGATATCGTCGGAGGCGTCGATGAGGCGCTGCAGCGGCGAGGGTTCGGCCAGAATCCGCGGCCGCTGGCCGGGCTCGGGCGCCGTGAGAACCGGGCTTTCAGCGCTCCCGCCGCGCAGCTGGATGAAGGCCACCCCCGTCAAGCCGGAGATACTGAGTCGGGCCACCGTGTCCTCGCGCACGGGCGCTTCGGCATCCAGGCGGATCACGGCCACGACCTGGCTCGGATCCTCGGGTTCCAGGTAGAGCTCACGTACCGACCCCATGCTGATTCCGTTGTACTGAACGCTGGAACCGATCGACAGGCCGGAGACCGCCTGTTCGAAGACGATTTCGTATTCGCTCCAGACCGACTCGGATTGGTAGCGGGCGCTCCACAGACCGAACAGCACGAGGCCCGCCATGCCCAGCAGGACAAAGGCACCGATGAGAACGTAAGGGGCTCGGGTTTCCATGGCTTCTCCCTCAGCGACGCACCGCGCGTGCCCGCGGTCCGTGGAAATAGGCCTGCACCCACGCATGGTCGCAGCGCTCGACCTCGTCCAGGGTACCGATGGTGAGAATGCGCCGTTCTCCGATCACCGCCACCCGGTCGCAGATCGAGTACAGCGTATCAAGATCATGGGTGATCAGAAACACGGTCAGGCCCAGGGCGCTCTGCAGGGTTCGCAGGAGCTGATCGAATTCCGCGGCCCCGATCGGGTCCAGGCCGGCGGTCGGCTCGTCGAGGAAGAGCAGTTCCGGGTCCAGCGCCAAGGCCCGGGCCAGGCCGGCGCGCTTACGCATGCCCCCGGAAAGCTCCGAGGGGAGCTTGTCTTCCGCCCCTGGCTGCAGACCGACCAGGCCGATCTTGATGCGAGCCAGTTCGCGGCGCAGCGCCGGCGACAGGTCGGGCGTCTGGGTCCGCAGCGGCACTTCGACGTTCTCAAGCACACTCAGGGAAGAGAACAGGGCCCCATCCTGGAACAGCACCCCGCTGTGCCGGCGCAGCAGACCGCGGCTGCCCGGACGATCGTCAACGGTCTTCCCGAGCACCTCGATCGTGCCGGCCTGAGGTGGACGCAGGCCCAGGATGGCCCGCATCAGCACCGACTTGCCGGTCCCGGAGCCGCCGACAACACCGAGAATCTCGCCACGCTCGACGTCCAGATCGAGCTGCTCGTGAACGACCTGCGAGCCGAATCGATTGACCAGGCCCCGGACGCGAATGGCCGGCGCGCTCACCAGCCCAGCTCCATGAACACGACCGCCGCCAGGGCATCGATGACGATGACCAGGGAAATCGACTGGACCACGGCCGAGGTGGTTCGTTCGCCGACCGACTGGGCCGTGCCGGCCACCTTGAAGCCCTCCAGGCAGCCGACCAGGGCGATCACGAAGGCGAACAGGGGCGCCTTGACCAGACCGACCAGGTAGTGCCTGAACTCGACCACATTGCTCATCCGATCGAAGAACAGATCGGCAGGGATTCCAAGAGAGGCGGCCGACACGCTCATCCCGCCGGCGAGGCCCGCGACCATGGCCAGCATGGCAAGGATCGGCAGGGTCACGAGCAGCGCGATCAGGCGGGGGATGACCAGCAGCAGGATCGGATCCAGACCCAGCGCTCGGATGGCATCGATTTCCTCCCGGCTCTTCATCGTGCCGATCTGGGCCGTGAAGGCGCTGGCGGTCCGGCCGGCAAGCAGAATGGCGGTCAGCAAAACGCCGAACTCGCGCAGGAACGCGAACACGGTCAGGTCCACCACGAACAGCTCGGCACCGAAATCGCGCAACACGGTCGCGCCCAGAAAGGCGACCACGGCACCGACCAGAAAGCTGAGCAGGGCGACCAGCGGCAGCGCATTCAGCCCGGTCTGCTGCATGTGGTGCACGATGGACGTCAACGGCCAGTCCCGCGGACGCGGAAGGGCCCGGACCGCGGTGGCGAGCACCAGACCCAGAAAGCCGAGCAGCCGATGGAAATGCAGCACCATCTCGGCACTGACCCGACCAAGGCCGCCGAGCAGACGAGCCCACCAGGCCACCCGCTGCGGGTGCACGACGGGCCGCTCCGCCATGCCGGCAACGGCCTCGTACAGGGCGCGATGCTGTGCCTGCAGGCGCAAGCCACCCGGCGGCACACCCGCTCGGCGGGCCGCTCGGGACAGGAGCAGGGCACCCGCCGAATCAAGTCGCTCGATCTGCTCTCCGTCGAGCGCATTGAAAGCGCCCTCGATCGCCTCGACCCGAGCCGCCAGCATCATCGCCCGATCCACGCTCCAGTCACCGCTGGCCAGCAGTTCACCAGGGTCGGAGGCGGAAGGCTCCAGAGCGGGTTCGGCAGTCAAGCGCGTCGCGTCCTTGCATCAGGGATCATCGGCCCACGTTAGCAAAAATCGGCGAGGCGAGCGCAGGTCCGAGAACAGAGTTGCCGGGCGGTCGGCAAAGAAAAGCCCGGCGGCTCGATCGAACCGCCGGGCAAGCCTGATGAACGACGCCTACGGGATCAGAACGCGTAGATGGTCGAGAACTGCATCCGGTTCATGTTGCCCGACGCACCACTCTCGATCTCGCGACGAGAGTGCTGGTATTCCATGCCGAAGCGCAGCTGGGGATTGACCTGATAGATCAGGTTGGCAATGCCGGTGTAGGCCTGTTCGGTCACGCCCAGACCGGTCAGGTCGACGTCGTTGTCGGCCTGGAACACCGAGAAGGTGAAGTTCGAGCGCCACTTGTCGCTCCAGAAATGCCGGTAGGAGACGAAGCCACCGTAGGCATCGATGGCCTCCAGACTGCCGGTCTCGTCGAAGACCGCGTCATTGGCGGTGTTCAGACCGAGATAGCGACCGATGCCGGGGCCACCGGACACCATCCAGCGCAGATCATTGCGCCCGAGGTTGACCTTGCCGCTCAGGCTCAGCGCCATGCCCAGTTCACGCTCGGTGCCCGTATCCGTGTCGATGGACAGCTGCCGACCGATGCCTGCGATCACGAAATTGCCCCAGTCGCCACCCACGGTGTAACGGGCCACCACGTCCGGCAGGAAGGCCGTGTCGGTCACGATCCGAGCGCCGCCGCCGAGGGGCGTGACGGTGGTTTCCGGATTCTCGATCGCGAACTGCCAGGGACCGGTGCTGTAGCGAATCATGTCCTGACGAGCGAAGACCGTGCCTTCCGTCGGCCCGACGAAGTCCAGGTTCTCCGGCAGGGCGCCGACGTTGAAGAAGGTCGACCAGGTCTGCCCCACCAGCCAGTTGTTGTAGCGCAGGAAGGCATGCCGTATGCGCGGATTGTAGGAGTTGGTGATGCGCTCGTTGCCACCCGGGCCGGTCAGGAAGTCCAGTTCGATGAAACCGGACACCTCGCTGCCGTTGTCCGTGTCGTGCGCGAAGCCGAAGTTGAAGCGCGTTTCCTTGGCGTGGAAATCGACGTCGGTGGTCGAGCTGTCGCCGCCCACGGGAATCAGTCCCGGCACGGCAAAGTCGCGGATCAGGTTGTTGGCCGGCACCGAGCCGCCGCTGTAGCGGGTCCACATGGTGTCGGCCTTGATGTAGCCACCGAAATTGAAGCGGGTCGCGCCGCGCACGATGTCGGCCGACTCGTCCCTGGCCTCGACCGCCTCGACGCGCTCGGCCACTTCAGCCACTTCTGCCCGCACTTCGCTGACGGCACGCTCGCTGGACTCCATCGCACCATCACGCTCCATGACCAGCTGGTTGACCAGCCGCTCGAGTTCGGCGACTCGTTGCTCGAGCGCGCGCTCGCGCTCGCTCGGATCGGCATCGGCCCATGCCGGCGCGGACAACAGCACAATGCCGACCGCCATCAATACCTGCCGGGTCCCTCGTCTAATCTCCATCACAGGATCTCCTCGAATTCCATCGATTGAATCGTTTCAGCGGCCTGCGGCCCGAAAGGCCCGACCGACGGCATTCGATGATGCGCCCGTCCCCCGGACGCCGACCATTACCGATTGGTCTATACGACGAAAGTTGGACGACGGGGAACGCCGACGGCCCGCGGGACGACTTTGGTCGCATGTCCGCAGCACTTCCGACCTTGTTACTATCGACAACGGGTTTTTCGACAGTCCGAACGATCATGAGCGAGCACAAGGTTTATCCCGTTCCCGAGTCCTTCCAGAACGCGCGCATCGACCGCGAGCAGTACGAGGCCATGTACCGGGCCTCGATCGAGGATCCCGAAACTTTCTGGGCCGAACAGGCCCGGCAGCGTCTGGATTGGATCAAACCCTTCAGCAAGGTCAAGGACGTCAGCTTCGCGCGCGACGACCTGCACATCCGCTGGTTCGAAGACGGCAGCCTGAACGTCGCCTACAACTGCATCGACCGCCATCTGGCCGAGCACGCCGAGCAGACCGCCATCATCTGGGAGGGCGACGACCCGGAGCAGAGTCGGCACATCAGTTATCGAGAACTGCACGAGCAGGTCTGTCGCCTGGCCAATGCGCTCAAGGCACGCGGCGTGAGGAAGGGTGATCGAGTCACCCTGTACATGCCGATGATTCCCGAAGCCGCCTACGCGATGCTCGCCTGCGCCCGCATCGGAGCGATCCACTCGGTGGTCTTCGGCGGCTTCTCGCCCGGCGCGCTGGCCAACCGGATCGTCGACTGCCAGTCCAGCGTCGTGATCACCGCCGACGAGAGCGTTCGCGGCGGCAGGACCGTGCCGCTCAAGCGCAACGTCGACGAAGCGCTGAAGTCGGACGACGTCACGACCATCGAGACGGTCCTGGTCGTGAAGCGCACCGGGGGCGACATCGACTGGCAGGACGGCCGCGACGTCTGGTACCACGAAGCCATCGAGGCCGTCGAAGCGGACTGTCCGCCCGAGGAGATGAACGCCGAGGACCCGCTGTTCATCCTGTATACCTCGGGTTCGACCGGCAAGCCGAAGGGCGTGCTGCACACGACCGGCGGCTACCTGCTGTATGCCGCGATGACCCACGAACTGGTCTTCGACTACCGCCCGGGAGACATCTACTGGTGCACCGCCGACGTCGGCTGGGTGACCGGCCACAGCTACATCGTCTACGGCCCGCTGGCCAACCGGGCAACGACCCTGATGTTCGAAGGCGTGCCGAGCTATCCGGACAATGCCCGCTTCTGGCAGGTCATCGACAAGCACCAGGTCAACATCTTCTACACCGCCCCCACCGCCATCCGAGCCCTGATGCGCGACGGCGACGGGCCGGTCAAGTCCACCTCACGCAAGAGCCTGCGCGTACTCGGCAGCGTCGGCGAGCCGATCAATCCGCAGGCCTGGGAGTGGTACTACCACGTCGTCGGAGACGGCCGCTGCCCGATCGTCGACACCTGGTGGCAGACCGAGACCGGCGGCATCCTGATTACCCCCCTGCCCGGCGCCACGGACCTCAAGCCGGGCTCGGCGACCAAGCCCTTCTTCGGCGTACAGCCGGCCCTGGTCGACACGGACGGCAACGAACTCGAGGGCGCGACCAACGGCGCCCTGATCATCAAGGACTCCTGGCCGGGACAGATGCGCACGGTCTACGGCGACCACGAGCGCTTCTACCAGACCTACTTCGCCACCTTCGACAATGTGTACTTCACCGGCGACGGCGCGCGTCGCGACGAGGACGGCGACTGGTGGATCACCGGGCGCATGGACGACGTGCTCAACGTGTCCGGACACCGGATGGGCACGGCCGAGATCGAATCGGCCCTGGTCGCCCACGAAGCCGTGTCCGAGGCCGCCGTCGTCGGCTTCCCGCACGACGTCAAGGGCCAGGGCATCTACGCCTACGTCACCCTGACCGCCGGCTTCGAGCCCAGCGACGAGCTGATCGGCGAGCTCAGCCAGTGGGTACGCAAGGAAATCGGCCCAATCGCCAAGCCGGACTACCTGCAGTTCGCCCCCGGCCTGCCGAAGACCCGCTCGGGCAAGATCATGCGCCGCATCCTGCGCAAGATCGCCGAGAACGACTACTCGAACCTGGGCGACACCTCGACCCTGGCCGAGCCCGGGGTGGTCGACGACCTGATCGGCAATCGAATGAACCGCTGATGTTCCGGGACGCAGCGCACACCCGCGAACGAAGGGCGAGGACGCGCGCGTGAGCCAGCGCCAGGTCATCGTGGCCGACGACCACCCGCTGTTCAGGGAGGCGCTGGCCCTGGCGCTGGAGCGCGCCCTCGGCGGCGCCGAGATCATCCAGGCCGGCAACATGGCCGAACTGGAGCTTGCCTCGCGCGAGCACGATCATGCCGACCTGGTGCTGCTCGATCTGCACATGCCCGGCGTGCAGGGCTTTTCGGCGCTGATCTATCTTCGTGCGCATCATCCCGAGCTGCCGGTCTGCGTGATTTCGGCCAACAACAATCCGGTCGTGATCCAGCGCGCCATGGACCACGGCGCCGCCGCCTTCATCCACAAGTCGGCCCCGGTCAGCGAGATCCGGGAGGTCCTGGATACGGTATTGGCGGGCGATATCTGGCAGCCGAGGGACGGCGACCCTGCCCAGGCGACTTCCGTCGACGAACTCGAAACCGCCGAACGGATCGGCGAGCTCACCCCGCAGCAGTTCCGCGTGCTGATGATGGTCGCCGAGGGCCTGCTCAACAAGCAGATCGCCTACGAGCTGGACATTTCCGAGGCCACGGTCAAGGCGCACATGACGGCCATCCTGCGCAAGCTCGGCGTCACCAACCGCACCCAGGCCGTGCTGCTGGCCCAGCGCCTGGCCGTCGAGCCGCCGGAAGCCGGCCGCGGGGACTTCCCTTCCTGAGCACGCCGCTGCGCTAGCTTGCCGTGCGGCCAATTCGGTAACGCTCGAGCCACGACTGAGCGTTACCGAATTGTCCGCATGGCACACTAGCGGGTACGTTCGATCGAGAGACCCGCCATGCAGTCCGCCTCACGCCTCCTGTTCCTCATCCCGCTGCTCGCCCTTTGCCCGTCCCATGCAGGGGCCAGCGATTTCGGCTTCAGCCAGGGCAGCCACGATCCCGCCGTACCGACCCAGGAGGCCGTGATCGGCCATGCCCCGGGCGAGCGCATCAGCTCCCCCGAGCAGATCCATCGCTATTTCCAGGCCCTGGCCGAAGCCATGCCGGATCGGATCCGTCTGGTCGACTATGCCGAGAGCTGGCAGGGGCGCCCACTGTTCTACGCGATCATCGGCACCCCGGAGCGGCTGGCCGACCTGGACGCCATCCAGACCGACATCCAGACCATTGCCCACCCGCACCGCAACGAGCAAGCCGACATCGACGCCGCGCTGGAACGCGTGCCGGCGACGGCCTGGCTCGCCTACTCGGTGCACGGCAACGAGATCTCACCGGCCGACGCCGCCATGGTGACCGCATGGCATCTGCTGTCAGCCGAGAACGATCCCCTCGTCGAGCGGATTCTCTCGACCAGCCTGGTGTTCATCAACCCGCTGCAGAACCCGGATGGCCGGGCCCGCTTCATCCATCATTTCGAGGCCGGCCTGGGGCTCGAGCCGGACCCGAGCCGCCTGGCCGCCGAGCACGATGAACCCTGGCCCTCCGGTCGGGTCAACCACTATCTCTTCGACCTCAACCGTGACTGGCTCAGCCAGACCCAGCCCGAGACCCGCGGCCACATCGAGGCCCTGCTCGACTGGTACCCGCTGGCCTTCGTGGACGCGCACGAGATGGGACCGGATTCGACCTTCTTCTTCGCGCCCGAAGCCGTGCCATACAATCCCCTGCTGTCCGAATCGCAACGCGCCAGCCTGACACGCTTCGGCGAGAACAATGCGCGCTGGTTCGACCGCCATGGTTTCGCCTACTTCACCCGCGAGATCTTCGATGCCTTCTACCCCGGCTACGGCGCCAGCTGGCCGTCCTACTATGGCGGCATCGCAATGACCTACGAACAGGGCTCGGCTCGCGGCCTGGTCATGCGCCTTCGCAATGGCCGGGAGATGAGCTACCTCGAAACGGTCCGAGAATACGTCGCCGCTTCCCTGGCCACGCTGGAAACGGTGGCCGTGCAACGCGATCGTCTATGGGCCGACTTCGCGGCCTACCGTCGGGAAGGGATCGAAGCCGGCCGGCGCCAGGGCCCCGCCGCCTGGGCCATTCCCGCCCAGCGCGATCAGGGCGCGGCCGACCGCCTCGGTGAACTGCTGGCCCGGCACGGCGCCGAGGTCTACCGGAGCGCCGACGCGCTGGACGCCTGCGGCCAGACCCTGGGCGCCGGCAGCTACCTCATCCCGGCAGCCCAACCCGCCTACCGCAAGCTGCGCGTGCTGCTCGACGAGCAGATCGACATGGACGAGGACTTTCTGGCCGAGCAGGAGCGGCGTCGCGCGCGCGGCCTGGCGGACCAGATCTACGACGTCACCGCCTGGTCCCTGCCGCTGATGTTCAACGTCGACGTGCAGACGTGTCGACGTGCGCCGACCCTTGAGAACCTGGACCGGATCCAGCCCAGTGAGCGGCCCGCCGGACGGTTGGAGAATCCGGACGCTCGAGTGGCCTTCGTGGCCGGTGGCGAGTCCACCGCCACCCTGCGACTGATGGCCGCGGCCCTGCGGGCCGGCCTGACCATCGATCGCAGCGAGCAGGCCTTCAGCCTGGGTGAGACGCGCTACCCGGCCGGCAGCCTGATCTTCCAGCGCGCCGACAACCCCGACCACCTGGTCGAGACCCTGCAGCGTCTGGCGGCAGACACGGGCGCCATGCCGGTCGGCACCGACACCAGCTGGATCACCGACGGCCCCAGCTTCGGCAGCAACCGCGTCCGACGCCTGATGGCTCCTCGCGTCGCGCTGGCCTGGGACGCCCCCACCGACGTCTACTCGCCCGGCGCCGTGCGCTTCATTCTGGAACGGCAATTCGGCTACCCGGTCACGCCCATTCGCGTGGCCACGCTGGCGAGCGCGGATCTCAATCGCTACGACGTCGTGATCCTGCCCGACGCCTCCCGCTGGCGCGGCAGCTACGCCGGGATTCTCGGTGCCGGCGGCGCGCGCAATCTCCGTGATTGGATCAACGACGGCGGCACCCTGGTGACGATGGCCGGCGGTACCGAGTGGGCGGCGCATCCGGACGTCGATCTGCTCAGCGCCCGACTCGAACTCAGCGTCGAGGAAGAGGAGTTGAAGATCGCTCGAAATGACGAGGCCCGCGTACCTGGCCGCGAGTTCAGCGACATCGCCGATCTCGAACAGGCCCTGAAGGCAGGCGAGCGCAGTCCGGACAGCGTGTCGGGCATCCTGGCGGCCACCGTTGTCGACGGTGAGCACTGGCTCGGTGCCGGCGCGGCGACGCAGATTCCGGTGCTCGTCCGAGGCAACCGCATCTTCACTCCGCTGCGCCTGGACCAGGGCGAAAACGTGGTGCGCTACGCGGGGCCCGAGGAGGTGCTGGCCAGCGGATACGTCTGGGAAGAGAATCGGCGCCAGCTCGCTTTCAAGCCCTACCTGATGACGCAGACTATCGGACGGGGGCGCGTGATCGGCTTTGCCGAAGACCCGGCCGTCCGCGCCTACCTCGACGGCCAGAACAGCCTGCTGATCAACGCCGTGCTCGTCGCCCCAGCCTACAGCCGCAAACTTCGGTGAGTGTTGAAAGTCAGAATCTTCAGGTCGCAAAGCAGCGAAGCAGCGAAGAATGGAATAAAACCTTTGGCACGCAAAGGCGCCAAGAACGCCAGGAAGAAAACAATCGAAACTTGTTTTTTCCTTTGCTTTCTTGGCGCCTTTGCGCCTTTGCGAGAAAAAGGTCTTGCCTTTCCTTTTGTCTTTCTCTTCGCTGCTTTGCGATAGAAAGATTTTGGGGTGGAACTAGTCTTCCTGCGGAATGCGCAATACCTGACCCGGGTAGATCTTGTTCGGGTCGCTGAGCATCGGGCGGTTGGCTTCGAAGATCAGCGGGTACTTGCCGGCATTGCCGTAGAACTGCTTGGCGATGCCGCCGAGGGTGTCGCCCGACTTCACCGTGTAGAACTGCGACTCCGGCTGCTCTTCGGCCGGCGGCTCCTCCTGCTCGTCACCGCTGGCCGCCGCCGGCGCCTCGGCCGGAATGGTGGCACCGGGATCGGGCTGCGCCAGGCGCAGGCGGTCATCGACCCGCTCGACGCCATTGACATTGCCCGCCGCGACGATCAGCTTTTCCTTGTCCTCGAGGGTGTCGACCTGGCCCACAAGGGAGACCATCTTCTGGTCCTGGTGCGCGATCACCGACAGCGCCCGGACCTTCAGCCCCAGCCCGAGCAGATGCTCGCGCACCGCGTTTTCATCGATCCGGCCACCGCCGAACAGCTTGCTGCCGGCATTGCCGACGAAATCAAAAAATCCCATGTGCTTGCGTCCTCCTAATCGACTGAAGACCGGCGATGCCGGGAACTCTCGCGGGTCAGGCTTCAGGCCGACCCGACCGTCTGGATGTTAGCAGAGCCTCGAGGCTCGGGACGCGGGAAAGCGTCTCGAGTCTTCCGGCGGTCGGCGCACCCGAACGGAAGCGGTCCGATCAGGGCGCTCGCCGCACGGGCCGATTGGACAAGCGGGTCAGCAGGGCGCGCAGGGCGGCCGGGCGCAGGGGCTTGTTCAGCACGCGGTAGCCCTGCGCACGCGCTTCCAATCGCACGGTCTCGGTCTGATCAGCGGTGATCAGGATGCCCGGTAGCGCCTCGTCGTAGTGCGCCCGCAGACGGTTCATCAGATCGATGCCGTTCTTCTCGTCGTCGAGATGGTAGTCGGCCAGCATGACCTGTGGCGGTGCCTCGAGGCCCCGGATCACGGCCAGCACCTCGTCCTCGTTGCGAGCGACGGCCACCTGGCAGCCCCAGGGTTCAAGCAGCGAACTCATGCCCGCCAGGATGTCCGGTTCATTATCGATGCAGAGCAGGCGCAGACCACTCAGATCGCGACGGCCACTGCGCGGGGGCAGACGCCGCGGCTCGCTCGTCGAATCGCCCTCGCCCAGGGGCACGCTGATGGCGAACATCGTGCCGCGCCCTTCGCTGGAGCGCAGGGTGATGGGATGGTCCAGCATGCGGGCGATACGCTCGACGATCGCCAGCCCCAGACCGAGACCACGCTCGCCCTGGCGCCGACCTTCCTGGAGCCGATGGAACTCGCGGAAGACGACGTCGCGCTGATCCTCGGGGATCCCCGGCCCCGTGTCCCAGACCTGGATCACGAGCAGGCCGTCCTGGCGGCGACAGCCCAGCAACACGCGACCCTCGTCGGTGTAGCGGAGCGCATTGGACAGGAAATTCTGCAGCACACGTCGCAGCAGCTTCGGGTCGGACACGACGCGGGCGCTACAACCGACGCAGTCGAAACGGAGGCCGCGTTCCCGGGCGATGGCCGAAAACTCCGCGTGCAACGGCTCGAGCACCTCGCGCAGCGCGAACTCACGCACATTGGTCGGCATGGCCCCGGCATCGAGACGCGAAATATCGAGCAGGGCCGACAGCAGCTCCTCGGCGCTGGTCAGGGAGCCACTGAGACGCTCCATCAGATGCGCCGAGGCTTCGTCCAGCGCCGGCTGCTGTTCCAGCGCCGAGGAAAACAGGCGAGCTGCATTGAGCGGCTGCAGCAGGTCATGGCTGGCGGCGGCCAGGAAGCGCGTCTTCGACTGGTTGGCCTCATCGGCCTCGCGCTTGGCCAGGCGCAGGGCTTCTTCCATGCGGGCCCGCACTTCGACCTCGCGCTTGAGCTCCTCGTTCAGCTCGGTCAGGGCTCGCGTGCGCTCGATGACGCGGGCTTCCAGATCGGCCTTGGCTTCGGTCAGACGGCGCTCGGACTCGCGCAGAGCCTGCTCGGTGCGCTTGCGCTCGGTCACGTCGGTAAAACTGGTCACGAAGCCACCGCCGGGCATCGGATTGCCGCGGATCTCGATCACCCGACCATCGGTGCCCACGCGCTCGAAGAAATGCGGCGAGCGCTGACGCAGCCACTCCATGCGACGTTCAACGAGCTCATCGACCTCGCCCTCGCCCATGCGTCCCCGGCGAGCATTGAATTCCAGCACCTCGCGAATCGGGCGGCCGATGTGGATCAGACCGTCGGGGTAGTCG